>NZ_JBKIBX010000024.1:0-13972 GCF_046557895.1 Methylobacterium oryzisoli | reverse complement strand
CCCGCGTTCCGGCGCGGCTCGCCGCCCTCGTCGGGCTGATGGCCCGGGCGGCGGGCTCGCCGAACGGCATCTGCGCGGGCCAGGCCTGGGAATCCGAGCCGAGCGTCGGCCTCTCGGCCTACCAGCAGGCCAAGACCGGCGCGCTGTTCGCCGCCGCCACGGTGGCGGGCGCGGCGGCGGCCGGCGCCGAGCCGATGCCGTGGCGGCTCCTCGGCGAGTATCTGGGCGAAGCCTATCAGGTCGCCGATGACCTGCGCGACGTCGCCTGCCGCCAGGAGGAGGTCGGCAAGCCGGTCGGGCGCGACGCCACCCTCGGGCGGCCGAACGCGGCGGCGCTGCTGGGCATGCAGGGGGCGCTGCACCGCCTCGCAGGGCTCTCCCGGGAGGCCGTGGAGGTGATCCCGGATTGCCGCGGGGCCGAGCGCCTGCGCGAGGAGATCGGGGCGCAGGTCCGGCTGTTCCTGCCCGCGCGGGTGACCGCGGGGCTGGCGGCGTAGGCGGCGCGGGAATCGCCGTTTCCCGGACGAGGCGCGGACCGCGCGGGATCCCCTCTCCCGTGCGGGAGAGGGGTAGGGGTGAGGGTCCCGGGAGGGTGCAGCAAGAAGGCAGGACGCTGCCCGCTACCAGCACAACGGTCGGTGTTTGAAGCGGACCCGTTCCGCTCCCCTCACCACGCTCCGTGTCTCACTGCGGCCCCACCTGGACCCTCACCCCTGCCCCTCTCCCGCTCGGGAGAGGGGTTCCCCGCGCGTCACGCCTCGCCCGCAGCAGCGCACCGAGGCCGAGGACCCATCATGGCGCGAGCGTCCCCCGAAGCCGAGCTGTCGGCAGTCCCGCCGTCCCGGGCGGCGGGCTGGCGCGAGCGCTGGCTCGCCTTCCGTCACCGGCTGGTCGCGCGCCCCGCCTTCCAGCGCTGGGCGGCGGGGTTTCCTCTCACGCGGCCGGTCGCGCGCCGCAACGCGCGGGCGCTGTTCGACCTCTGCGCCGGCTTCGTCTACGCGCAGGTGCTGGTCGCCTGCGTGCGGCTCGACCTCTTCCGGATGCTCGCGGAGGGGCCGCTGCCCCCGGAGACGGTCGCCCGGCGGACGGACCTGCCGCCCGACTCGGCCCGGCTGCTCCTGCGCGCCGCCGCCTCCCTCGGCCTCCTCACGCCGCTGCCGGACGGGCGCTACGCCCTCGCCGATCTCGGCGCCGCGCTGCTCGGCAATCCCGGGATCGGCGCGATGATCACCCACCATGCCATGCTGTACGAGGACCTGCGCGACCCGGTGGCGCTGCTGCGGCGGGAGGGCGGGCCGACGCGGCTCTCGGCCTATTGGGGCTACGCGGGCGCGGCCGACCCGGCCGGGCTGCCGGGCGAGGCCACCGGCCCCTACAGCGCCCTGATGGGCGCCTCGCAGGCGCTGGTCGCGGGCGACATCCTCGACGCGTGGCCCCTCGGGCGCCACCGGCGCCTGCTCGACGTCGGCGGAGGCGAGGGAGCCTTCGCGGTCGAGGCGCTGCGGCGCCATCCGCACCTCGCCCTGACGCTGTTCGACCTGCCGCCGGTCGCCGCCCGCGCCCGGGTGCGCTTCGCCGCCGAGGGCCTGGACGGCCGCGCCGAGGCGGTCGGCGGCAGCTTCCACGCGGGCCTGCCGCCCGGCGCGGACGCCGTCTCCCTGGTGCGCGTCATCCACGACCACGACGATGCGCCGGCCCTCGCCCTCCTGCGCGCGGCCCACGCGGCGCTCGCGCCCGGCGGCACGCTGCTGCTGGCCGAGCCGATGGCCGAGACCCCCGGGGCGGAGCCGGTGGGGGACGCGTATTTCGGCTTCTACCTGCTGGCGATGGGCAGCGGACGCCCCCGCACCGCCGCCGAACTCGCCCGCATGCTGGCCCGCGCCGGTTTTTCGGCCGTGCGCGAGGTGCCGACCCGCCGGCCGATCCTCACGCGCCTCCTCGTCGCCGAACGGCCTGCGGCGGAGCGCCTTTCCGGCTCAAATGTGTAAACTCAACTTGACGCACCTTAGTGTACTACTAAGATGACATTTGCCGCATGAAGCGGCACGCGCCCGGCGAGGGCGGAGGCAGCCGACCCGATGCACGCGCTGGCCGTGATCCTCGACAGACCCGAACGGCTCCGCCTCGACAGGCTGGCGCTCGCCGCTCCCGGCGCGGGTGATGCCGTGGTGGCGGTGGCCTGGAGCGGCATCAGCACCGGGACGGAGCGCCTGCTCTGGTCGGGCCGCATGCCGGACTTCCCCGGCATGGGCTACCCGCTGGTGCCGGGCTACGAATCGGCCGGGTGGGTGGTGGAGGCCGGCCCCGCCTCGGGCCGCCGGGTCGGCGAGTTCGTCTTCGTGCCGGGCGCCCGCTGCTTCGGGCCGGTGCGCGGGCTCTTCGGCGGCGCGGCCTCGCACCTCGTGGTGGAGGGCGCGCGGCTCCTGCCCCTCGACGAGGCCTTGGGCGAGCGCGGCATCCTGATGGCGCTGGCCGCCACCGCCTACCACGCCCTGTCGGGCGGCGAGGGCGGGGGCCGCCACCTGATCGTCGGGCACGGCACGCTGGGGCGGCTGCTCGCGCGGCTGGCGCTCCTGACGGGCGCCGAGCCGGTGGTCTGGGAGCGCGACGCCGCCCGGCGCGCGGGCGCCCATGGCTACCCGGTGATCGACCCGGAGAGCGACGCGGCGACCTACGCGCGCATCACCGACGTCAGCGGCGATGCCGGGCTCCTCGACGCGCTGATCGCCCGCTTGCAACCCGGCGGCGAGATCGTGCTCGCGGGTTTTTACGAGGCACCGCTCGGCTTCGCCTTCCCGCCGGCCTTCCTGCGCGAGGCGCGCCTGCGCGTCTCGGCCCAGTGGCGCCCCGACGACCTGCAGGCCGTCGCCGCCCTGGTGGCCGGGGGCGCGCTCGGCCTCGACGGCCTCATCACGCATCGCCGCGGGGCGACCGAGGCGCCGGAGGCCTACGCCACGGCCTTCCGCGACCCCGCCTGCCTCAAGATGGTCCTCGACTGGAGAGCCTGTTCATGATCGCAGCGCTGAACGGAGCCATCCTCCGCCCCGCCGGCCCGCCGGCCGCCCTCCTGCGGGCGGAAGCCGCGATGGCGCCCGACCCGGTGCCGGTCGCGGCCACGCGCGAGACGCAGATCATCGCCATCTACGGCAAGGGCGGCATCGGCAAGAGCTTCACGCTGGCCAACCTCTCCTACATGCTGGCCCAGCAGGGCAAGCGCGTGCTGCTCATCGGCTGCGATCCGAAGAGCGACACCACCTCGCTGCTGTTCGGCGGGCGCGCCTGCCCGACCATCATCGAGACCTCCACCCGCAAGAAGCTCGCGGGCGAGGCGGTCGCCATCGAGGACGTCTGCTTCAAGCGCGACGGCGTGTTCGCGATGGAGCTGGGCGGGCCGGAGGTCGGCCGCGGCTGCGGCGGGCGCGGCATCATCCACGGCTTCGAACTCCTCGAAAAACTCGGCTTCCACGAATGGGGCTTCGACTACGTCCTGCTCGACTTCCTGGGCGACGTGGTCTGCGGCGGCTTCGGCCTGCCGATCGCCCGCGACATGTGCCAGAAGGTCGTGGTCGTCGGCTCGAACGACCTGCAGTCGCTCTACGTCGCCAACAACGTCTGCTCGGCGGTGGAGTATTTCCGCAAGCTCGGCGGCAATGTCGGGGTGGGCGGCCTCGTCATCAACAAGGACGACGGCACGGGCGAGGCGCAGGCCTTCGCGGAGGCGGTCGGCATCCCGGTCCTGGCCTCGATCCCGGCCGACGACGACATCCGCAAGAAGAGCGCGAATTACGAGATCATCGGCCGGCCCGACGGGCGCTGGGGCGCGCTCTTCGCCGGCCTCGCCGAGAATGTCGCGGGCGCGGCGCCGCATCAGCCCAAGCCCCTGACCCAGGACGGGCTGCTCGGCCTGTTCAAGGGCGAGGCGGTGGGGCGCGGCGTGGTGCTGGAGCCCGCGAGCCAGGAGGACATGTGCGGGCGCCCGCTCGTGCAGAAGCCGTCCCTCGAAGTCGTCTACGACACGGTGTGAGCATGGGCGCCACCCTCGACATCGGGGCGCTGCGCGCCCGGAGCACCGCTCCGCCCGACGGCGTCAATCTCGCCGCCGCCCGCGAGGACGGCCACGGCTGCCATTCCGGAAAAGCCGCGATGCTGGAGGCGGCGCAGGCCGCCGGCCTCGGCGAGACCGTGGCGGCGCTCAAGCGCGACTACCCGGCCGGTCCTCACGACCAGCCCCAGAGCATGTGCCCGGCCTTCGGCTCGCTGCGGGTGGGGCTGCGGATGCGGCGCACCGCCACGATCCTGTCGGGCTCGGCCTGCTGCGTCTACGGCCTCACCTTCACGTCGCACTTCTACGGGGCGCGCCGCACGGTCGGCTACGTGCCCTTCAACTCCGAGACCCTCGTCACCGGCAAGCTGTTCGAGGACATCCGCGAGGCGGTGCATGCGGTCGCCGACCCGGCCCAGCACGACGCCGTGGTGGTGATCAACCTGTGCGTGCCGACCGCCTCGGGCGTGCCGCTGCGGCTGCTGCCGCGGGAGATCGACGGGGTGCGCATCATCGGCATCGACGTGCCGGGCTTCGGGGTGCCGACCCACGCCGAGGCCAAGGACGTGCTGGCCGGCGCGATGCTGAAGGTGGCGCGCGCGGAAGCGGAGCGCGGGCCGGTGGCGGCGCCCCGCCAGGGCCGCGACGGACGCCCGAGCGTGACGCTGCTCGGCGAGATGTTTCCGGTCGATCCCGTCCAGATCGGCGCGTTGCTCGAACCGCTCGGTCTCGGCGTCGGTCCGGTGGTGCCGACGCGGGAGTGGCGGGAGCTCTACGCCGCCCTCGACGGCACGGCCGTGGCGGCGATCCACCCGTTCTACACCGCCTGCACCCGCGAGTTCGAGGCGGCCGGCCGCCCGGTCTTCGGCTCGGCCCCGGTCGGGCACGACGGCACCGCCGCGTGGCTCGACGCGGTCGGGGAGGCCTGCGGGGTCGCGCGCGCCACGGTGGCGGCGGCCAAGAACCGGATCCTGCCGGCGATCCGGGCCGCGCTCGCGGACAACCCGATCCGCGGGCGGATCACCCTCTCGGGCTACGAGGGCTCGGAGCTCCTCGTCGCGCGCCTGCTCGTCGAGAGCGGGGCCGAGGTGCCCTACGTCGGCACGGCCTGCCCGCGCACGCGCTTCTCGGACGCCGACCGGGAGTGGCTGGAGGCCCGCGGCACCCAGGTGCAATTCCGCGCCTCGCTGGAGCACGACCTCGCGGCGCTCCACGACCACGCGCCGGATCTCGCCATCGGCACCACCCCGGTGGTGCAGAAGGCCAAGGAGCGGGCGATCCCGGCCCTCTACTTCACCAACCTGATCTCGGCCCGCCCGCTGATGGGCATCGCGGGCGCGGGCTCGCTCGCGCAGGTGATCAACGCCGCCCTCGGCAACCGCGACCGCTTCGCCGCCATGCGGGCGTTCTTCGCCGGTGTCGGCGAGGGCCACGCGGCCGGGATCTGGGAGGACGTGCCGAAGGCGCGCCCGGCGGCCAAGGCCGCCGCCCGGAGCCCCGCGCCGCCGATCGGGGAGATGGCCTGATGCTCGTCCTCGATCACGACCGCGCGGGCGGCTACTGGGGCGCTGTCTACGTCTTCACGGCGATCAAGGGGCTGCAGGTGGTCATCGACGGCCCGGTGGGCTGCGAGAACCTGCCGGTGACGTCGGTCCTGCACTACACCGACGCGCTGCCCCCGCACGAACTGCCGATCGTGGTGACGGGCCTCGCCGAGGAGGAACTGGGCCGCCACGGCACCGAAGGGGCGATGAAGCGCGCCCACGCGACCCTCGACCCGACCCAGCCGAGCGTCGTCGTCACGGGCTCGATCGCCGAGATGATCGGCGGCGGCGTGACGCCCGAGGGCACCAACCTCCAGCGCTTCCTGCCGCGCACCATCGACGAGGACCAGTGGCAGGCCGCCGACCGCGCCCTGTCCTGGCTCTGGAACGAGTACGGGGCCAGGAAGGCGGGCCGCAAGGGCACCGCGCCCAAGGACGCTTCGCCGAAGGGCGCCTCGCCGAAGGATGCCTCGCCGCGCGACCCCGCGGCCAAGCCGCGCGTCAACATCATCGGGCCGGCCTACGGCACCTTCAACATGCCCTCCGACCTCGCGGAGATCCGCCGCCTCGTCGAGGGGATCGGCGCCGAGGTGAACCTCGTCTTCCCGCTGGGCTCGCACCTCACGGACGTGCCGCGGCTGGCGCAGGCCGAGGCCAACATCTGCCTCTACCGCGAGTACGGGCGCCTGCTCTGCGAAGCGCTCGACCGGCCCTACCTGCAGGCGCCGATCGGCGTGCACAGCACCACGAAGTTCCTGCGGGCGCTGGGCGACATCCTCGGCCTCGACCCCGAGCCGTTCATCGCGCGCGAGAAGCACACGACCCTCAAGCCCCTGTGGGATCTCTGGCGCTCGGTGACACAGGACTTCTTCGCCTCGGCGAGCTTCGGGGTGGTGGCGAGCGAGACCTACGCGCGGGGCCTGCGCCACTTCCTCGAGGAGGAGATGGGCCTCCCCTGCCGCTTCGCGGTCTCCCGCACGGCCGGCACCAAGCCCGACAACGAGGCGGTGCGCCGCGCGATCCGCGAGACGCCGCCGCTGGTGCTGTTCGGGTCCTACAACGAGCGCATGTACCTCGCCGAGTGCGGGGGCCGGGCGGTCTACATCCCGGCCTCCTTCCCGGGCGCGGTGGTGCGCCGCCACACCGGCACGCCGTTCATGGGTTTTTCGGGCGCGACCTACCTCGTGCAGGAGGTCTGCAACGCGCTCTTCGACGCCCTCTTCCACATCCTGCCGCTGGCCCGCGACCTCGACGCCGTCGAGGCGACCCCCGCGCGGGCGCTCGCCGAACTGCCCTGGGACGAGGACGCGCGGACGCGGCTCGACCTGGCGGTCGGGGAGAGCCCGGTCCTGGTGCGGATCTCGTTCGCCAAGCGGCTGCGCGACGCGGCCGAGCGCGAGGCGCGGCGGTGCGGTGCCGAGCGCGTCACCGAACTCTGCGTCGAGCGCGCCCGCTTCACGCTCGCCGCCGCGGCCTGAGCGGCCGCGACACGCCGATCCGCCGCGGCCGGCGCCGCGGCGGTCCGAGAGACAGCGGGCCGGCAACGGCCCGCGCGATGCACCCGCCGCCCGGCGGGAGGAGGAGGTTCGACGCCATGCCCCGTCCGTTCGCCACGGTCTCGCGCGCGCATCAGGAGCAGATCCAGTTCCGCATCATCCTGGGGGCGACCTACCCGGTCTTCCTGGTCGCGGCATTCCTCCAACGCCTCCTGCCGGGCCGCGGCGCCGCGCTCCCCGGCCCCCGCCGCTCCGTGTTCGGCGAGGCCCGGGCGATGGCCCTCTCGGCGATCCCCTTCGCCTTCATGGGCTGACGCCCCGCAGGCTGCCCCTCGGGCTCAGGCCTCTCGGGCTGCGACACGGCCGGTTTCCGTCGCCTCAGGCGCCGGAGAGACCGCCCCTCCGGCCCCGCCTCGGGGTCCCGAGGGGCGACACACCCCGCGCGGGATCTCCCGCGCGGCCCTGCACCCGGAGGTTCGGCAATGGCCAACGGTATGGACAAACCCAGTACCCTTTCAGGGCTCACCGAAGCGGAGGCGAAGGAGTTCCACGGCATCTTCGTCACCAGCTTCATCATCTTCACGGCGATCGCGGTCGTGGCGCACTTCCTCGTCTGGCTGTGGCGGCCGTGGCTGCCCGGGCCGAACGGCTACACCTCGCTCCAGGACGGGGTGACCTACGCCGCCCACGGCCTGCTGCCGTTCATCTCCTGAGGAGGGCGCGACCATGCACAAGATCTGGCTTCTGTTCGATCCGCGCCGCACGCTCGTGGCGCTGGCGACCTTCCTGTTCGTCCTCGCGATCCTGATTCACTTCATCCTGCTCAGCACCAGCCGGTTCAACTGGCTGGAGGGGCCGGCCGTGAAGAAGGCCGAGGTCCCGCACGCGCTCGTGCTGCCGACCTGACGGTCGGGCCGGAGCGCGCGAGCGCTCCACACCGCGGACGGAGGCCCGGGCCGACCGGCCCACCGCCCGCGGGCGAACCACGCTGCCGAACGGCGACCGGGAGGGCCGCGCCATGGCCATGCTGAACTTCGAGCGGAAATATCGGGTGCGCGGCGGCACGCTGCTCGGGGGCGATCTGTTCGACTTCTGGGTCGGGCCGTTCTACGTCGGGTTCTTCGGCGTCACGACGCTGTTCTTCACGCTGCTCGGCACGGGACTGATCGTCTGGGGCGCGGCGATCGGGCCGACTTGGAACGTCTGGCAGATCAACATCGCGCCGCCGGACCTGAAATACGGGCTCGCGCTCGCGCCCCTGAAGGAGGGGGGCCTGTGGCAGCTCATCACGGTCTGCGCGATCGGGGCCTTCGTGTCCTGGGCGCTGCGCGAGGTCGAGATCTGCCGCAAGCTCGGCATGGGCTACCACGTGCCCGTTGCCTTCGGGGTGGCGATCTTCGCCTACGTGACGCTGGTTGTGATCCGCCCGATGCTGATGGGCGCCTGGGGCCACGGCTTTCCGTACGGCATCCTGAGCCATCTCGACTGGGTGTCGAACGTCGGCTACCAGTATCTCCACTTCCACTACAATCCGGCGCACATGCTCGGCGTGACGTTCTTCTTCACGACGACGCTGGCCGTGTCGCTGCACGGGTCGCTCATCCTGTCCTCGACCAATCCCGGCAAGGGCGAGGTGGTGAAGACCCCCGAGCACGAGGACACCTATTTCCGCGACACGATCGGCTACTCGATCGGGACGCTCGGCATCCACCGGCTCGGCCTGTTCCTGGCGCTGTCGGCCGGGTTCTGGAGCGCGGTCTGCATCGTGATCTCCGGTCCGTTCTGGACCCGCGGCTGGCCCGAATGGTGGGGCTGGTGGCTCAACCTGCCGGTCTGGCGCTGACGCACCGGCCCGAACTCCGCTCCCGACGCCACTCGCACTGAAGGCCGAGGCCGCCATGGCGTACTACCAGAACATCTTCACGCAGGTGCAGGTCCATCCCCGCCACCCCGAGCCCGGGGTGACGGTCCCGGAGAGCGAGAAGCGCGTCGGCCAGGGCCGGTTCAGCTACCTCGCGGGCCTGATCGGCAACGCGCAGGTCGGGCCGATCTATCTCGGCACGCTCGGCACGCTCTCGCTGGTGTGCGGGATCATCGCCTTCGAGATCATCGGCCTCAACATGTGGGCCTCGGTGAACTGGGACCCGATCCAGTTCCTGCGCCAGCTCCCCTGGCTCGCCCTCGAACCGCCCCGCCCCGAGCACGGGCTCAAGATCCTGCCGCCGATGGCCGAGGGCGGCTGGTGGCTGCTCGCGGGCTTCTTCCTCACCGCCTCGATCCTGCTGTGGTGGGTCCGGCTCTTCCGCCGCGCCCGGGCGCTCGGGCTCGGCTACCACGTGCCGCTGGCCTTCGCCTCGGCGATCTGGCTCTACCTCGTGCTCGGCTTCATCCGGCCGATCCTGATGGGATCGTGGAGCGAGGCGGTGCCCTTCGGCATCTTCCCGCACCTCGACTGGACCGCGGCTTTTTCGCTGCGCTACGGCAACCTGTTCTACAACCCCTTCCACATGCTCTCGATCGCGTTCCTGTACGGATCGACGCTGCTCTTCGCCATGCACGGCGCCACCATCCTGGCGGTGAGCCGCTACGGCGGCGAGCGTGAGATCGAGCAGATCGTCGACCGGGGCACCGCCACCGAGCGCGCCGCCCTGTTCTGGCGCTGGACCATGGGCTTCAACGCCACGATGGAATCCGTCCACCGCTGGCAATGGTGGTTCGCGGTGCTGACCACCCTCACGGGCGGCATCGGCATCCTCCTCACCGGAACCGTCGTCGACAACTGGTACCTCTGGGCCGTCAAGCACGGCGTCGCGCCGAGCTATCCGCAGATCTACGGTCCGGTGATCGATCCCTTGAGCCTGCCGGGAGGCGTCCGATGAGAATCGCCCTTCAGCTCCTCGGCGTCGTCGTCGCCGTCCTCCTCACCGGCGCCATGCTGGGCACCGCGGGCTGGGTCCTGCCTCCGGTCCAGTCCGAGCAGGTGGGCTTTCGCGGCACCGGCATGGTGCAGGTGCACAGCCCGAAGGCGCAGGCCGCGCTGCTGGCCCGCAACGAGGCGCCCGCCGCCCAGGATCCGGCGCCGCCCGGCGGCGAGCCCGCGACGCAGACCTACCAGAACGTTCAGGTGCTGACCGACCTCAGCACCGACCAGTTCAACCGGATCATGGCCTCGATCACCGAGTGGGTCTCGCCCGAGCAGGGCTGCGCCTACTGCCACAACGTCGAGAACATGGCCGACGACAGCGTCTACGCGAAGACGGTGGCCCGGACGATGTTCCGCATGGTGCGCACCATCAACGGCGCCTGGAAGAACCACGTCGGCGAGACCGGCGTCACCTGCTACACCTGCCATCGCGGGCAGCCGGTGCCGGCCAACGTCTGGCACATCAATCCCGGCCCGGCCCATGCCGGCGGCTTCGCGGCGCGCGACGCGGGGCAGAACCACCCGAGCCTCCAGGCCGGCCTCTCCTCGATGAACTACGACCCCTACAGCGAACTCCTGGGCGACAAGGCGGTCGGCGAGCGTGCCGTGCGGGTGGCCGCCACCACGGCGCTGCCCGAGGGCCGCGGCGAGAGCCTGCAGCACACCGAGCGCACCTACGCGCTGATGATCCACATGTCGGAGGGCCTGGGCGTCAACTGCACCTACTGCCACAACACCCGCGCCTTCTCGTCGTGGCAGGAGAGCACGCCCAAGCGCGTCTCGGCGTGGCACGGCATCCGGATGGTGCGCGACATCAACGGCAACTACATCGACCCGACCGCCGCGGTGCTGCCGCCCCAGCGCCTCGGCCCCGAGGGCGACCCGGCGAAGGTGAACTGCACCACCTGCCACCAGGGCCTCGCCAAGCCGCTCAACGGCGCGCCGATGCTCAAGGACTACCCGGAACTGGCCGGCCCGGTGGCGGCCAAGCCCTGAGACGACCCGCGGCCCACGGGACCCGCCGCGCTCCGCCGCGGCGGGTCCCGCATCGTTCGTCCGGGCTTCGGAGCAGCCGCGTGGCGGCGGGGCCGAGGGCGGCGAGGGTCGTCACCGCCCCCGCCCATCACCCCGACGTTCATTCGTCATCGGCGGGAACAAGCCGAGCCTTTCCTAAGGAATAAATTCTCGATGCGCACGATCGATTGAAACGAAAGCAGGATCGATCTGACGCAAAGTCAACAAGACCAAGACAATTCGCCGCAAGGACCGCGTCTCTTCTCCCGCGAGTTGTGTCATGGAACGCGGCGGCCGGATCGCCCGGCCGTCGGACACACTCGGGAGGTGACCTCATGGGCGATTCCGGCCTGATCTACATGTTGGCCTTCACGACCTTCATCCTGGTGATCGGCGTCCTGATCTGGCAGAGGACGCGGGTGGAGCGGGCGAAGCAGACCGGCGAGCGGTCGACCTTCACCGACCATCACGGCGGTCCGCCGCGTCCCCAGCACGGGGTCGATCCCAGCTGACGGCGGCCCTTGCGGCCGAGGCCGATCTCGCCCCAGAATCCGGCCCCGCTTGATCGAAGCGGGCCGGCGCGCCGGCCCCGCACAGGCGGCGGGCGGAGGCGCGGAGTGGCGCGATGCAGGTTCGCTTCTACGGGACGCGGGGCTCCCTGCCGATCCCAGGGCCGCGCACGGTCCGCTACGGCGGCAACACCTCCTGCGTGGCGGTGCGCTCCGCCCGCGGCACGCTCGCCATCCTCGACATGGGGACGGGCGCCTACGCGCTCGGGCAGGAACTCGCCGCCGAGGGCCGGCCGCTGCGCGGCCACGTCCTGATCACCCACACGCACTGGGATCACATCCAGGGCGTGCCGTTCTTCGCGCCCTTCTTCACCCCCGGCAACGAGTGGGACATCTACGCCCCGCGCGGCCTCGGCGCCTCCCTGCGCGAGACCCTGTCGGGCCAGATGCAGTACAGCTACTTCCCGGTCGCCCTGGAGCAGCTCGGCGCGACGATCCGCTACCACGAACTCGTCGAGGGCGGCCTGGCCCTCGGCGAGGACGAGGACATCGCGGTCACCACGCATTACCTCAACCATCCGGCCCTGACGCTCGGCTACCGGCTCGCTGCGGACGGCGCGACGCTGGTCTACGCCCTCGACCACGAGCCCTTCTGCACCGAGGCCGCGGCCGGCGGGCGCGACTTCGACGGGCAGGACGGGCGCCACGTCGCCTTCCTGCGCGGCGCCGACCTCGTGATCCACGACGCGCAGTACACGCACGCCGAGTACCCGTCCAAGGTCGGCTGGGGCCACAGCACCTTCGAGTACGCGATCGCGGTGGCGGAGGCGGCCGGCGTGCGCCGGCTCGCCCTCACGCATCACGACCCGCAGCGGGACGACGACAGCCTCGACGCGCTGGTGGCGCGCTACCAAGACACCACGTCCCTCGTGCTGTTCGCGGCGGCGGAGGGCGAGAGCATCGACCTCGCGGCGGAGCGCGCCGCCGCGCCCGCCGCCGCGCCGGACCCCTGCGCCCGGGAGGCCGTGGCCTCGGCGCTTGCCGCGCAGTCGGTGCTGATCGCGGCGGCGGATCCCGCGCAGGCGGCCCGCCTCGCCGAGATCCTGCGCGGCGACGGCATCGCGCTCCACGAGGTCGCGCTCGCCGCGGACGCGGTGGCGGCGGCGGTGGCCCGGCATCGGCCGGCGCTCCTCGTGGTCGAGAACGGAACCGAGCCGGCCGAGCGCCTCGCCGGCCTCTGCGGTGCGGTGCGCGCCCTCGGTCCGGCCGGACGGGACCTGCCGGTCGTCCTCGTCAGCCGCTCGGGCGACCGGCGCGGGGACGAGGCCATCGGCATCAGCGACCGCTTGGTCTCGCCCTTCACCCCGAGCTACGCGCGCACGCGGCTGCGGGCGTGGCTGATGCGCACCGCCTGCCGCTGGGCGCGGGCGGCCAAGCCCCCGCGCGAGGCGGCGCGGCTCGCGGCCCTGCACGGTCTCGGCCTGCTCGACACACCGCCGGAGGCGCGCTTCGACCGCCTCGTCGCCCTCGCGGCGGAGAGCCTCGCGGTGCCCTACGCCGCCCTCAGCCTCGTCGACCGCGACCGGCAATGGTTCAAGGCCAGCCACGGCCTGCCGTTTCGCGAGACCGGCCGCGACGTCTCGCTCTGCGCCCATGCGGTGGCGGCGAGCAACCGCAGCGGGCGCGGCGACCCGCTGGTCGTGCCGGATGCCCGCCTGGACGAGCGCTTCGCCGACAATCCCGCCGTCACCGGACCGCCCTACCTGCGCTTCTATGCGGGCCAGCCCCTGATCCTGCGCGACGGGCACTGCATCGGCACGCTCTGCATCGCGGACACGCGCCCCCGGATGCTCGACGCGGAGGGCGAGGCCCGGCTGCGCTGGCTCGCCGACCTCGCCCTGCACGAGATCGAAGGCGCGCCGTCCGCGGCAGCGCGACCGTCCTGACGACGGCCCGCGGCGGGACGAGGCGCCGGTCGGGACCGCACGCCCGCGCGATGAGCGGGGCGCCGGCCCGACACCGGGCGCCGGCGAAGGGGCTGTGGGAGAAGGGCGGGCCGCCCGCGCTTCCCTGAACCACAGCGCGCCGGGGTGCGTTCTGAACCCATGTTCAAGCCCGACCGGGTGTCAGACGATGGTCCCGAAGCCTGCAGGTCCGGTGAGACGCACGGCGGTTCCTGACCCGACCCTCATCGCAGGGCGGGCCGCCGTCGCCTCCACGTTGCAAGGCACCGCGGAGATCCGCGAGACGGTGATGAGGACGCGCGAAGCCATCAGGGCGTCGAGGAACATCCTGGCGGCCTCCTACGCGCTCGACCACCGCGCGCCGCGCGGCGTCCTGTGGCAGCCGGGCCGCAGCCAGGTGCGATGACCCCTCCTCCGCCCCACGGTTGCTTGAGACACCCCGTTAGCGGACGGTCTCCGCGGCAGGGGTGAGGACGATGA
>NZ_JBKIBX010000023.1:0-91168 GCF_046557895.1 Methylobacterium oryzisoli | reverse complement strand
CGGGTTTCCCCAGACCTGTGAGCTTTCTCGAAAAACGTCGGTCGAACATCATCTCTCACGCCAGGGCACAAACCCCGGCCGCAAGGACAACGCCGTCCACGCTTCTCTTTCTCAGATCAACTTGTCAAAGAGCACGCCTCGGCGACAGAAAGGCCGATCCGGGTAAGTCACCCGGCTCAAGCCCGCGGCCTGTCGGAAAGAAGCGAAGGCGACCGAGCCGCTGAAGTCCGCGGCCGGCGCCGATGGGCAGTCGTATACGGCCGCCCCGCCCACCCGTCAACACCCAACACGAAACTTTTGCGACAGTCCCGAGACCGCCCTCCCCTCCCCCGCCGGCCACCGCCCCGCTAGAACGGTGGGCAGGGCCGCGCGAGACGGCCCGACCGGGAGACGCCGATGGCGCGGGAGCGGCTGCACATCCTCGTGGTCGGCGGATCGATCGCCGGCCTGTTCGCGGCCCTCGCGCTCCGGCGGCAGGGACACGCGGTCTCGGTGTTCGAGCGCTCGGCCACGCCCCTCGACGGGCGCGGCGCCGGCATCGTCACCCATCCGGCCCTGTTCGCGCTGATGCGGGAGGCCGGTCTCGCCTTCGTGCCGGAAGACCTCGGAGTCTCGGTGCCGGGCCGGCGGGTGCTCGCGCCCTCGGGCGCGATCGCGGGCGAGCGGGCCCTGCCGCAGATCCTCACCAGCTGGGGCCGGATCTACCGCCTGCTGCGCTCAGGTGTGCCGGAGACCAACCTCCATCACGGCAAGGCTTTGCTGCGCGTCGACGAGAGTGCGGACGGGGTCGCGGCCACGTTCGCGGACGGCACCCGGGCCGAGGGCGACCTCCTCGTCGGGGCGGACGGGCTTTTCTCGGCGGTGCGGGCGCAGATCCTGCCCCAGGCGCGCCCGCTCTACGCCGGCTACGTGGCGTGGCGCGGCCTCGTCGAGGAGGCGGACCTGTCGCAGGCAGCGCGAAAACTCCTGTGCGACCGCTTCGCCTTCTGCCTGCCGCCGGGCGAGCAGATGCTGAGCTATCCCGTGGCGGGCGCGGACGAGGCCGTGACGCCGGGACGGCGGCGCCTCAACTTCGTCTGGTACCGGCCGGCGGCGGCGGAGGGCGAGTTGCCCCGCCTGCTCACCGACCGCGACGGCACCCGCCACGACCTCTCGATCCCGCCCCACCGGATCCGGCCCGAGGTGCTGGACGCGATGCGCGCCGACGCCGAGCGCCTGCTGGCGCCGCCCTACGCGGAGGCGGTGGCGCGCACCGCCCAGCCCTTCCTGCAGGCGATCCTCGATCTCGAGACCCCGGCGATGGCCATGGGCCGGGTCGCGCTCGTCGGCGACGCCGCCTTCGTGGCCCGGCCGCATGTCGGCATGGGGGTGACGAAGGCGATGGCGGACGGGGCCGCGCTCGCGCGGGCGGTCGCGGCCGAGCCCGATATCGCGGTCGCGCTCGCCGCCTTCGACCGGGCGCGGCGGCCGGTCGGGGCGGCGGTGATCGCCCGCGCCCGCGCGCTCGGGGCCTACATGCAGGCGCAGGGGCTGAGCCCGGCGGAGCGGGAGGCGGCCGAGCGCCACCGCCGGCCCGAGGCCGTGATGGCCGAGACCGCGGTCGCGACGCCCGACCTGCTCTGACGTTTCAGGAGGGCATCGGCGCCGGAGCGGCCTCGGCGCGCACCGCCTCCGGCAGGGGCAGCGGCGGGTTGGCCCCGCCGAGGAACTCGACCGTGGTGAAGATCAGCGTGGTGTCGCCGATGTTTTCCAGGTCGTGGGTCATGTGCTGGCCCGGCCCGTAGCTCTGGTGGCTGATGTCGCCCGCCGCGTAGGCGACCTCGGCGACCCGCCCATCCTCGTAGCGCGAGCGCGCCCGGCCCGCCGTCACCGCGGTCCAGAAATAGTCGAGGACGTGGGTGTGCAGGTCGATCCGCTCGCCGGGCTTCAGCTCGATCGTCCAGACGCGCACCCGCTCGGTCTCCGAGAGCAGGCGCGTGCCGACGCAGCCGTTGTGGCGCGCCCGCGCGAAGGCGTCGCCGAGATCCGGAGGGGCAGCCTCATGGGGGCGGGTCTGAGGGGCGGCGTGCGGCATGCGTCTCCTCCTGTTCGATGGGAATCGAGCCTAACGGCGCTCCGTTCCCCGGGGAAGCTGCCTCCACGGCCCGGCGCACCACCGCGCAATGGGCTTGGCGCAGGCCCACCAGCGCCGAATCGAGCAGCGCCTCCCGGGTGGCCACCGGATCCTCCGGCAGGGCGAGCCCGTAGACGAGGCCGCGCAGGCCCACGTAGACGAGGGCGCCGTGGATGCCGAACAGCAGTTCGAACTCGCCCTCGCCGAGCGGCAGGGCGTCGGGGGCCGGCAGCGCGTATTCCCGGCGCATCTCGACCAGAAGCGGCGCGAAGACGCGCTCGCGGACCATGCCGAGGTAGCGCCGCGGCAGGTCGTAGCCCTTCATGCCGGCCGAGACGAAGATGCGCAGCCACGCGTAGTCGTGGATCACCCGCTGGTAGTCGCCCTCGAAACGGCGGAAGCGCTCGATGCAGGGCAGGCCGCGATCCGCGATCACCGCCTCCCATTCGGGCTTCCAGCGGCGCAGGTAGACCTCCTCGTAGATCCGCTCGATCAGGTCCTCCTTGCTCGGGAAGTAGCGGTAGAGGAGCGGCTGCGTGATGCCGAGCCGGCGCGCCAGTTCGCGCGTGTGGCCGTCGAGGCCGACCTCCGCGAAGAAGGCGATCGCCCCCTGGACGATCTGGCGCTCGCGGTCCTGGGGCCGGAGGCGGCGGGCGGGTCTGGTCGGATCTGCCATCGGGGACGACTTGACGAACCGGGCGGGCCGAGCCTTAATTGAAGAAGCGATAAACAAAAGCGCGAACCGTCGGCGTATGCAAGCCGGGGGGGCGCTCCCGGGGAGGGAAAAGGCGTGAAGGCGCCAGACGTTGCTTATGCGCGGCCGGATTCGCTCGACGAGGCGCTGGCCCTGCTCGCCGCGCACGGCGAGGCCGCCCGGCCGCTCGCGGGCGGGCAGAGCCTCGTCACCTCGCTGAACATGCGGCTCGCCGCGCCAGGTCTCCTCGTCGATCTCAACGGCCTGCCCGACCTGACCGGCATCGCGGAAGACGGCGAGGTCATCCGCATCGGCGCGATGACGCGCCACCGGGAGCTCGCCGCCTCGTCCCTCGTGGCCGAGCGGCTGCCCCTGATCGCCGCGGCGGTGCCGCACATCGCCCACCCGGCCATCCGCAACCGCGGCACGATCGGCGGCTCGGTGGCGCTCGCCGACCCGGCGGCGGAGCTGCCGGCCTGCTGCCTCGCGCTCCAGGCCAGGTTCGTGATCCGCGGCCCGGCCGGCGAGCGGCGGGTCGCGGCGGACGACTTCTTCCGCGGCCTGTTCGAGACCGCCATCGGGCCGGGCGAGATCCTGGTGGCGATCGAGATCCCCGTGCCCGGCGCGGAGGCGGTGTCCGGCTTCGACGAACTCGCCCGCCGCCACGGCGACTACGCGCTCGCCGGCCTCGCCGCGCAGGGCCGGCGAGACGGCGCGGGCCTCGGCGATCTGCGCCTCGTCTTCTTCGGCGTCGGCGACCGGCCGGTGCTGGCCAAATCCGCGGCCGCGGCCTTCGCGGCCGGCGGCGTGAAGGCCGCGCAGGACGCGCTGGCCGACGACATCGACCCGGCCGACGACGTGGCGGTCAGGGGCGCCACGCGCCGCCACCTCGCGCGCGTGCTGCTGGGCCGCGTGCTGGGCCGCATGACCGGAGAGGCCTGATGGAGAACGAGCAGCGCATCGGCTTCACGCTGAACGGCGAGCGGGTGCGGGCGCGGGTCGCCGCGCGCCAGCATCTCGGCGACCTGCTGCGGCTCGAATTCGGCCTCACCGGGGTGCATCTCGGCTGCGAGCACGGGGTCTGCGGCGCCTGCACCATCCGGGTCGACGGCCGGGCGGTGCGCGCCTGCCTGATGCTGGCGGTGCAGGCCGAGGGCGCGGTCGTCGAGACGATCGAGGGCCTGACCGAATCGGGCGAGATCGCCGACCTTCAGGACGCCTTCCACCGGCGCAACGCGCTCCAGTGCGGCTACTGCACGCCCGGCATGCTGGTGACCGCGGCCGAACTGCTCGCCGAGACCCCGCGGCCGAGCCGCGAGGCGATCCGCGAGGCGGTGGGCGGCAATTACTGCCGCTGCACCGGCTACCACGCCATCGTGGACGCGATCGCGGCGACCGCGGAGACCCGGGTCGCGGCGACCGCGGAGACCCGGACCGCCGCGGCGGTCCCTGCGGAGGCCGGCCGATGAGCGAGAGCAGCCTCAGCTTCCTCGACCGGCCGAACAGCTATATCGGCCGCTCCGTCCCGCGGCCGAACGCGCGCCGCCTCGTGGAGGGGCGCGGCACCTACGTGGACGACGTCGCGGTGCAGCGGCTGACCCACGTCGCCTTCCTGCGCAGCCCGCTCGCGCATGCCCGCATCACGGCCCTCGACACCGCGGCCGCCAGGGCGATGCCCGGAATCGTTGCGGTGGTGACGGGCGCGGAGCTGGCCCGGGTGTGCACGCCGTGGGTCGGCGTGCTCGGCCACTTCAAGGGCCTGCGCTCGGCGCCCCANCGGAATCGTTGCGGTGGTGACGGGCGCGGAGCTGGCCCGGGTGTGCACGCCGTGGGTCGGCGTGCTCGGCCACTTCAAGGGCCTGCGCTCGGCGCCCCAGCACGCGCTGGCGGTCGACCGCGTCACCTGGGTCGGCGAGCCGCTCTGCGCCGTCGTGGCGGCGAGCCGCGCCGAGGCCGAGGACGCGCTCGCCGCCATCGCGGTGGAGTACGAATCCCTGCCGGCCGTGGTCGACATGGAGACGGCGCTCGATCCCGCGACGCCGCCGATCCACCCGGATCTCGGCGACAACCTCGCCTTCGAGCGCGTGCTGGAGGTGGGCGACGTGGACGGCGCCTTCCGGGACGCCGCCGCGGTGGTGGAGGAAACCTTCCGGTTCGGGCGCCACACCGGGGTCTGCCTCGAACCGCGGGCGATCCTGGCCGACTGGCAGGCGGCGGACGGCACGCTCACGGTCCACCATTCCTTCCAGGCCCCGCACATGATGCAGGACATCCTGTGCAAGCATCTCTCCCTGCCGGAGGGGGCGGTGCGGGTGATCTGCCGCGACGTCGGCGGCTCGTTCGGCATCAAGGTCCACATCTACCCCGACGAGATGGCGACCTGCGCCCTGTCGCTGATGCTCAGGCGCCCGGTGAAGTTCGTGGCCGACCGGCTGGAGAGCTTCACCAGCGACATCCATTGCCGCGACCACCGGGTCACGGCCCGGATGGCGCTCTCGGCCGAGGGCGACATCCTCGCCATCGACATGGACGATCTCACGGGGATCGGCCCCTACTCGGTCTACCCGCGCACCAGCGCCGTCGAGGCGAACCAGGTCGTCAACCTGACGGGCGGTCCCTACCGGCATCAGGCCTACCGGGCGCGGGCGCGGGTGGTGCTGCAGAACAAGGCGCCGACCTGCCAGTACCGGGCGGTGGGGCACCCGATCGCCACCATGGTGGCGGAGGGGCTCCTCGACCTCGGGGCGGCGCGCCTCGGCCTCGACCCGGCGGCGATCCGCCAGCGCAACGTCATCCCGGACGACGCCTATCCGTGCGCGGGGGCCTCGGGCATCAAATTCGAAAAACTGTCGCACCAGCGGGCCATCGCCACGCTCCTGGAGATGATGGATTATCAGGGCCTGCGCGCCGAGCAGGCGGCCCTGCGCGCGCAGGGCATCCACCGCGGCATCGGGCTCGCCACCTTCGTGGAGATCACCAATCCGTCGGCGGCCTTCTACGGGGTCGGCGGCGCGCGCATCTCCTCGCAGGACGGCTGCACCCTCCGGCTCGACCCGCAGGGCGGGGTCGTGGCGGCGGTGAGCATCACCGAGCAGGGCCAGGGCACCGAGGGCATCATCGCCCAGATCGTCGCGACGGCGACCGGCGTGCCGATGGAAGAGGTGCGCGTGGTCACCGGGGACACGCAGGCGACCCCCTACGGCGGCGGCACCTGGGCCTCGCGCGGGGCGGGCATCGGCGGCGAGGCGGCGTGGCAGGCCGGCAAGGCCCTGCGCGCCAACGTGACCGCGGCGGCGGGCGCGATCCTGCAGACCAGGGCCGACACCCTCGACATCCGCGAGGGCCGCATCGTGGACGCGGCGACGGGGGCCGAGCGCATGACGCTGGCCGAGCTCGGGCGCATCGTCTACTTCCGGCCCGACACGCTGCCGCCCGGCCTCCAGCCCGAGTTCATGGTCACGCGGCACTACGTGCCCAAGGACTATCCCTTCGCCTTCACCAACGGCGTCCAGGCCTCCTACCTCGAGGTCGATGTCGAGACCGGCTTCGTGCGGCTCCTCAAGCACTGGTGCGTGGAGGATTGCGGCACGGTGCTCAACCCGCTGCTCGTCGACGAGCAGATCCGGGGCGGGATCGTCCAGGGCATCGGCGGGGCGCTGTTCGAGCACTGCCTCTACGATGCGGAGGGGCAGCTCCTGAACGGATCGATGGCCGATTACCTCGTGCCGATGGCGGGCGAGATGCCGGACATCGCGGTGGCGCACGTGGTCTCGGCCACCGCCTCCTCGGAGATCGGCGCCAAGGGCGCGGGCGAGGCCGGCACGGCGGGCGCTCCGGCGGCCGTGGTCAACGCGATCAACGACGCCCTGCAGCCGTTCGCCGCAAGGGTGTCGCGCCAGCCCGTCACGCCCGAGGTCATCCTCGAAGCGCTGGGCACGATCTGAGCGACAATCATCGGGAGGGGATCATGGCGGACGACACGGCGCGAGGCGGGGCGCTCAGCCGGCGCGGGCTCCTGCAGGGCGGCGCGCTGGCGCTGGCCGCACCCGCCCTGATGCGGCAGGCCTGGGCGCAGGGCGCCGGCCCGATCCGCATCGGCTTCCCGGTGCCGCTCACCGGCGCCTTCGGGGCGGAGGCGAACGATCAGGTCCGCGCCGCCCAGATCGCCGTGAAGGAGTTCAACGCGGCGGGCGGACTCGACGGCCGCATGGCCGAACTCCTGGTGCGCGACGACAAGCTCAACCCCGGCGAGGCCGCCACCCGCACCCTCGAACTGATCGAGAAGGACAAGGTCAACTTCCTCGTCGGCGCCCTCTCGGCGGCGGTGACGCTGTCGGTCAACAACGTCGCGCGCGAGCGGGGCGTGCTCTACAACTCGATCAGCCAGTCCGACGCGATCAACGAGGCGAAGGATTTCGGGCGCACCACCTTCCACGAGGCGCTCAACCCGCACATGACCGCGGGGGCGGTGGGCCGCTCCGTCTTCCCCAAGCACGGCAAGCGCGTCGCGTTCCTCACCGCGGACTACGCCTACGGCCACGAGATGGTGCGGGGCTTCCGCCGCGCGGGCGAGGCGCTGGGCATCGAGGTGGTGGCCGACATCCGCCACCCGATCGGCGCCTCCGACTACTCGGCCTTCCTGCCGCGCCTCGCCGCCCTCAAGCCCGACGTGCTCTGCCTGTGCAACTTCGGCCGCGATCAGGTGGTGTCGATCCAGCAGGCGACGGAGTTCGGCCTCAAGCGCAACACCAAGCTCGTGGCGCCGGTCCTGCTGTTCACGGCCCGCAAGGCGGGCGGCGACGCCTTCGAGGGCGTGGTGGGCGGCACCTCCTACTACTGGCGCCTGGAGGATTCGGTCCCGACCGCCAAGGCCTTCAACGACAAGTTCCGCGCCGCCTACAACGGCGCCGTGCCCTCCGACTACGGCGCGCTCGGCTACGCGGGGGTCCGCTCGGTGCTGGAGAGCGTCAAGGCGGCCAAATCCACCGATACCGACAAAGTGATCGCCGCAATGGAAGCCTTGAAGGCCGACTTCTACAAGGGTCCGCAATACTACCGCGCCTGCGACCACCAGTCGGTGCAGTCGGTTCTGATCGTGGAGTCGAAGCACAAGGACCAGAAGGGGCCGGACGACGTGTTCACGATCGTGGGCACCGAGCAGCCGGACGAGGCGCGCCTGCGCACCTGCGCGGAACTGGGCCACAAGGGATGAAAACGTCCCCCAGACATGGCGCGGGCGGCATTCCCTCTCCCGTGCGGGAGGGAGGCAAGCGCGGGATCCCCTCTCCCGTGCGGGAGAGGGGTTCCTCGCGTTTCGTCCGGGCGTCGTGGCGGTATCCCCGATGATGTCCTCCCCGGTCCCCGCCCCATGATGATCGGCCCCTACCCCCTCGATCTCCTGGCGCTCCAGCTCGTCACCGGCATCGCGCTCGGCGCCATCTACGTGCTGGTCGGAATCGGCCTGTCGCTGATCTTCGGGCTGATGACCATCGTGAACTTCGCCCACGGCGCCTTCTTCATGGCCGGCGCCTACGTGGGCGTTTTCCTCTACGGCTACACCGGCAACTTCTGGCTCAGCCTCGTGGCGGCGCCGCTGGCGATGGGGGCGCTCGGCCTCGCCGTGGAGCGGCTGCTGGTGCGCCGGCTCTACGGGCGGGGCATCGACGATCCGCTGCTCCTCACCTTCGGCCTGTCCTACGTCATCGTCGAGAGCGTGCGCATCCTGTTCGGGCTCACCGGCATCCCGTTCGGCGCGCCGCCCGCCCTGCGCGGCGCGGTCGACATCGGCATCGGCTACTTTCCGCTCTACCGGCTCTTCCTCATCGTGTTCACGGGGCTGGTCGTCGCGGCGCTGTGGCTGTTCGTGGAGCGCACCTCCTTCGGGCTGATCATCCGGGCGGGCGCCCGCGACCGGCAGATCGTGCAGGTGCTCGGCATCGACGTCTCGAAGGTCTGGCTCGTGGTCTTCGCGCTGGGCTGCGGGCTCGCCGGCCTCGCCGGCATCCTGGCCGCGCCCCTCCAGGGGGTGACGCCCGAGATGGGCATCCCGGTCCTGGCCGAGGCCTTCGTGGTCACGGTGGTGGGCGGCATGGGCTCGCTCGCGGGCGCGGTGCTGGCGGGCCTCCTCGTCGGCATCGTGGTGGCGATGACCTCGCTGATCGCCCCTGACATGACCAAGATGGCGATCTTCGCCCTGATGGCGCTGGTGCTGCTGGTGCGCCCGCGCGGGCTCCTCGGGCGGGCGGGGGCGCTCGGATGAGCGAGGCCGTGATTGCCCCCGCCGCCCGCGGGAGCGCGGGCCGCGGCCGGCGGCTCCTGCGCACGGCCGCGCGCCACCGCGTCGGGCTGACGCTGGCGGCGCTGGCGCTGTTTCCGTTCGTGGCGCCCTACGAGGCGCTCGCCGTGAACGTGCTCGTGCTCGGCCTCTACGCGCTCGGGTTCAACCTGCTCTTTGGCTACACCGGGCTCCTGTCCTTCGGCCACGCCGCGTTCCTGGGCGCGGGCGCCTACGGGGCCGGCATCGCCATCGTGCAGGGCGGGCTGCACCCGCTGCTGGCCATCGCCGCCGGGGTGGTGCTGGCGACGCTGATCGCGGCCGTGATGGGCTTCCTCGCCATCCGCACCCGCGGCATCTACTTCGCGATGACCACGCTCGCGCTGTCGATGTGCGTCTACTACGCCTTCTACCAGATGGAGCCGCTCACCGGCGGCGAGAACGGCCTGCGCGGCATCAACGTGCCGGCCCTGAACCTCGGCCTCGTCAGCCTGCCGCTGATCAACCCGCTGGTGAAGTACTACGTCATCCTGGCCTTCGTGGGCACGGCGGTGTGGCTGTTCTCGCGGCTCCTGGCCTCGCCGTTCGGGGCGGTGCTGGAGGCGATCCGCGAGAACGAGAACCGCGCCCGGGCCTGCGGCTACGACGTGGCGCGCACCAAGCTCGTCGCCTTCGTGATCTCGGGCGCCGTCTGCGGCCTCGCCGGCGCGCTCAACGCCATCCACCTCTCGATCGTGCCGATCGAGACCATGCACTACGCCATGTCGGGCGAGGCGGTGATGATGGCGCTGCTGGGGGGCATGCGCACCTTCTTCGGTCCGTTCGTCGGGGCCGCCACCTTCCTGATCCTGCAGGACGGGCTCGCGACCCTCACCAGCCACTGGCAGCTCTTCACGGGGGCGATCTTCATCGCCTTCGTGCTCTTCCTGCCCTCCGGCATCTGGGGCGAGGTGGTCGCCCGCCTCAAGCGGGTCGGGCCATGAGCGGCGCGATCCCGCGCGCCGGGGGCGCGATTCTGCGCACCGAGGGCTTGGGGAAGCGCTTCGGCGGCTTTCGCGCCCTCGACGGGGTGAGCGTCGCCTTCCCCGAGGGCGGCGTCACGGCGATCATCGGGCCGAACGGCGCGGGCAAGAGCACCTTCTTCAACCTGATCTCCGGCGCGCTGCCGCCGAGCGAGGGGCGCATCCTGTTCCAGGGGCAGGACATCACGGGGCTTCCCCCCCACCGCTTCACCCGGCTCGGCATCGCCAAGTCCTTTCAGATCACCAACGTCTTCCCCGACCTCACGGTGTTCGAGAACGTGCGGGTGGCCGCGCAGGCCCGGCGCGTGCGCTTCGACCTCTTCCGCGACCGCTCCGCCTACCCGGATCTCGCCCTCAAGGCGGAGGCGCTGCTCGCCGAGGTCGGGCTCGCCGGCCGCGAGGAGCGGCTCGCGCGCGAACTCGCCCACGGCGAGCAGCGCGCGCTTGAGATCGCCATGGCGCTCGCCGCCGATCCCGTCCTCCTCCTCCTCGACGAGCCCA
Source organism: Methylobacterium oryzisoli (assembly GCF_046557895.1). Classification (NCBI taxonomy): domain Bacteria; kingdom Pseudomonadati; phylum Pseudomonadota; class Alphaproteobacteria; order Hyphomicrobiales; family Methylobacteriaceae; genus Methylobacterium; species Methylobacterium oryzisoli. Next base: position 80,564 of record NZ_JBKIBX010000023.1, on the reverse strand, counting down.
CCGCCGGCATGAGCCCGGAAGAAACCCGCACGATGATGGACCTCGTGCGCCGGCTCGCCGCTGAGCGCACCCTGATCCTCGTGGAGCACAAGATGAAGCTGGTGATGGATCTCTGCCGCCGCCTCATCGTGCTCCACCAGGGGGCGCTGCTGGCCGAGGGCACGCCCGACGAGATCCGCGCCAACGCCGAGGTGCGGCGCGTCTACCTGGGCAAAAGCGCGTGAGCGCCCCCCTTCTCGCGGTCGCCGACCTCAACGCGTGGTATGGCCACAGCCACATCCTCCAGGGCGTGGCGCTGGAGGTGCGGCCGGGCGAGATCGTCACCCTCATCGGCCGCAACGGCGCGGGCAAGACCACGACGCTGAAATCGGTCATGGGCCTCGTGCCGCGGCGCGAGGGGCGCGTGACCTTCGCGGGCGAAGAAATCCTGGGCCTTCCGGCCCATGCCCGCTTCCACCGCGGCCTCGCCTACGTGCCGGAGGAGCGGCGCATCGTGCCGGGCCTCACCGTTGAGGAAAATCTGCGCCTCGGCATCCTGGCGGCCCGCACGCGCGCCCGCGAGGCCGAGCGGATCGAGGCGATCGCCGAGACCTTCCCGCGCCTCAAGCAGCGCCTGCGCCAGGAGGCGGTGACCCTGTCGGGCGGCGAGCAGCAGATGCTCGCCATCGCCCGCGCCCTCATGGCCGAGCCCCGGATGGTGCTCCTCGACGAGCCCTCCGAGGGCATCATGCCGATCCTCGTGGAGGAGATGTTCGCGCAGTTCGCCGCCATGAAGCGGGCCGGCACCACGATCCTGCTCGTGGAGCAGAACGTCGACCTCGCCCTCGACATCTCCGACCGGGTCTACGTCATGGACCAGGGCGCCATCGTCCATCACGACACCGCCGCCGCCCTGAAGGCCGACCCGGTGATCCAGGACCGCTACTGCTCGGTCTAGAACGGCGCTCGACCGCGTTGCGATCGAAGGCCGCTCGCGATTCTTCTTGTGCCGCGCTCCCCTGCGCCGAACCGGCATCGCCTTCAGCGGGGGAGAAGTGGTGTCTCGAAGCAGTCGGCGGATCCCGGTCGCAAGACGGTCATCCTGCTCTGCGCAGATGGGCGGGCAACGGAGGCGCAGATCGCGATGCGGCGTCGAGTCCGCGGATCCTCACGGCGCCTCGCCCTGACCGCGGCCCTGGTGCTGGCGGGCGCGGCGGCCCTCGCGCAGCAGCCGGGCCGAACGCAGAGCGAGGCCGAGCGCATCGCCGCCGAGGGCATCGCCATCGGGTCGGAGGCCGGCGCGGGCGACGATCCCCAGACCTCCGTCGCCCAGCCGGTCTTTTCGGCGCGGCGCTCGGCCGAGGTGACGACCTCGATCCAGGACCTGCTCGGCCCCGCCGGAGACCCGGGCGGGTTCCGCGCCTTCCTGCGGGACCGGGGCATCACCTACGGGCTGCTCTACTTCGCGGAGGCGCTGCACACCGCCCGCGGCGGCCTGCGGCGCGGCACCGCCGGGCTCGGGCTCGTGGATCTCGACATCGACGTCGATCTCGACACCCTCGCGGGCTGGACGGGCGGGGCGCTGCACACGACGTTCTACCAGATCCACGGCCGCGGGGCGTCCCGCTCCTACGTCGGCAACCTCCTGACGGTCAGCGACATCGAGGCGCTCACCGCCTCGCGCCTCAACGAGCTGTGGTTCGAGCAGAGCCTGTTCGACGGCCGCCTCGCGGTGCGCATCGGCCAACTCGCCACCGACACCGAGTACATGGTGAGCCAGACCGGCATCCTGTTCGTCAACGGCTCCTTCGGCTGGCCCGCGGTCCTGGCCACCGACGTGCCGGGCGGCGGCCCGGCCTATCCGCTGGCGGCCCCGGGCGTGCGGGTGAAGGTGGTGCCGAACGCCAACCTGTCGATCCAGGCCGGGGTCTACGATGGCGATCCGGGCGGGCCGGACCGCTTCGGACGCGAGCCCGACCCGCAGCGGCGCAACCGCACCGGCACCCGCTTCCCCCTCTCCGATCCCGCCTTCGTCATCGCGGAGGTCGCCTACGCCTACAACATCGAACCCGGCGCCAAGGGGGAACCCGGCACGGTGACGCTGGGGGGCTGGTACCATTTCGGGCGCTTCGACGCGCTCGCCCGCAACGCCGAGGGGCGCTCGCTCGCCGATCCGGCGAGCACCGGCATCGGCCGGCGGCTGCGGGGCGACAACGGCATCTACGGCCTCATCGACCAGACCGTCTACCGCGAGCCGGACGACCCGAACGACGGCGCCAGCATCTTCGTCCGCGCCTCCGGCTCGCCGGGGGACCGCAACCTGATCGACCTGTACGTCGATGCCGGCATCGCCTACCGGGGCCTGTTTCCGGGGCGATCGGACGACACGGTCGGGGTTGCCGTCGGGGTGGCGCAGGTCTCGCGGGCGGCGCGGCGCCTGGACGCCGAGGCCGCCGCGCTCGGCGACCTGCCGCGCCCGCGGCGCAGCGTGGAGGCGGTGATCGAGGCGACCTATCAGGCGGTGCTCGGCCCCGGCCTCGCCCTCCAGCCGACCATCCAGTACGTCTTCAAGCCGGGCGGCGGCATCGCCAACCCGTACGATCCGGACCGGGTCCGCGTCCGCAACGCGGCGGTGTTCGGCCTGCGGGCGATCATCCGCTACTGAGGCAGCACCCCCGGTTCCGGTCAGTCGCGCGGCGGCCGGATCCCGAGCAGGCGGATCGCCGCGAAGGCCGCGACCGCCGACAGGAGGGCGAGCCCGATCGCGATGCCCGATCCGCCCTCCGTCTCGGCGAGCGGCAATCCCCTGGTGTTCATGCCGAACAGGCCCGTCACCAGGGTGGGAGGCAGGAACAGGGCGGTCATGACCGAGAGCGTGTAGAGCTGCCGGTTCGCCTGCTGGTTGACGTAGGAGGCCAGCTCCTCCTGCATCAGACGGCTGCGCTCGGCCAGCACCACCATGTCGCGGTCCAGGGCGTCGAGCCGCTGCGCGATGCGGGCGGCGGCGGCGAGCGCGGCCGGCGGCAGGTCCCCCTCGCCGCCCGCGCCCTCGAGGCGGTGGAAGACGGCCCGCAGGCCGAGCAGCTGACGGTGCAGGCGGACCGCGTCGCGCCGGATCGGCCCGAGCCGGCGGCGGTCGCCGCGGAAGCGCTCGTCGAGGATGTGATCCTCGATCTCGTCGAGTTCGTCGGCGAGCCGCCCGCCCCTCGTCGCCATCGCGGTGACGACGTGACCGATCAGGATCTCCAGCAGGGCGACCGGCTCCGCGATGGCCCGGCCCTCGGCGGCGGCCTCCCGCGCCACCTCCGGTCCGGCCACCGGATGCCGCCGTCCGCTCACGAGCAGGCGCGGCCCCAGCACGAAGTGCAGGCGCCCGCCCGCGTCGGCCGGGGCGCCGCCCCCCGCCTCGCGCACGAGGTCGGCGACCACGCCTCCCACATGCCCGTCCTCGACGGCGACGCGCTGGTGGGGATCGTTCGCGAAGGTCGCGGCGACGAGCTGCCGGGGCCCCAGATGGCCGTCCGCGATCAGCCCGGCGACCCGGGCATCGTTGAGGTTGACGTGCAGCCAGAGAAAACCTTCGCCGAAGCTGCCGGGCGCGGGCAGCGGCTCGCCATGCGCGACGAGGTGGCCGCGGCCCGAGGCGTCGAACCGCATCGCCCAGAGCAGCCCCGGCAGCGCCGGCTCGTCGCTCAACAGCCGGCCCATGCGCCGAGGCTCCGTGTGGGACCGCGCGGGACGGGCCGGCCGCGCCCGGGAGAGGCGGGCCGCCGGCAGGCCGTCCACGGCCGCGGCCGTGCGCTCCCTCAGCATCATCGGCCGAACCGGCGACCGCTTCGGCGGCGAGAACGATGCGGGAGCAGTCGCCCGAGCGGGAACGCCCAGGTCCTCCTGCTTAGGCGCGCCCGCGCGACAGAACGATGACGGCGGATCCCCGGAGATCGCCGAGCGGCACGCCGTCACGCTTCGTTCACCACGCGCCCGGAAAGCCGGGGACCGGACCGCCCGCTCGAAGGGATTCGCCAGACCTCGCGGGCTCTCCTGTCCGGGTGCGGCCAAGCCCGGCCGCCGAAACGGATCGGAGGCAGCGTGCCGCTCAGGCCCGACTTCGACGACGCGGCCCTGACCCGGGCCGGGCGGGCACTCGCCTGGGATCTCGGCCCGGCCGAGCCGGTCGTGCCGCGCCCCCTGCGCCGCGCGGTCCGGCCCCGGCGCCGGCGCGCCCTGCCGCGGATCGTCGTCGCCGCCGGGGTGATCGCGCTCCTCAGCGTGCTGGCGAGCGAGCGCCGCGAGGCCGCGCCTGCGCCCGGCTCCGACCTCTTCGCCGAGCGCGCCGCCCCGCCCGCCTGGGAGCCCGTGGCGGCGGACCGCTACCGCATCGCCGGGGCCGACGAGACGCTGGCCGCGGCCAGGCGCCGGACCGGGGGCGGGCCGCGGGAGGACAGCCTCGCGCTCGGGAGCTTCGCCGTCCAAGAGGCGCCGTTCCTGCGCCTCACGCTGGCGGAGGCGCCCGAGACCGACGGGACCCTGTTCGTCGCGCTGGCGCGCCGGGCGGCCGAGAGCGACGGCCTCGCGGTGGTGCGGACCGGCGAGCGCGGTCGTGTCGAGAGCCGGTTCGGCCCCCTCGACACCCTCGACGCCACGCTCTCCGGCCAGGGCGGCACGCGCGCCTGCACGGCCTTCCGCCTCGCGGAGGCGCCGGTGCGGCTCGACGGCTGGCTCTGCGCGCCGCTCGGCCAGCTGCCCGAGCCCCAGGCGGTCGGCTGCGCGGTCGACCGGCTCGGGGCACGGCCCGAGGTGCTGCTGCGGGCGGAGGTGATCGACCTGCTCACGCGGCCGGAGCGGCCGGTCTGCGGCCCGCCGGAGCCGGCCGTCACCGCCGCCGCCGCCGAGCCCCGCCGGAAGCGGGGCCGGGCGAATGCGGCGAAATTGCGAAATTCGGCGAAAGCGTGGCAGGAACCGGGAACCACAGCCGCGCTGGCACGTCATTCCTCTGACACCCGCTGACCTTTCCTAAAGGGATCGGCGCTAGGCTAGAGGCTCGATAACCACAGGTACCGTCATGCGCTTCTCGACGTCGGCCCTCATCGGGCTTCTCTCTCTCTCGGCGCTCGGCGCGGGCATCAGCGTCGCCCAGGCGCAGGACGAGTACGTGATCCGCAGCTACCGGGGCGGCCAGGGCATCGCCATCCGGGTGCGTCCGCGCAGCTGGCTCGACGCCGGCAACGTGGTGGAACCCAATTCGGGTGCGGTCTCCAACCCGGCCACCAACCCCCACTTCATCACCGCCTCGTACCTGAACTCGCCCCCCTACATCAGCAACCGCGAGCGCTGGGGCGGCGCGGGCATCCTGCCCGACCCGATCACCAACGGCCCGTTCATCGGCGCCCGCCGCTCGGCCGTCACCCTCGACCTGTCGGGCATCGACTGCCTCGACCCGACCTCGCAGATGGTGCGCACCGGCAATTGCTACTGAGCGAACCGCGTTCGACTGGAGGGCGAACGGGCTCCGAAAGGAGCCCGTTCTCGTTTCGGTGGCATCAGCTTCCTCTGCCGGCAGACATCCCGCCGGACCGCGGCCGATCAAGCGCGGGCCGCGCGCCGCCGCCCTAACCCGCCTTCGCCTGCAGCTCCCGCACGATCGCGTCGCCCATCTCCGCCGTGCCGACCGCGTTGGCGCCCGGGCCGGCGATGTCGCGGGTGCGCAGGCCCGCGGCGAGCGTGCGGGTGATGGCGCCCTCCAGAAGCTCGGCGGCGTCGAGGAGCCCGAAGGAGTAGCGCAGCGCCATCGCCAGCGAGCCGATCATCGCGATCGGGTTGGCGAGGCCCTGGCCGGCGATGTCGGGGGCCGAGCCGTGCACCGGCTCGTAGAGGGCCCGCCGCGTGCCGTTCTCCACCGCGCCCAGCGAGGCGGAAGGCAACATGCCGAGCGAGCCCGTGAGCATCGCCGCCACGTCCGACAGGATGTCGCCGAAGAGGTTGTCGGTGACGAGCACGTCGTACTGCTTGGGGTTGCGCACGAGCTGCATGGCGCAGTTGTCGGCCAGGACGTGCTCCAGCTCCACGTCGGGAAACCGCTCGGCATGGACGCGGGTGACGACCTCCTTCCACAGGACGCCGGTCTTCATCACGTTGTGCTTCTCGGCCGAGGCGACCTTGTTGCGGCGCTTGCGCGCGAGGTCGAAGGCGACGGCGGCGATGCGCTCGATCTCGCCCGTCGTGTAGATCTGCGTGTCGACGGCCCGCTTGGTGCCGTCCTCCAGGGTCACGATCTCCTTCGGCTCGCCGAAATAGACCCCGCCGGTCAGCTCGCGCACGATCACGATGTCGAGCCCCTCGACCAGCTCGCGCTTGAGCGCCGAGGCGTCGGCGAGCGCCGGGTAGCAGATCGCCGGCCGCAGGTTCGCGAACAGGCCGAGATCCTTGCGCAGGCGCAGCAGCCCCGCCTCCGGACGCTTGGCGTAGGCGACGTTCGCCCATTTCGGCCCACCCACCGCCCCGAACAGCACCGCGTCCGCCGCCCTGGCGCGGGCGAGCGCCGCCTCGGTGAGCGGCACGCCGTGCGCGTCGATCGCCGCGCCGCCGACGAGGTCGGTCTCGGTCTCGAAGGCGGCGAGCCCGCTGCGGGTGAACCAGGCCACCACCTTCTCGACCTCGCGCGCCACCTCGGGGCCGATGCCGTCGCCGGGAAGGAGGAGGAGCTTGTACGTGGTCATGGCGGAGCGTCCGGTTGGGGGAACGGGGTGAGGGCGAATAGCGAATAGCGAATAGAGGGGTGCATCCGGTCGGAGGGACCCTCAAGGCCCCCTATTCGCTATTCGCTACTCCCTATTCGCGGCGGCCCGAAGGGCCGCCCCTCACGTCTTGCGGGCCACCGTGAAGCGGGCGGCCTCGCGCAGGGTCTCGGCGGCGGCGCCCCAGGGGGCCAGCGCCGCCTCGCAGACGCCGACGAGGCGCTCGCACTCGGCCCGGGCGCCGTCGAGTCCGAGCCGGTCGACCAGCGTCGCCTTGCCGGCCTCCTTGTCCTTGCCGGTGCGCTTGCCCATCGCCTCCGCGGAAGCCTCGCGGTCGAGGATGTCGTCGGCGACTTGGAAGGCCTGGCCGAGCGCCCGGCCGTAGGCGAGGAGGGCGGCGCGCTCCTGCGCGCTCGCCCCGCCGACGAGCGCGCCGGCCTCCACCGAGACCGCGAGCAGCGCCCCGGTCTTCATCGCCTGGAGCTGCAGCGTCGCGTCGACGTCGAGGTTGGCCGGGCCGAAGCGCCCCTCGGCCCCGAGGTCGAGGAGCTGGCCGCCGACCATGCCGCCGAGGCCGGCCGCGCGCGCCGTGCGCAGCACGAGCTCCGCCCGCACCCCGGGATCGGCCTGCCAGACGGGATCGGCCTGGATCTCGAAGGCGAGGGTCAGGAGCGCGTCGCCGACCAGGATCGCAGTCGCTTCATCGAAAGCCTTGTGGACGGTGGGCTTGCCGCGGCGCAGGTCGTCGTCGTCCATCGCCGGCAGGTCGTCATGGACCAGCGAATAGCAGTGGATGAGTTCGATGCCGCTGCCGGCCGCGAGCGCGCCCGCGAAGGGGCCGCCGAGCAGCCGCGCGGTCTCGATCGTCAGGAAGGGCCGCAGGCGCTTGCCGCCGCCGAGCACGGCGTGCCGCATGCCCTGCATCAGCCGCGGCGGGCGGGCGAGTTCGCCCTCGTCCGCGCCGTCGCCGAGGCGGTCGGCCAGAAAGGCCTCCACGGCATCCGCCACCGCGGTGAGCCGGGCGGGGAAATCCGCGCCGTCCGGATAGCCGCCGGCCGGCCCGGCATGCGAAGGAAGGCTCGACTGTGCGTGGGGACGGCCGGGCGAAGCGGCCGACTCAGCCTGCAGTGATGTCATGGTGAAGGCCTGTGAGGGTGGTCCGCTCGGGCGGGACGAGGGAGGGACGGATTCACGATCTGCACGCCCCGGCGCAGAGCGAGGAGGGCCGGGTGCCGCCCGTGGCACCCCCGCGGCGGGCCGGGCGGTTCGCACGCGCGCTGCGCGTCATCGTCCTCCTCCCCGTCATGGCGGTCGTCCTCGTGCTGACCCTGGCGCTCGTCTATCGCGCGGTGACACCGCCCTCAACCCTGATGCTCGGCCGCTGGCTCAGCCTGCGCAATGTGGAGCGCGACCCGGTGGAGCTGTCGGGCATCGCGCCGGCCCTGGTCGAGGCGGTGATCGCCTCCGAGGATCAGCTCTTCTGCCGCCACGCCGGCGTGGACTGGACCGCCCTGCGCAAGGTCATGGGCGACGAGGACGGGCCCACGCGCGGGGCCTCGACCATCACCATGCAGACGGTCAAGAACGTCTTCCTGTGGCCGGGCCGCTCCTACCTGCGCAAGGCGCTGGAGATCCCCCTCGCGCTCGGCGTCGACGCGGTCTGGGGCAAGCGGCGGACGCTCGCGATCTACCTCAACGTGGCCGAGTGGGGCGACGGGCTGTTCGGGGCCGAGGCGGCGGCGCGCCACTGGTTCGGCAAGCCCGCCCGCGACCTCACCCGCGCCGAGGCGGCCCTGCTCGCCGCCGCCCTGCCGAACCCCGCCGCCTTCGATCCGGGCCGGCCCTCGCGCCAGCTGCGCGCCCGCGCCGCCCGCGTCCAGCGGCGCATGGCCGGAATCGGTGCACTGACGGAGTGCGTGCGGCCCTGACGCGCCGGAACGGGGTTGGCGGCCGGACCTTTCTCCCCCAAGAGACTGTCGCCCCCGAAGGGGGCTCGGGCTCCCCGCCGGGAGCCGCCGCGCACCGCGCGACGCCAGGAGGCCAGCATGTACACGCTCGAGATCGACGGAACCCCGGTTGCCATCATCCGGTCGACCGAGGCGCGCGCCCGGGAGCTTCTCGACGTCGAGGGCTTCAAGGACGACCTGCGCACGATGACGAGCGACGGGCGCCCGCTCTGGTCCGGCGATGCCGCCCACCTCACGCTGCGGCCGGCCACCGCGCAGGAGACGGAGACCTTCGACGACGCGATGGCGGAGGACGACGAGTTCGACGACGAGCCGGACGATGCGGGCACCCCGGTCGCCGATTCGGAGGACAAGACGGACGAGGAGGAAGAGGACGTGGACATCCTGTTCCTCGTCGACATCGACGACGAGAGCGCGGCCTGACGGGAGCCCGGCGCGTGTTTCACCCGTCCGCTGGGCGGCGCCGCGGCGCCGTCCTCGCCCAAGCCCTCGCCCAAGCCCTTGCCCGAATCCCTGCCCAAGTCCCTGCCCTGGCCCTCGCCGCGCTCCTCGTCACCGGCCCCGCCCGGGCCAACGACAGCGCGGCGGAACTCGACGCGGGCGGCCTCGTGCTGGTCCGCGACGCCGACATCGCGCTCCTGTCCGAGGACCTGCGCGTCGGCCTCGACCGCATCGCGGTCGACTACGTCTTCCGCAACCGCGCGGCGGAGCCCAAGCGCGTGCGGGTCGCCTTCCCGCTGCCGGCGATCGACGGCGCCACGCTGAGCTTCTCCGCCCTCTCCCTCCCGTTCGAGGACCGGGCGAACTTCGTCGGCTTCACCGTGACGGTGGACGGGGCCGAGATCCGGCCCGAGCTCGAGGAGCGCGCCTATCTGGGCGAGCGGGAGGTGACCGACACCCTGAAGCGGCACCGGCTGCCGCTCAATCCGCTGCGCCGCGACGACATGGAGAAGGCGGTGGCGGCCCTCTCGCCCGAGACCCGCCGGGCGCTGATCGCCGACGGCCTCCTGCCGGAGGCGGACGGGCCGGATGGCGCCCTCTGGCGCCTCGACGCCAAGTTCCACTGGGAGCAGGTCTTTCCGCCGGGCCGCGACCTCGCGGTGTCCCACGCCTACGTGCCCGTGAAGGGCTTCCACCTGCTCGACATGCGGGAGGCCGCCGGCCGCGAGTACCGCACCCGCTACTGCCTCGACGACGCGGGCCTGCGCGGGGTCAAGCGGCTCTCCGAGCGGATGAAGACGCCGGACAAGCTCGTCTACGCGGCGGTGGTTCCCTACATCGTCACCACGGCCAAGAACTGGGCCGGCCGGATCGGCCGCTTCACCCTCACGGTCGACAAGGGCCGCCCCGAGACGCTGGTGAGCTTCTGCCGCAAGGGCGTGACGAAGACGGGCCCCACCACCTTCCGGTGGGAGGCGAACGACTACGCGCCCGACGACGACCTGCGGGTCCTGTTCCTGTCCGGCGATCCGGCGGCGGTGGGGATCAAGTAGCGGCCGGGACCGCCGCGGCCTGCCGCGGCGGCCCGAACGGCTCTCAGGCGCCGAGCTTGCGCCGGCGCTGGCCGAGCGTGCGCAGCCGCAGGGCGTTGAGCTTGATGAAGCCCGCGGCGTCGCGGTGGTCGTAGGCCACCGCGCCCTCCTCGAAGGTGACGAGGTCCTGGTCGTAGAGGGAGTTCGGGCTCTCGCGGCCGATCACGTGCACGCCGCCCTTGTAGAGCTTCAGCCGCACCGTGCCGGTGACCAGCTCCTGGCTCTTGTCGATGAGCGCCTGGAGCATCTCGCGCTCGGGCGAGAACCAGAAGCCGTTGTAGATCAGCTCGGCGTAAGCCGGCATCAACTCGTCCTTGAGGTGGGCCGCGCCGCGGTCGAGGGTGATCGATTCGATCGCCCGGTGGGCCGGCAGCAGGATGGTGCCGCCGGGGGTCTCGTACATGCCGCGGCTCTTCATGCCGACGAAGCGGTTCTCGACGAGGTCGAGGCGGCCGATGCCGTTGGCGCGCCCGAGGTCGTTGAGCCGGGCGAGCAGCGTCGCGGGCGAGAGCCGCTCGCCGTCGATCGACACCGCGTCGCCGCGCTCGAAGCCGATGGTGATGACCGTCGGGGTGTCGGGCGCCTCCTCGGGGGAGAGGGTGCGGGAATAGACGTAGTCCGGCACCACCTCGGCCGGATCCTCCAGCACCTTGCCCTCGGAGGAGGCGTGCAGGAGGTTGGCGTCGACCGAGAACGGCGCCTCGCCGCGCTTGTCCTTGGATATCGGGATCTGGTGCTGTTCCGCGAAGGCGATCAGCGCCTCGCGGCTCCGGAAGTCCCACTCGCGCCAGGGGGCGATCACCGTGACGTCGGGCTTGAGCGCGTAGTAGCCGAGCTCGAACCGGACCTGATCGTTGCCCTTGCCGGTGGCGCCGTGGGAGACCGCGTCCGCCCCGACCTTCTCGGCGATCTCGATCTGCTTCTTGGCGATGAGCGGCCGGGCGATCGAGGTGCCGAGCAGGTAGACGCCCTCGTACTGGGCGTTCGCCCGGAACATCGGGAAGACGTAGTCGCGGACGAATTCTTCGCGCAGGTCCTCGATGAAGATGTTTTCGGGCTTGATGCCGAGCAGCTCCGCCTTGCGCCGCGCCGGCTCCAGCTCCTCGCCCTGGCCGAGATCGGCCGTGAAGGTGACCACCTCGCAGCCGTAGGTGGTCTGGAGCCACTTGAGGATGATCGAGGTGTCGAGGCCGCCCGAATAGGCGAGCACGACCTTCTGCACGCGCTTCTGGGTCTGGTCAGACATGGGGGCGGGGCCTTGTGCGAGGGCGGGTGAGGGAAGCCGGCGGCTTATCAGCCGAGCCGGGCCGCGCGCAACAGGGCGGCCCCGCGAATGGTCCCGTGGCGATGCGACGCCCGGATCGGCGCTTGTGGCGGCCGGGGCGAGCCGCGAAGCTGGCGGAAGCCCTCAGGAGTACACCGCATGGCGCGCCAGCCCACCCTCGAATTCTGGTTCGAGTTCGCGTCGACCTACTCCTACCTCGCCGCGATGCGCATCGAGGGATTGGCGGAGGCGGCGGGCGTGGGGGTGCGCTGGCGGCCCTTCCTGCTCGGGCCGATCTTCGTCAGCCAGGGCTGGACCAGCTCGCCCTTCAACCTCTACCCGGCCAAGGGCCGCCACATGTGGCGCGACATGGCCCGCGAGGCCGCGCGGCTCGGCCTGCCGCCGGTGCAGCGCCCGCCCGACTTCCCCCAGAACAGCCTCGCGGCGGCGCGCGCGGCGGTCTACGGGGCCGACCAGCCCTGGATCGGCCCCTTCACGCGCGCCGTCTACGCCGCGCAGTTCGCCCGCGGCGAGTCGATCGCCGAGCCCGGCAGTGTGGCGGCTCTCCTCACCGGGCTCGGCCTCGACGGGCCGGCCATCGTCAAGGCGGCGGCGGGGGAGCCGCACAAGAGCCGGCTGCGGGTGGTGGGCGAGGAGGCGAAGTCGCGCGGCATCTTCGGGGCGCCGACCTTCCTGACGGAGGACGGCGAGCTGTTCTGGGGCAACGACCGGCTGGAGCAGGCGCTGGCCTGGGCGGCGGGCGAGCGCCCGCCGGGGCTGCGCTGAGCGGCGGCCGTCAGGACTTCGTCACCAGCGGCCCGGGCGGCGGGGTCACGGCCTGCCCGGCATCGGGCGCGTAGAGCGGCAGGATGAGGCGGAACCAGCCGCGGGTCTCCTCGTTCTGCTGCCGTAGGCCGGCCTGGGTGAAGGTTTCCCGGGCGACGACGTCGCGCGTGACGTAGGCCTGGACGGCGAACCGGTCGAAATTGTAGCCGACGAGGCCGCCCACCGCGATCTGCCCGGTGCGCTGGTAATTGCGGTAGAGCGGGTCGCCGCGGTTCACCGGCAGGTCCGTCGACATGTAGGCGACGGGTCCGATCTCGAACTTGCCGAACTTCTTGACCATCGTCAGGTCGAGGTTGAGCGAATCCGCCTGCGCCTGCGGGCCGAGCGCCTGACCGACGAGGCCGCCGAAGCGGGCGCGCGGATCCGCGGTGAGCCCGTAGGTCAGCGACGCCGTGAGATTGTAGCTGCCGTCGCCGACATAGGTCGCCATGAAGGTCTGGCGGATGGTGGCCGAGGCGATCTGGGTCGCGATCGGCGTGCCGGCGAAGCCCAGGCCGAGCGAGCCGCGGTCGCCGAACGGCAGGTAGGCGCCGAGCAGGTAGGAGACGCCGAAGCCGCGGCCGAGATCCCAGGCGAACAGGCTGCCGATGAAGGGATTGTAGAGGAAGCTGACGTTCCGGTCCGGGAGGGGCGCGGGGTTGCGGGTGTGGATGAACCCGGTGGGCTGGGAGACGATGGGCTGGATGCGTGCGCCCAGGATCTTGTAGGGCGAGGCCCAGACCAGGAACGGGATGTTGCCGATCACGTCCTGGGCGTTCGCGCGATCGGCCCGGCCGACCGTGAACGTGTCGACCGCGATCACCACGCCCTCGGGCAGGGGATAGCCTCCCGCGAGGCCGACCTGCTCGCCCGGTCGCGTCACCGGGGCGGCCTGGGCCAGAGTGGCCGTCGTGAGGGAGACCGCGACCGCACCGATTGCCGTCCAACTCCTGCGCATCGCGTCATCCTGCCCCTGAGTTTCTTATGTCGACCGGATGACCGGCTCGCATGATCGTCTTCGCCGCGACCTGCTCGCCATCTTCGAGTTCCCACAGCATCGTCATGCTATGGCGCCCACCTTCAACGACGCAAGACGATGTCGTTCGCACGACGAGATCTTCGGATCATGACGCCCGCCTGTTGCGGGGCAACCACAGGACGAGCGATCCTCGATCGGAAAGCGGCGCGGGCCGCGCGATGATCCTGCCGCCGGCGGCCTCATCCCGAGTTCGGAACGACCGACGATCCGCACATCACGCAATGTCTTATCCAGTACATTTGAAGTCGCACGAAATCTTGTCTAAGTTGTCATTCAGTCAGACGCCGCCCGAAGGCCCGCGATGTCACGGACGATCATGGGATGGATTGCGGCAGCGATCCTGGGGAGCCAAGTCCTGGGAGGCCAAGCCCCAGGAGGCCAAGCCCGGGCCGCGGACTGCGAGCAGACACGGGCGGCGATCGCGGAGGTGCGGCAGGGCGCGCGGGTCAGCGTGGCGTCGGCCGCGACCCATGTGGGAGCGCCGGTCACGCTCCGCTGGTCCCGCTCCGGACCGGCGCCGCGGGCCACGTTCCTCGTGGTGGCCACCGACAAGCCGGTGCGCTTCTCGGGCCAGGGCCTGTATGGGCTGACGCCCGGGGCCGAGGCGGCGTTCCGGTTCCAGCGCTTCGCCGGGATGACGCGGGCGGTGATCCCGCTGTTCGGCGAGGGCGCGGCGCGCCAGGGCTCCTTCGACGTCACCGCCCTCGCCCCGGGCGCCTCCGTGCTGCACTGGGACGTGGTGGGCCACGACGGCTGCCGCGAGAGTGCCGGACAGGGCGCGGCGCGCACCGTCGCGATCCAGGCTCGGCCGGGCGGGCGGCCGGCCCTGGTGATCGGCGATCCCCTCGATGCCGGCACCCCGTCGGACCGCATCGTCTCGGCGGACGGCGCGCGCATCCTCGACATCCACGAGGGCCGCTACCGCCTCGTGGATGCGGCGAACGGCGCCGAGATCGCGGAGCGCGCCGGCACCCGGCCGCGCTTCTCGCCCACCGGCCGCTTCGTCGCCGCCGAGGAGCAGGACGGCATCGCCGTGCTCGACGCCATCGACGGCGCACGCTTGGTCACGCTGGGCGGGACCGATGCCATCGCCTGGGACAACGCCGACAGCTTCATCGCCGGGGGCAGTCCGCAATGGGGCACTCTCAGCGTCGTCAACGCCCTCAATCCCGGGGCGCCGGGCTACGGCGGCACCCATCTCAGTGCGCGCTGCTGCAGCGGGGTCGATGACAGCGCCTACCGGATCGACCTCGAGGCCAACCTCGCGGCGTTCGCCGGACCGCTCGGCGTCATCATCGACAGCCTGACGGGCGCGAACCTCTACAGCGGCACGCTCCTCGACCTCGACAAGGTCCCGGCGGCGCGCGAGGAGGCCGTGCGCGTGGCGCGGGCGGCCTCGGGCCTGCGCTCCTTCGCGCTGCCGAAGGTCTGGGAGACGCGCGGCCCGCTCGTCTTCACGCATCTGGGGTTGCCCACGCCCGCGGAACGCAGCCCGACACAGAAGGCGCTCGCGAAGTTCCTTGCCGCTCCCCGCAAGGCCCCGCCGGTCCGGGTCCTGGCCGAGACCGAGGCGGCCACCACGGTCGGCATGGACCGGGCGGCGTGGCGCGGCACCCCGGCGCAGGCGGAAACCGGCCGAACGGCGGTCGACCGCTTCGCGCGGCGCCTCACCGAGTTCGGCTTCGCCTTCCTGCCGGTCGCGGCGCCCGAGCGCACGGTCGGTCGGTTCGAAGCCGGCTACCAGAAGGAATTGCCCAAGCCGCAGGCCCTGCGCGTGGCGGCCAGCATCGCCGCCGAGGTGCCGGCCGCGCGGGGCACCTTCGAGTATCTCGACGGGCTGGACTGTCAGCCGGAGCAGGCCGGCCGCTTCAACAGCAACATCAACGTGGCCCGTCGCTGGACGCTGGGCGCTCGCCGCATCGTCTGGCTCGCGTGGCGCGGCTGCACCGAGGGCAACGCCGCCTTCAACAGACCAAACCTCTACGTGTTCGATTCCACGAGGAAACGCGTGGTCGAGTTCATGGACAAGGACGCGCGCCGGTTGCTCCGCAACGACGCCGAGGCCGGCGCGCCGAGCTGCGCCTACACGGTGGATTCCTGCCTCGACAACGCCGAGCTGCACGGGGAGCGCTACCTCGTCCTGACCTCCCGCGAGGGTCAGGCCTTCGCGGTCTACGACCTCCAGACGGAGACGGTGGTGGCCAAGCGCTTCGACCTGTCGCGCGGGCCGCAGATGCGCCGCATCCTGCTGACGGCGTCCCGGGACCACGCGGTGCAGATCAACCAGGACGGCACGGTCTTCGTCTACCGCCTCGCGGGCGGCGCCCAGGTGCTCGCCGGGCGCATCGTCGACGACGAGGTGGTGGTCGCCGCGCCCGACGGCCGCTTCGACGCCACCGCGGAGGGCGCCGAGATGGTGCGGCTGCGCTTCCCCGGCCAGCGCGGCGAGCACGCGCTGGCGCAGTTCGCCGCGCTGCTGCGCGCGCCGGGGCTGGTGGCGTCGGTGCTGGCCGGCGGAGCAGCGCCGGCCGCGGTGAGCGTCGGCGTTCCGCCCTCGCTCGCGGCGACGATCGCCCGCGAGGGGCCGGAGGTGCGCATCACCGCGCGGGCCGACGGCTCGGCGCCGGTGCGCACGATCCAGGTCTACGAGGACGGCCTCCTGACCCGCCAGGAGCCATATCCGACTCCTGGGAGGACGATCGAAGCGCGGTTCGCGCCGCTTCCCGGCACCCGCTGGGTGAGCCTGCTCGCCGTGGACGAGACGGGGCTGGCGAGCGCCCCGGTGGGGCGCGACATCGGGCCGGCCGGCCGGCGCCGCGCCCACGTCCTGGCGGCGGGCGTCGACCGCTACGACGACCCGCAGGTGCCGCAGCTCACGATGGCGACCCGCGACGCCGAGGCCTTCGCGGCGGCGCTGGCGGCGCCGGCCGCCGGGCTCTCCCTGGCGGGGCCGCCGGTGCTGCTGCGCGACCACGAGGCTTCGCCGGCCGCGCTCAAGCAGGCGCTGGCCGCGGCGGTCGACGCCGCCGCCGCGGACGAGACCGTCATCCTGTTCTTCGCCGGGCACGGGGTGCGCGACGCGGCGGGGCGGCTGTTTCTGGCGACATCGGGCCTGCGGGCCGACGCCATCGCGGCGACCGGCCTGCCCTGGGACGACCTCGTCCCGATCTTCAACCGGGCCAAGGGGCGGGTCGCGATCTTCCTCGACACCTGCCACAGCGGCGCGGCCGGGACCGGCTTCCTCGCCACCAACGACGCCTCCGCCTCGGCGATCCTGGCCGGGATGCCCTCGCGGATCATGATCTTCTCGGCCTCCAAGGGCCGCGAGGTGGCCCGGGAACTGGCCACGGGCGGCGTGTTCACCCGCGCCATCATCGACGTCATCACGACGGAGCGCGACCGCCACGACCTCAACCGCAACGGCGTGATCGAACTCAGCGAGTTGCACCGCGGCGTGAAGGCCCGGGTCTGGTCCGCGACGCAGGGGCAGCAGACGCCCTGGTTCGCCCGCAGCCAGATGGTGGGTGATTTCTCGCTGTTCTGACGCCCCGAACCCGACGCCGGACGGCCTTCATCCAGCCCCAATGGCCGAGCTTATGACGGGCCGGCGGACGGCGCGCAGCCCGGGGTCATGCGGGAGGGAACGATGCGGCACCTTGATCCTGCGGGGAGCGGCCCCCTTCCGGGCGGACCGGTCGGCCTCTCCCGCCGCACGCTCCTGGCCGGCCTCCTCGCGGCGTGGCCCATGGCCGCCCGGGCGCAGGCGGAGGGCCAGTGGCACGCGCTCACCGGCGACGACGGCAAGCCCGTGCCGAACACGCGCCTGCCCGGGGAGCTGACCTCCGAGATCGCGGGCCTGCGCGGCGTGACCTGGATCGGCCCGCGCGAGGCCGGCATCACGCTGCACGAGTTCTACGACTACAACTGCCCCTGGTGCCGCGCGGCGGCGCGCGACATCGCGGCGCTCGTCGTGGCGACGCCGGACCTGCGCGTCGGCCTCGTCCAGAACCCGATCCTCTCGCCCCGCTCGGCCCAGGCCGCCAAGGTCCACCTCGCGGTGCAGCGCCGGGCCGGGTCGGCGGCGGGCTACGCGCTCTACGCCAAGCTCCTCGGCGCGCCCGGCGCCATCGACGGCCCGCGCGCCCTCGATGCCGCGCGGAGCCTCGGCCACCCGCGCGACGCGATCGAGGCGGAAGCGGACTCACCCGAGATCGGCGCCGCGCTCGCCACGCAGATGCGGCTCGCCGCGAATCTCGGCCTCGCCGCCACCCCATCCTACGTCGTGGGCACCACCGGCGTGCTCGGACACCCGGGCGGCCGGGCGCTGGCCCGGATGGTCGCGGCCGTGGCCGCCTGCGACGCCGTCACCTGCGAGGGCCAGCCCGGCTGAGCCGCGCGCCGCCCCGCATCAGGCGCGCGCCGGCGCGATGACGAACCCATCGCGGGGCCGGGCCGGGATGCGGCCGAGGTCGATCCGCAGGTCCTGGTCCGGCACCGCGTAGGCCATCTCCCGGACCAGCAGCGGCACCATGGCCTTCATCTGCGTCAGCGTGATTCCCTCGCCCGGACAGCGGTGCCCGGTCTCGTGCGCGCCGCCGCCCTGCGGGATGAGCGTGTTGGGATCGCCCGACCACCCCCGGAAGCGCTCGGGCCGGAAGCGCTCCGGCGCCTCCCAGAGGCGCGGGTCGCGGTTGGTGCCGTAGAGGTCCATCAGCACCCAGTCGTTGCGCGCGAAATGGTGGCCGTGGAGCTCGAACGGCGCGAGGACGCGCCCGCCGATGAAGGGGATGAAGGGATAGAAGCGCCGCACCTCGTGGACGAAGTGGGTCAGATCGGCCTCGTCGCCCGCGCGCAGGGTCTCCTTCGTCTCGGGGTGGAGGTGCAGCGCGTGGGCCGCGAAGACGAGGTAGCGGGCATTCGCCACGGTCGGGCGCAGCACGTTGATGAGTTCCACCCCCGCCACCGTCAGGTTGAGAGGTTTGCCCTCCGGGTCGCGGTGATGCGCGATGACGTGGACCGCGCTGTCCGGCGGCGCCTCGCGCTGGCCCTCCCGGACCTGACGGATCGCCTCTCGCGCCCAGCGCTCGGTGCGGGCGCGCCGCCAGTGGCCGCGCCAGTTGCGCGGGCCGACCGAGCCGGTGCCGTCGATCATGGCCAGAAACTCGCCCGTGCGCGCCCGCACCTCAGCCTCGGTGAGCGGCAGGCCGGCCCATTCGCAGACCGCGGCCGTGAGGGGGGCGTGGGCCTCGTCGAGCAGCGCCACGCGCTCCTGCGCGGCCCAGCGCGCGGCCCAGGCCCGCCAGTGCCGGATTGTCGCCTCCCCGAGCCGCCGCAGGGCGGCCGGCCCCATGAGCGAGAGGAACATCGCCTTGCGCCAGCGATGGGCATCCCCGTCGAGCACCATCACGCTGCCCTGGTCCTGGATCAGCGCGAAGGAGGCGCGCGGCAGGGCGTGCCGGCGGGTGAAGCGGTCGGGCTCGTAGAACCGGGCGGCGGCCTCGGCCCCGGTCATGCAAATCGCCCGGGTCAGCATCAGCCGGGTCTCGAACAGGTCGGAGCCGTAGGCCCGGCAGCGGCCGGGGATGAAGCCGTAGCCCTCGCGCAGCAGCGCCAGGGTGCTGTCGGGCGCGCGGTCGCGCGGGATGCCTCCGCGCCGCGGCACTGACAGCGGCGCCGCGTCGCGGATCGCGCCGGCCTGATCCGGACCCGGTGCCCCTCGCACGGCATCGTCTGCATCGACCGTCATGCGCGAACCTCCTGCGGTCCAACAGGAGGAGGCCGGCCCCGTTCCAGCAGGGCGTCGGGAATGCCGGGACGGCTTTCAGCGCCGATCGTGCCGACGCACGGTGGCCATCACCAGCAAGGGCCGGCCGATTCACGTCTCGACACGTCCACGAACGACCGCATGGCAAGCGCGGGCAGCAGCTCAGCCGGTGATCCCGTCCGCCTCGCCGGAGGCGCGCCGACCGGTCACCGCCTTGCGCAGCACGCGGGAGAGCTGCTCGACCGAGTAGGGCTTCTGGACGAGGTCGAAACCGTGCGCGCCCTCCTGGGCCAGCACGTGGCTGTAGCCCGAGGTCAGCACCACCGGCAGGTCGGGATGGAGCGCGCCGACTTGGCGGGCGAGCGCGATGCCGCCCATTCCCGGCATCACCACGTCCGAGAACACGATGTCGAAGCGGTGCAGGCCCTTCGCCAGCTCCGCGAGCGCGTCCTCGGCATTCGTCGCCCAGACCGTGGCGTGGCCGAGATCCTCCAGGATCTGGGTGGCGAAGCGGCCGACCTCGACGTTGTCCTCCACCACCAGCACGCGCAGGCCGGACTCTTCGGGCCTCCGCTCCTCCGGCGGCAGGCCGAGCCCGTCGGTAGGGTTGGCCTCCACCTGCGGCAGGTAGAGGGTGAAGGTGGTGCCCTGGCCGACCGCGCTCGCCACGTCGACGTCGCCGCCCGACTGCTTGGCGAAGCCGAAGACCTGGGAAAGACCCAGCCCCGTGCCCTTGCCCACCTCCTTGGTGGTGAAGAACGGCTCGAAGATGCGCAGCAGCACGTCGGGCGGGATGCCGCCGCCTGTGTCGGTGAGCGACACCGCCGCGAAGCCGTTGCTGCGCGAGCCGGCATGGCCGCGGATCGGCGGCAGCGCCCGGCGGCCTTCGAGCCGCAGGGTGAGCGTGCCCTCGCCCCCCATGGCGTCGCGGGCGTTCACCGCCATGTTGATCAGCGCCGTCTCGAACTGGCTCAGGTCCGCCCGGATGTAGCAGGGCTCGTCCGGCACCTTGGCGATGACGGCGATGCGCGCGCCCGTCACGGTGTCGAGCATGTCCGCCACCGCGTGCAGGGCGGCCCCGACCTCGAACACCTCGGGCTTGAGGGCTTGGCGCCGAGCGAAGGCGAGGAGCTGCCCGGTGAGCTTGGCGGCCCGGTCCACCGTGTCGGAGATCGCCTCGACGTAGCGGGCGCGGCGCGCCTCGGCGAGGTCGGGCCGCTTCAGGAGGTCGGTGGAGGACTTGATGACCGTGAGCAGGTTGTTGAAGTCGTGCGCGACCCCGCCGGTGAGCTGGCCCACCGCTTCGAGCTTCTGCGACTGGCGCAGCGCCTCCTCGATGCGCTCGCGCTCGCGGCTCTCCGCGAGCAGGCGGGCATTGGCCTCGGCGAGCGCCTGGATGTGCTGCTTCTGCTCGATGAGGTCGGTGAGGATGCCGCACAGGAGCGGCCGGTCGTCCCGCCGCTCCAGCCGGCTCAAGGAGAGGTAGACCGGCCGGTCCGACCCGTCCGCGGCGGCGAACGCGACCTCCTCGCGCACGGGGCTGTCCTTGGCCTCGTCGATGAGGCGGGCGAGCGTCGCCGCGTGGGCCGGGAGCACGAACCGGCCGAGCGGCTGGCCGGTCAGCCGCTCCTGCGGCAGCGCCAGCATCTCGGCGAGCCGCCGGTTGCAGTAGAGCACCACGCCGTCCGGGCCGAGGGTGACGGCGCCTTCCTGGATCTGCTCGATCAGCACCCGGTAGGGCCGGTCCGCGTTCTCCAGCGTGTAGACGAGCCGCTCCTGGTCGGGCCCCTCGACCACCACGGCGTCGAAATCCCCCTGGCGGATCGCCGCGAGGGTGTCCTCGCTCTCCTCCAGGCGCGCCTCGGCCTCGTGCAGACGCGCCGCGAGATCCTCGGCGCGGGCGCGCCACGCCGCCGCGGTGTCCGACCCCGCCTCGTCAGCGCTCATCGGCGCCTCCCGGGGAGGCGGTCAGGCCGAGGCCGCGCAGCACCCGGCCCTCGTCCGAGAGGTCGCCCGTGATCCGGCGCGCGGGCGGCGGGGCGATCCGCAGCAGCGTCGGGGCGGCCAGCACGCCGTCCCGCTGCGCGAGGTCGGGCTGCTGGTAGATGTCGACGACCTCCAGCGCGTAGCGGTCCCGCAGATGGGTGCCGCACAGCCCGTGCAGGGTCTCGACCGTGCGCAGGGAGCGGGCGGAGGTGCCGGCGACGAACAGGCGCAGCAGGTAGGGCCCGGTCTCGTCCGGCTGCGGGCCTTCGGCGCTCACGGGCGACCGTCCCTGGTGCGGATGTCGAGGCCGACCAGCACCTTCTCGGTGTTCGAGAGGTCGCCGATGATGCGCTTGAGCGGCGAGGGCAGGCGGCGCACCAGGGTGGGGATCGCCAGGATCTGGTCGCCCGCGGCGAGCTGCGGGTTCTTCATCAGGTCGATCACCTCGATGTCGTAGCGGCCCGCGAGGTGCTCCTCGCAGAAGCGCCGGAGGTTCGCCATCGCGGCGACCGACTTGGCGGTCTGGCCGGCCACGTAGAGACGCAGGTGATAGTGCCCGGGATCCGAATCGGGATCGGGAGCCGCGTCCCCCGCCGGGTTGGTCTGATCGCTCATTCCGCCGCACTCCGCCGTGCCGCCAGGTCCCGGCGTCCTTCGTCCAGCATCGTCTCGCGCAGGTCGTCCTCCTGGCGCAGGACGGCCTCCTCGTCGTCGGCGGCCTCCAGGCTGGCGCGCAGCTCGTCCAGCTGGCGCTCGATCGCCCGGCGCCGCCGCGCCACCTCGCGGATCCGCCGCTGGCTCTCCTGCCTGTCCCGCAGGAGGGCGGCCTTCTCCTGCGCCTCCTGAACGAGGCGCGCCGTGCCGGTGAGGACCCCGGCCGGACCGATATAGGCGTCCACCAGGGTGATGCCCTCATGCGACATCAGGAACTCGCGGACCTGATGGGAATGGCTCATGCCGCGGGCCTTGATGACGTAGAGGGTGCGCGTGCGCTCGCCGTTGGCCTCGACGTTGAGGAGCTTGACCCAGGCATCCATCAGCGAGGAGACGCCGAGGTCGTCCGCCTGATCGCGGGTCTCGACCCGCAGGCTGGTGAACACCGCCGTGATGCCGCGGCCCTTGAGCATGTCGATCATGCGCAGGAGCGTCGCCTGCAGCTCGGTGGCCGGCCCGTAGAGGGCCGAGACCGGGTCGACCACGACGACGCTCGGCGCGAACCGGTCGACGTCGCGGTGCATGCGCGCGAGGTGCATCTCCAGCCCGTACAGGCTCGGCCGCGCCGCCTCGAAGCGCAGGAGGCCGCTCTCGACGTGCCGGCCGAGGTCGAGGCCGATCGACCGGGCGTTGCGGCAGATCTGCGCCCCGCTCTCCTCGAACACGAACGCCATGCAGCGCTCGCCCCGCGCGCAGGCCGCATCGAGGAGCGAGGCGCTGATCATGGTCTTGCCGGTGCCGGCCTCGCCCGAGATCAGGAGGCTGGAGCCGCGATGGAAGCCGCCCGGCTCCAGCATGGCGTCGAGGCCCGGGATCCCGCTTGAGATCACCCCGCTCGCCACGCGGTAATCGAGGTCGGTCGAGGTCACCGGCAGGACGCTGATGCCCTCGTCGTCGATGAGGAACGGGTACTCGTTGGTGCCGTGCGCCGAGCCGCGGTACTTCACCACCCGCAGCCGGCGCGTGGTGATCTGGTCCTCGACGCGGTTGTCGAGCAGCACCACGCAGTCGGAGACGTACTCCTCCAGACCCTGGCGGGTGAGCTGCCCGTCGCCGCGCTCGCCCGTGATGACGGCGGTGAGCCCGCGCTCCTTGATCCAGCCGAACAGGCGGCGGAGTTCCGCGCGCAGGATCGACTGGTCGGTGAAGCCGGAGAAGAGGGTCTCGATCGTGTCGAGCACCACCCGCTTGGCGCCGACGCTGTCCACCGCGAAGCCGAGCCGGATGAACAGGGCTTCGAGGTCGTACTCGCCCGTCTCCTCGATCTCGCTGCGCTCGACGCGCACGTGGTCGATGGCGAGCCTGCCGGCCGCCACGAGCCCGTCGAGGTCGTAGCCGAGCGAGGCGACGTTCGCCGTCAGATCCTCGGCGCGCTCCTCGAAGCTCATGAACACGCCGGGCTCGTCGAACAGCCGCACGCCGTTCACCAGGAAGGTGGTGGCGAACAGGGTCTTGCCGCAGCCGGCCGAGCCGCAGACGAGCGAGGGCCGCCCGGCGGGCAGCCCGCCCTGCGTGACCTCGTCGAAGCCCGCGATGCCGGTGGGAGCCTTGAGCAGCTTCGGGGCTGCGATGACCTCAGACACGTCGGCGCGATCCCCTCAGCCCCGATCCGGCGCCCGCGGCGGGCGCCCGCCCCTCGTCCCGGCGCTCCCGCCATCGGGCCGGACCGCGGGACGGTTCATCTTTCGGCTCCGCGCCCGCAATGCAAGGCGCCCGTCCGGCCGAGTCCAGCTAAAGCAGCCCCCGGGCGATGGCAATACGAGGGGCAGGGGAGTATGCCGCGCCGCCGGAAGGGCCCCGCCGCGCCGGGCGCCGACGGCGCCGTCAGGCGACCGCGCCGCCCGCGCATGGCCTCGCGCGGGCCTTGGCGCCAGGCCACCAGGGGTTGCTTGGCCGCGACCCAGCGCTAACTGATACGCCGAACCCTCAATCCCTCGCGAGCGGCCCCGATTGCGTGAGCATCGTACCGATCCCCTCGTCGCGCGCCCGCCCTCTCGGCGGGACCCGCGGCGCATCCTTCGGCACGGCCTCGACGCAGGGTTGCGGACCGGCCACCCTTCGGGTTCGGGCACGTCCCGCGGACTGGCCTGAAACCCGACGGCGTGGGATGGGTCCGGCGACATGACGGATGAACTTCTCGTTGCGGCCGCCGCGCTGCCCTTCGCGGCGGCGCTCGGGGTCGCCCTCCTGCCGCGCCGGGCGCGGGACGCCGCCGCCGGGCTCGCCGGCCTCGCGGCGCTGGGCGGGCTCGGCTGCGTCCTCGCCCTCGTCCCGGCGGTGGCCTCGGGCCGCGCGGTCGCCGTGTCCCTCCCCTGGCTGCCCTCCCTCGGCCTCACCTTCACGCTGCGCATCGACGGGCTGGCGTGGCTGTTCTCGCTCCTCGTCCTCGGCATCGGCGCACTCGTGGTGCTCTACGCGCGCTACTACATGGCGCCCGGGGAATCGGCCTCGCGCTTCTTCTCGCTCCTCCTCGCCTTCATGGGGGCGATGCAGGGCGTGGTGCTGGCGGGCGACCTGATCCAGCTGGTGGTGTTCTGGGAACTGACCAGCCTCCTGTCGTTCCTGCTGGTCGGGTACTGGTCCGGCAAGCCCCAGGCCCGGGACGGCGCGCGCATGGCGCTCACCGTCACGGCGGCGGGCGGCCTGTGCCTGCTCGCCGGCATGATCCTGATCGGGCGCCTCGTCGGTAGCACGGACCTCGCCACCGTGCTGGCCTCGGGCGACCGCATCCGGGAGAGCCCGCTCTACCTGCCCACCCTGGTGCTGGTGCTCGCCGGCGCGCTGACCAAGAGCGCGCAGATGCCGTTCCACTTCTGGCTGCCGCGCGCCATGGCGGCCCCGACCCCGGTGAGCGCCTACCTGCACTCGGCGACCCTGGTGAAGGCCGGCATCTTCCTGATGATCCGGCTCTACCCGGTGCTGGCCGAGACGGATGCGTGGTACCTCCTCGTCGGCACGGCGGGCGTCGCCACCATGCTGTTCGGGGCGTGGTGCGCGGTCTTCCAGCACGATCTCAAGGGGCTGCTCGCCTACTCGACCATCAGCCATCTCGGGCTGATCACGCTGCTGCTCGGGCTCGACTCCACCCTCTCGGTGGTGGCGGCGATCTTCCACACGGTCAACCACGCCACCTTCAAGGCGTCGCTGTTCATGGCGGCGGGGATCATCGACCACGAGACCGGCACCCGGGACCTGCGCCGCCTGAGCGGCCTGCGCCGCGCGATGCCGGTGACCGCCACCCTGGCGATGGTGGCGGCCGCCGCGATGGCGGGGGTGCCGCTCCTCAACGGCTTCCTGTCCAAGGAGATGTTCCTGGCCGAGGCGGTGGCGGGCACGCACGACCGGGCGCTCAACGCGGGCCTGCCGCTCGTCGCGACCCTCGCCAGCGCCCTGTCGGTGCTCTACTCGCTCCGCTTCATCCGTCAGACCTTCTTCGGGCCGCCCGCCACCGACCTGCCGCGGGCGCCGCACGAGCCGCCGCGCTGGATGCGCTTCCCGGTCGAGGCGCTGGTGGTGGCCTGCGTCGCGGTCGGGCTCGTGCCCAACCTCACCATCGGCACCGCCCTGGAGATCGCCGTCGCCGCGGTCTTTGGCGACCGCGCGCCCGCCTACAGCCTGAGCGTGTGGCACGGGTTCAACGCGCCGCTCGCCCTCAGCGTCGCGGCCCTGGTCGTCGGGGTGGGGCTCTACCGCCTGCTCGGGCCGCGCATCGACACCAATCCGCGCGGCGGCCCATGGCTCCTCGACCGGCTCGACGCGGCCCGCCTGTTCGACCGCGCGATGGTCGGCCTGGAGCGCGGCGCGCGCTGGCTGGAGGACCGGCTCGGCGCGGCGCGGCTGCAGGACCAGCTGCGGATCCTGCTCCTCGTCGCCCTGATCGTCGCCCTCGCGGCCCTCCTGCGCGGCGAGGGCACCGCGCCCGTGAACCTCCGGCTCCCGGAGGCGGGTCTCTATCCCGCCTTCGCGCTGCTGTGGCTGGTGGGCGGCGCCTGCGCGGTCGCGGCGGCGGCCACGGCGAAGTACCAGCGCCTCGCGGCGATCATCTTCGCGGGGGGAGCCGGGCTCGTCTCCTCCATCACCTTCGTGTGGCTCTCGGCGCCGGACCTCGCCGCCACGCAGATCCTGATCGAGGTCGTCACCACGGTGCTGCTGCTGCTCGGCCTGCGCTGGCTGCCGAAGCGCGACCGCACCATCCCGATCCCCGACTCCGAGAAACCGCGGGCGCGCCGGCGCCGGGCGGCGGACCTCGCCCTCGCAGTGGCGTTCGGGGCCTGCCTCGCCGGCCTGTCCTACGCGGTGATGGCGCGGCCGGCGGGCGAGGGCATCGCGCGCTTCTTCGTCGAGAACGTCTATTCGGGCGGCGGCGGGCGCAACGTCGTCAACGTGCTGCTGGTCGATTTCCGCGCCTTCGACACGCTGGGCGAGATCACCGTGCTGGGCATCGTCGGGCTCACCGTGCTGGCCCTGCTGCGGCGCTTCCGCCCGGCCGCCGACAGCCTGGACCGGCCCGCCCAGCAGCGCCGGCTCGCCGCCTGGGAGGAGGCGCGCCCCGACCGGACGCCCGGCGACAGCATGGCCGACGCGATGCTGGTGCCCGCCACCGTGATGACGTGGCTGTTTCCGGTCCTGGTGGTGCTCGCCCTGCACCTGTTCCTGCGCGGCCACGACCTGCCGGGGGGCGGCTTCGCGGCGGGCATCGCGCTCTCGATCGCCTTCGTGCTGCAGTACATGGCGCACGGCGCCCGCTGGGTGGACGAGCGGCTGACGATCCGGCCGGTCACCTGGATCGGCTCCGGCCTCCTCGTGGCGGCCTG
This sequence comes from Methylobacterium oryzisoli, assembly GCF_046557895.1. NCBI lineage: Bacteria > Pseudomonadati > Pseudomonadota > Alphaproteobacteria > Hyphomicrobiales > Methylobacteriaceae > Methylobacterium > Methylobacterium oryzisoli. Next base: position 53,946 of record NZ_JBKIBX010000023.1, on the reverse strand, counting down.
CGTGGGGGCGGGCTCCTGGCTGTTCGGGCGCCCCTTCCTGACCACGGCCTTCGCCTACGCGGAGGTGCCGGGCCTCGGCAAGATCCCGCTCGCGAGCGCGCTGCTGTTCGATCTCGGCGTCGTCGTGCTGGTGGTGGGCGCCACGGTGCTGATGCTCGTCGCCCTCGCGCGCCAGTCCCTGCGCCGCGCCCGCGCCGAGGGGCTTCCCGAGCGGGAGGAGGTGTGATGGAGGCCGTGCTCGCCGCCGGCATCGGGGGCCTCGCCGCCGCGGGTGTCTGGCTCATCCTGCGCCCGCGCAGCTTCCAGGTGGCGATCGGCCTGACCCTGCTCGGCTACGCGGTGAACCTGTTCGTGTTCTCGATGGGGCGGCTGCGGGTCGGCGCCCCTCCGGTGCTGGCGAGCCCGGAGGCCAACGACCCCGCCCTCTACGCCGACCCGCTGCCGCAGGCGCTCGTGCTGACCGCCCTCGTCATCAGCTTCGCGCTGACCGCCCTCTTCCTCGTCGTGCTGCTGGCCGCCCGCGGCATCGCGGGGAGCGACCACGTCGACGGCCGGGAGCCCGACCGATGAGCCTGCCCGCCGACCACCTGATCGTGGCGCCGGTGGTACTGCCGCTCGCGGTCTCGGGCGCGATGCTGCTCCTCGACGAGCGGCGCCACGCCCTGAAGGCGGGGATCAGCGTCGCCACCGCGGTGGCGCTGCTCGCCGTCTCGGTGTGGCTGCTGCACGCAGCGGCGGCCTCGCCCGGCGCCCTCGCCTACCGGCTCGGCGACTGGCCGGCGCCCTACGGCATCGTGCTCGTCGTCGACCGGCTCTCGGCGGCGATGCTGGTGCTCGCGAGCCTGCTCGGGCTCTGTGCCCTGGTCTACTCGCTGTCGCGCTGGAACCGGGCCGGGCCGCGCTTCCATGCCCTCTTCCTGCTGCTCCTGATGGGGGTCAACGGCGCCTTCCTGACCGGCGACCTGTTCAACCTGTTCGTGTTCTTCGAGGTGATGCTGGCCGCCTCCTACGGGCTGGTGCTGCACGGATCGGGCGAGGCGCGCATCCGCGCGGGCCTCGCCTACATCGCCGTGAACCTCGTGGCCTCGCTGTTCTTCCTGATCGGCGTCAGCCTCGTCTACGCCAATACCGGCACCCTCACGATGGCCGACCTCGCCCGCCGCCTGCCGCTCCTCGGCCCGGCCGAGCGCACGCTGTTCGAGGTCGGGGCGGCCTTCCTGGGCATCACCTTCCTGATCAAGTCCAGCCTGTGGCCGCTCGGGTTCTGGCTGCCCCCGGCCTACGCGGCGGCGAGCGCGCCCGCCGCGGCGGTGCTCTCGATCCTGAGCAAGGTCGGGGTCTACGTCGTGGTGCGGCTGAGCCTCCTGCTGTTCGGGGCCGAGAGCGGCCCCTCGGCGGGATTCGGGACGCAGTGGCTGCTCGCCGCCGGCATCGCCACCCTGGCGTTCGGGACCTTCGGGCTGCTGGGCGCGCGGGACCTCGCGCGCGCGGCGGCCTTCGCGGTGATGATCTCCTCGGGCACGGTGCTGGCGGCCTTAGGGACCGGCAGCGCTGCGGCGGTGTCGGGCGCGCTGTTCTACCTCGCCGGCTCGACGCTCGCGGCCGCCACGCTCTTCCTCCTCGCCGAGATCCTCCAGCGCGGGCGCGATCCGGCCGCCTCCGCCACCGAGGCGGTGTTCGAGGACGAGGATTTCGACCCCTTCGAGGCCGACGAGACCGTGGCCGCCCTCGACATCCCGGCCATCGTCGCGCTCCTGGGGGCGGCCTACTTCGTCTGCGCCCTGATGCTGGCGGGTCTGCCGCCGCTCGCGGGCTTCATCGGCAAGCTCGCGATCCTCTCCGGGCTCGCCGGGGCCGCGGCCCCCGCCGGTCCGGTCGCGGCCTCGTCCTGGCTCCTCGTCGGCGCGCTCCTGCTGTCGGGGCTCGGCACGCTGATCCCGCTGCTGCGCTTCGGCATCTTCAACTTCTGGGTCCCGTCGGACGGGCCGTCCCCGGCCCTGCGGACCGCCGAGGCCGCGGCGCTGGCGGGCCTGCTCGCCGGCTGCCTCGGCTTGAGCCTGTGGGGCGGGCCGGCGCTCGCCTACGCGGAGGCGACGGCGCACTGGCTCGCGAGCCCGGGGGCCTACGTGGGCGCGGTGCTGCGGGAGGCGGTCCCGTGAGGCTACTGCCCCATCCCCTGCTGTCGCTCGGCCTCGCGCTGATGTGGCTCCTGCTCAACGCGCCGGTCACCCCGGCGACCGGGCTCCTCGCCGCCGCGGTCGGGCTCGTCGTCCCGCTGACCCTGCGGGCGCTGCGGCCCGAGCCCCTGCGCGTGCGCGCCCCGCGCGCGCTCCTCATCCTCGCCGGCCGGGTGGCGGTGGACGTGCTGCAATCCAACGTCGCGGTCGGCCGGATCATCCTCGGCCTGCGCCCGGGCGTGCGGCGCAGCGGCTTCGTGCACGTGCCGCTCGCCATCCGCAGCCGCGCCGGGCTCACGGCGCTCGCCATCGTCCTCACCAGCGCGCCCGGGACGCTCTGGGTCCAGCACGACCCGCGCAGCGGCCGGCTGCTCCTGCACGTGCTCGACCTCGACGAGGCCGACTGGCCGGCCCGGATCAAGGAGCGCTACGAGGGCCTGCTGATGGAGATCTTCCCGTGAGCCCGCCGACCCTGAGCGCCCTGATCCTGACCTGGGGGCTGACCCTCGCGGCCGTGCTCCTCGTCCTCGCCATGGGCCTGTGCGCGTACCGGATGCTGCGCGGCCCCCGCGCCCAGGACCGGGTGCTCGCCCTCGACGCCCTCTACGTCAACGGCCTGCTGCTGATCCTGGTGCTGGGCATGCGCCAGGGCAGCGGGCTCGCCTTCGAGGCCGCCCTCATCATCGGCCTCGTCGGCTTCACCGCCACGGTGGCGCTGGCCAAGTTCCTGATGCAGGGCGAGGTGATCCGGTGAGCGCCGCCCTGCCTCTCTGGGCGGCCTGCCTCGTGGTCGGGCTCGCGCTGGCGGGCGCGGCGGTCTCCTTCGTCGGGGCGCTCGGCCTCGTGCGCCTGTCGCACTTCTACGAGCGGGTCCACGCGCCCTCCCTGTGCGCGACGCTCGGCCTGATCCTGGTGGTGGCGGCCTCGTCGCTGTTCTTCTCGCTCGCGGAGGGGCGGGTGGTCCTGCGCGACGGGCTGGTCGCCCTGTTCGTGATCGTGACGACGCCCGTCACCCTGCTGCTCCTCGGCCGCGCCGCCGCCTACCGCGACCGGGTCGAGAAGAACCCGGTCGCGCCGCCCGAGCCGTGAGGCCGTCCGGCGAGACCGGACTCACCGGACAGGGATCGCGTCAGGCGTCCGCCAGGATCGCGGCCGCCACGGCCTCGGCGTGCTCCTCGTGGGCGGCGAGCGCGCCCGGCACCCGGACCGTCGCGACGCCCGGGGCGGCGGCGAGCGCGTCCATCTCGGCGCCGGAGCGGCGCGGGGCCCTGTCCGGGCGCAGCATCAGCACCGGCGGCAGGCCGGGTCCGAACAGGGTGAGGAACTCGGCGCGGGTCTCCACCGGATCGAGGCCGCCCGTGACGAAGGCCGCCGTGCCGAAGCGGGCGCCGGGCTGGCGCGCCACGCGGGCCTTGTCGGCCAGCACAGCGGGCGTGACGCGGGCGGCATCGGCGTAGACGTGGGCGCGCATCATCCGGGCGATGACCGGCGTGCTGAGGTTGATCCGGTAGAGAAGGTCGCCGAGGAGCGGCGTCTCCACCGCGCGGCGCAGGCGCCCGAAGAGCGGGCGGCGCGCCTCGCCCATCGCGGTCGGCAGCGGCCCGCGCCAGGTCGGCGCGACCAGGACGAGGCGGGCGAACGCCCCCGGATGCCGGCGCGCCGCCGCCAGGAGATAGCCCGCCGCGTGCCCGGCCCCGATCCCGAGGGCGTAGGGTCCCGGCTGGGCGGAGAGGAGCGCGTCGAGCACGCCGTGGAGGGCGGCGGGCGAGAGCGGCAGCCGCGCCCGCGGCTCCGCCCCGAAGCCCGGCCAGTCCGGGACGTGACAGCGGAAGCCGGTGAGCCGCTCCGCCAGCGGGCGCATCTCCTCGCGGGTCGCGATGGAGGAGAGCGCCGGCAGGAGCAGCGCGTCGGGGCCGGACCCGTAGACGTCGCAGCCGACCGTCACCGGGCCGGAGGGCAGCGCGAGGGTGAGGCGGCGGGTCTCGATGGCGGCCATCGGGTCGGCTCTCAGAAGGGCTTCACGATCACCAGGATCACGATGGCGATCATCAGGAGCGTCGGCGCCTCGTTGACGATCCGGTAGAAGCGCGGCGGCCGGGTGGCGCGGTCGGCCGCGAAGTCCTTGACCATGCGCGAGAACCAGCCGTGCAACCCGCTCATGGCGAGGACCAGGGCGAACTTGGCGTGCATCCAGCCCTGCGTGTAGGCGCCGCTCATCACCACCAGCGCGATGCCGAGCACCCAGGTGGCGATCATCGCGGGCGTCATGATCGCCTTCAGCAGGCGGCGCTCCATCACCTTGAAGGTCTCGCCCTGCGGCGAACCCGCCGGCAGGGCGCTGTGATAGACGAACAGGCGCGGCAGGTAGAGCATGGCGGCCATCCAGGCGATGATCGCCACGACGTGGCCGGCCTTGATCCAGAGGTAGAGCATCGGAGCCCTCAGCCGCGCAGCCGCGCCAGCATGCGCTCGACATGGGGGATGGGCGTCTGCGGGGTGATGCCGTGGCCGAGGTTGAACACGTGCGGGTGACCGGCGGTGGCGGCCAGGATCGCGTCCACCGCGGCGTCGAGGGCCGCGCCGCCCTCGATCAGGGTCTCGGGCGAGAGATTGCCCTGCGTCACCGCCGAGGCTGGCAGGCGCGCCCGCACCGCCGCGAGGTCGACGTCCCAGTCGACCCCGACCGCGTCGGCGCCCGTCTCGGCCAGCGCGCGGGCATGCCCGTCGAGGCCCGAGCCGCGGGGAAACACGATCACCCGGGCGCCCGGGACCCGGGCGCGCAGGCCCGCGACGACCCGGGCGATCGGCCGGAAGCTGAAGCGCGCCAGCGCGTCGCCCGTCTCCCCGGCCGGCACCGCCGGCAGCGCGCCCGCGTGGCTCTCGAAGATCTGCACCGCGTCGGCCCCGGCCTCGATCTGGCGGGCGAGGTACTCCACCGACACCGTGACGAGCCGGTCGAGGAGCGCGTCGAGGAGGGCGGGGTCGCGCGCCGCGAGGCCGCGGGCGGGGGCGAGGTCCGGGGTGCCGCGCCCGCCGATCATGTAGCTCGCCACCGTCCAGGGCGCGCCGCAGAAGCCGAGCAGCGTGGTCTCGCGCGGCAGCGCCGCCCGCACGCGCGCCACTGTCTCGAAGACCGGGCCGAGATGGGCCATGATCCGGGCATCGCCGGGCTCGCGCAGGGCCTCGATCTCCCCCCGCTCCGCCACCGGGTCGAGGCGCGGCCCCTCCCCTTCCACGAAGCGCACGCCCTGGCCGAGCGCGTGCGGCACCACGAGGATGTCCGAGAACAGGATCGCCGCCTCGAAGCCGAAGCGGCGGATCGGCTGGAGCGTAACCTCGGCGGCGAAGTCCGGCGTGTAGCAGAGGTCGAGGAAGGAGCCGGCCTTGGCGCGCAGCTCCCGGTACTCGGGCAGGTAGCGCCCGGCCTGCCGCATCATCCAGGCCGGGGGCGGCGTCAGCGCCTCGCCCCCGAGCACGCGCAGCACGGGCCGCGCCGCCCGCGCGCCGGTCTCGGTCTCGCCCATCACGCCCCGCGCCTCCGCTCCCTGTGTCCGTTGACGTTACCCTATGACCGCAGACGCGCCGCGGCGCCAGCCTGACCGTTCGTCGCCCTGCGGCAGCGCGACCGGTTGAACCGGCCGGCGAACCGCTTAGGTCGATCGAGGGATCAGGCGGGAGCGGTCGATGAAGGGCTGGGTGCGGGGAGTGCTGGGCGCCGCGCTGCTCGCCGCGGCGGGCCTGCCGGCGCGCGCGATCGAGGGCGGCGCGATGGCGGGCGGGCGCGATGCGCTGACCCGGGCCACGGTGGCGGTCGGCACGGTCGGCCGCTCCGACGAGGACGACGACAAGGTCAACCTCACCCGCTGCTCGGGCGTGCTGATCGCCCCCGCGCTGGTGCTCACGGCGGCCCATTGCGTCGGCGACAACCCGCTCGGGGCGGCGGTGATGTTCTACCGCGGCAGCCGCGCGGTGCGGCCGGCCCACCGGGCGGCCTCGGTCGCCCGCTACGTGGTGGAGCGGGACGACGACATCGGGGTCAACCTGTCGAACCTCGCCCTCGACATCGCGGTGGTGCGCCTCGCCGCGCCGGTGCGCGCCCGCGCACCCCTGCCGCTGGCGCGCGCGGGCGGCCTGCCGGGATCCCTGCGGATCGCGGGCGTCGGCCTCTCGGGCGGCGCGCCGGGCACCCTCAAGACCGCGCGCCTCGTGCCGCTCGCGGTCACCGGGAGCGGCCTCACGCTGGCGCGCGCCGTGGGCGCGCGGATCTGCATCGGGGATTCGGGCGGGCCGGTGGTGACGGGCGGCGGGCGGCTCTGGGGCGTGGCGAGCGCGGTCATCACCCGCACCCCGCCCTGCGGCGACCTCGTGGTGATCGCCCCGGCCGGCCAGCGGCTGACCGGGGCGGCGGCGCCCGGAGGCCCGAACCGCGTGGCCCGGGTCCCGGGCGCCCTCGTCATGCGCACGGCGCGGTGAGCGGCGGACCGGGAGGTCCGCCGCCCGATCAGAGCGAGGCCTGGGTGACGAAGCGGGTGTTGAGGTAGCCCTCGATCGCCTCCGAGCCGCCCTCGCTGCCGTAGCCGGAATCCTTCACGCCGCCGAAGGGCGTTTCGGGCAGGGCGATGCCGTGGTGGTTGATCGACATCATGCCGCTCTCGACGCGGGTGGCGAGCTTCGTCGCGGTCTCGGCCGAGCGGGTATAGGCGTAGGCCGCGAGCCCGTAGGGCAGGCGGTTGGCCTCCGCGAAGGCCTCCTCGTCGTCCGAGAAGCGCTGGATCGCGGCGATCGGCCCGAAGGGCTCCTCGTTCATGATGCGCGCGTCGAGCGGCACGTCGGTGAACACGGTCGGCTCGAAGAAGTGGCCGCGGTTGCCGATCCGCTTGCCGCCGGTGCGCAGGGTGGCGCCCTTGTCCTGCGCGTCGGCCACGAAGGCCTCCATCGCCTCGATGCGCCGGCCGTGGGCGAGCGGCCCCATCTTCACGCCCTCCTGCAGGCCGTCGCCGACCTTGAGGTCCTGCGCCAAGCCCACGAAGCGGTCCACGAAGCTGTCGAAGACCGAATCGTGCACGAGGAAGCGCGTCGGCGCGACGCAGACCTGGCCGGCGTTGCGGAACTTGTTGGCGCCCAGCACCGAGGCCGCCTTGGCGACGTCCGCGTCGCGGAAGACGATCGCCGGGGCGTGGCCGCCGAGCTCCATCGTGGCGCGCTTCATGTGCTGGCCCGCCAGCGCCGCGAGCTGCTTGCCTACGGCCGTCGAGCCGGTGAAGGACATCTTCCGGATCACCGGATGCGGGATCAGGTAGGAGGAGATGGTCCCCGGGTCGCCGTAGACGAGGCCGACGGCATCGCCCGGCACGCCCGCGTCGAGGAGCGCCCGGACCAGCGCGGCGCAGCTCGCCGGCGTGTCCTCCGGCCCCTTCAGGATCACCGAGCAGCCGGTGCAGAGCGCGGCCGAGACCTTGCGCACCGCCTGGTTGATCGGGAAGTTCCAGGGCGTGAAGGCCGCCACCGGCCCCACCGGCTCGCGCAGCACGAGCTGCATCACGCCCTCGGCCCGGGGCGGGATCACCCGGCCGTAGGCGCGCCGGCCCTCCTCGGCGAACCAGTCCATCGTGTCGGCGCCGGCCATGACCTCGACGCGGGCCTCCGCGAGCGGCTTGCCCTGCTCCAAGGTCATGATGCGGGCGATCTCGTCGGCCCGCGCGCGCAGGAGATCGGCGGCCTTGCGCAGCACCTTGCTGCGCTCGAAGGCCGAGACCCTGCGCCACGCGGCGAAGCCCCGGTCGGCGGCGGCGAGCGCGGCGTCGAGGTCGTCGCGGCTGGCCACGGCGAGTTGGGCCAGGGTCTCGCCGGACGCCGGATTCTGGATCGGCATGGTCTGGCCGGCGGAGCCGCCGCGCCACTGGCCGGCGATGTGAAGCTGGACGTCGGGGAACATCGTTGGGCCGCTTCCTCAACAGATCGGGGACGAAGGCGCCCGATGTAGCGCATTACCGCGCAAAAGGCACAGGTCGCGCGCGGCTGGTCGCGGCCCCGCTCCGACCTACCTTGCGGGCGGGCGCGGGCTCGTGCGCCCGGCATCGGAGATCGTCCGTGGCATTCTCGCGTTTCCTGGCGCTCGCCCTGCTGGCGGCGGCCGCGCCGGCGCTGGCCCAGCCGGCCGCCCCGCCCGCCCCGGTGGTGCCCGTTCCCCCGCCCGCGGCGCCGGGGCCGACCCCGCCCGAGTTTCCCGAACTCACGACGACCCCGCTCAACCGCGTGGTGCCGGTCAACGAGGCGCGCACGATCGCCTTCTTCACGGCGCTCTACCCGGACTGCTCCTCGCAGGGCCCCCTCGTGGCCCGGCTCGTCTCCAAGCCCGAGCACGGCACCGTGACCTTCTCGCAGGATCAGTCCTTCCCGCGCTACTCGGCCTCCTCGCCGCTCGGCCCCTGCAACGCCAAGAAGGCCCCGGGCCTCAAGGTCACCTTCGAGGCGGCGGAGGGCTACGAGGGCCTCGACCGCTTCCGGATGCTCCTCATCTACCCGGACGGCACCGCCGGCCAGTACGACGTCAGGGTCTCGATCCGGTAGACCGGGGGGCGCTACCGCCGCGGCGCAGTTCCAGCGTCGCCCAGCCCTCGATGGTGCGGCGGCGGCGCAGGCGAAACCCCTGCGCGGCGTAGGCCGACAGCACCCCCGGCACATCGCGGGGGATGAGCCCCGAGAGCACCAGCGTGCCGTCCCGCGCCACCACCCGGGCGAGGGAGGGGGCGAGGTGCCGCAGCGGCCGGGCCAGGATGTTGGCGAAGACGAGGTCGAACCCGCGCACCCGGTCGGCGAGGGCATGGCGCACGCCCGGCGCCTCGTAGAGGCTGACGAAGGGCCCGAGCCCGTTCAGCGCCGCGTTGCTGCGGGCGGTGGCCACCGCCTCGGGGTCGAGGTCGCCCGCCACCACCCGCGCGCGCAGCAGCCGCGCCGCCGCGAGGCCGAGGATGCCGGTGCCGGTGCCGACATCGAGCACGCGCCGGGGCCGGCGGCGCTTGAGGTCGTCCACGAGGGCGGTGAGGCAGCCGAGCGTGGTGCCGTGGTGGCCGGTGCCGAAGGCGAGCGCGGCCTCGATCTCGATCGGCCGGTCGTTGGGGCGCACCTGCGCGCGGTCATGGGCGCCGTGCACGAGGATCCGGCCCGCCCGCACCGGCTTGAGGCCGTCGAGGGAGGCGCGCACCCAGTCCTGCTGGTCGATGGCCGTGAAGCTCGCCCGGTCGGCGGCCTCGCCCACGATCGGGCGGATCAGGTCGCGCACCACCGCCTCGTCCGGCGGCTCGGCGAAGTAGGCTTCGAGCCGCCATGTTCTGCCGTCCTCGTCCTCGAAGGCCGCCACCGCGGTCTCGGTCGGGTCGAACACCTCGCCGATCAGGTCGGTCATGGCGCGGGCGGCGCGCTCGTCGGTGTCGAGGCGCAGCACGTGGGTCGGGCGGTGGGGAGGCAGGCCTTCGAGCATGGCGCGCGGTCTACCACCCGGACCCGGGCCCCGCCAGCCGCCAGCCGCCGCGTCACCGCGGCGTCACGGGGTGGAGGCAGAAGGCGGGAACCGGCGCCGATGATTCGCGTTCACTGGCGCGCCGGCCGCGAAGAAGCCGGGCCTTGAAGGACGTCGCGATGCGTATGCGAGTGCGTGTGCCCTTTCGGACGGAAGACTCGTCGCAGCCCCCGTCGCCCACCCGGCGCGGTCGCCGCCGCACCCGGACGAACCCGCTCGCCGCGGAGGAGACCGCGCTGCCCGGCCACCTGCTGGTGCTGCTGAGCCGGCTGCACCGGGCCGAGGGCGAGGCCGCGTCCCCGCCGTCCCCGGCGGGCGACCTGCGCTGAGCGGGGGATCGCCGCCGCCCGCGCTGGACGGCGAAGCGGCGCCGTGATGGAATCGGCGGCGGAGGCCGTCATGAAGACCCTGCTCGTTCCGGTCGCGCGCCACGCGCTGCTCGACTCCGTCCTAGAGACCGCCCTGCTGGCGGCGCGCCGCTTCGGCGGCTGCGTCGAAGGCTTCGGCCTGCGGCCGGCGCTCGCCGAATACGTGCCCGTCGACATGGTCGGCGGCATGACCTGGGTCCGGGACGAGGAGGCCGACCTCGCCGAGGCCCGCGATTGCGGCGGCCAGTTCCAGGCCTTCATGGAGCGGAACGGCGTGCCGCGCGAGCGCGCCGGCGCCCCCGGCGACGAGCCGCGCTACCGCTGGCTGCCCGACGCCCCGCCCGGCGACGGCTTCCTGGCCCAGTACGCCCGGCTCTTCGCCGGGACCGTGGTGGGCCGGCCCGGCGGCGAGGCCGGCCCGCGCATGACGACGCTGGAAGCGGCCCTGTTCGAGAGCGGGCGCCCCCTGCTGATCGCCCCGCCCGCCCCGCCCGCGAGCCTCGGCGAGACGGTGATGATCGCCTGGAACGGCTCGACCGAGACCGCTCGCACGGTGGCCTTCGCGGAGGGTTTCCTGCGCAAGGCCGCCCGCATCGAGGTGCTGGCCATCGACACCGGCATGGTCCCGGGGCCGAGCGCCGAGCAGATGGCCGCCGCCCTGGTCCGCGAGGGCCTCACGGCCCGCGGCCGCACCCTCACGGCCGGCCGGCGCAGCGCGGGCGAGATCTACCTCGACGAGGCCGAGGCGCTGGGCTGCGACCTGCTGATCAAGGGCGCCTACACCCAGAGCCGCCTGCGCCAGATGATCTTCGGCGGCCCGACGAGCCACATCCTCGCCCACGCGACCATGCCGGTGCTGATGGCGCACTGAGCCGGGCGGCCGGCAGGGCCGGGGCTGCACTTCACCTGTTCTGCCCTGGCGCTCATTCGCCGGCCGCGACCTTCCGCCCGGCGGAACGATGCAGAGCGCCGTTTCAGGGTCAAACCGCAGCGGATGCGACCGCACGCACGTTCGGTCACTTCGGACCGACCAGCACTTCGAAGCCGTGCTTCCTGCCCAGATCCGCTATGATCTTCGAATCATCCGGATACCAGTAAGTCTCTATGCCTGGCACATGAAATCTCTGTTCCAGAGCACGCCTGCTCCAAGTCCAGAAATGCACGTTCCGGCTATCCCACCCAGCCATCCAGGCTTCGCATCCAGGATGAATCAGATCCGGCCCCAGTGCCAATCGCCGATCTACCTTCGCGGCGTCGAAGAATTGTTGCGACAGTTGATAGACAAGCTGCAGCCTGCCATCGTTGTCGAGCAGCTTTTGCCGGAACGAGGGCTCTGCTCTCGGCGCCCCGTGCCAAGCCAGGATGGTGTCGGGCATAAGATACTTGCGAAAGCCGGCCAGGAAAAAATAGCTGGCACACGATGACAAACATAGGCCGTGAGCCGCCACATCCAATCGATTTTCGAGGATGTGCAAGCCGATCTTGGCGGCAGCGATACCGTCTCCGCCGATGCTGTTGACGATGAATATTTTGTCTTTCCGAGACAGCAGAGGAATGATCGCCCGGTCAGCATCGCGGCCGATGCGGCCCCTGAAGCAAACGGCCGACTCCATCTCCGTCAGCGTTGCCTGGTTCGGATTTGCCGCTTCTGCGTTCTTGCATTCATCGACGGCCTTCATCACACGAACTATATTCCGATCGCCATTTCCGGCATGTGCAACGGCAGCAAAAAGAGAGGACTGCATCCAGATCGATATCACCAAAGAGCCGAACTTCATTTTGATGATCCCGATTTCATTTCAGACCGCCAAATCACCAAGGGCCTGATTAAGGAGTAAAGTGCAAAATCGCAACCAATTAATATCTTGAGCAAGTCCGATGGAACGATTGATTTTATATCACAATCTTGTCAGCAAAATGAATATCGGTGATTTATATTTCGGCTTGCAGGATCAAATGTCTGGCCGTTGTCCAGGCAGCTGCAGGAAGTCATGCGCCACACATCACAGGACACCCATTCCATGGCTGTCAGGGCATGCCGGCCTGACGAGCGGCGACGGCATCGGAAGAGCCCGGTGCGCCTCGCCCGTGCGCACGCATCGCCACGGGGTTAGGCCACCTGGCCGTCTTGCCGGACTTCGCCGATCTGATACGCGCCGGATCCGGGGCCGCGCCCCGTCAGGGCGTACCCCCATGCTCCCGATCCGCCCCGCCGCCCTCGCGCTCGCGAGCCTTCTCCTCGGCATCGGCCCGGCCGCGGCCGATGATCTCCTGGCGCGCTGGCAGCGGGCCGACGCGCTCTGTGCCCTGCCGCCCTCGCCGATGACCGAGCAGGCCTGCCAGGACCGCGAGCGCACCGCGCGGGCGCTCGTGCGGGCGGGCTGGTGCGAGACCGCGCCCGCGACGCCGTTCGCGCACTGGGGCTGGCAGAGTTGCGGCCGGCGCGCGGTCGTCCGGCCGCATCACCGGACGCGCAGGGCGCAAGGGAAGGCCTAGACCTCCGTCCCGCAAGACCAGTGCATCGAGCCTCGATCCCTCTGGTCGCACTCTCCAAGATGTGGTCCACTCCCTTCGTCGTGCGACGACGACGGATATTCAGGGAGAGCGCGATGCGTGGTGTCGTGGCGGCCGTGATCCTCTGCCTCGCAGGTGCGACGGGCGCGGTCGCACAGGAGAGTTGCACGGCGCAGGCAACCGAGAAGAAGCTCGCCGGCGCCGCCCTGAAGAGCTTCATGACCAAGTGCGAGAAGGACGCGGGCGCCCGCTGCGACGCGCAGGCCACCGACAAGAAGCTGTCCGGCGCGGCCCGCACCAGCTTCAGCAAGAAGTGCGTCAAGGACGCCACCGGCGCCTGAGACCAACTTTCTAGGCGACGCCCTCGATGGCGAGCCGCAGGTGCTGCGGCCCGCGCAGGGACGCGCCCGGCCGGTAGGGCGGCGGGTCCTCGATCAGGCGCGGGGCCTTGAGGCGGCGCGCCAGCGCGACCAGCGCCGCCTCCGCCTCCAGCCGCGCCAGCGGGGCGCCGACGCAGAAGTGCAGGCTCCCGCCGAACCCGAAATGCTGGTTGTCCTCCCGGTCGGGATCGAACCGGTCGGGGTCGCGGAAGCGGGCCGGGTCGCGGTTGCCGGCGGCGAAGAGCAGCACCACCGGCGCGCCCTCCGGGATCGTCGTCCCGTCCACCCGGATGGCGGCGAGCGCCTTGCGGGTGCGGAAGTGCACGGGCGGCTCGTAGCGCAGCAATTCCTCGATCAGCCGCGGGGCGAGGTCGGGGTCGGCGCGCAGCCGCTCCAAGTGCTCGGGGAAGCGCAGCAGCGTCAGCATCCCGTTGGTGATCAGGTTCACGGTGGTCTCGTGGCCCGCGATCAGCAGCAGGATCGCGGTGGCGATCAGGTCGTAGTCGCCCATCCGGCCGACCTGCGGGTCCTTCCGGGTCGCGAGCCCGGTGAGGATGTCGTCCCTCGGGTGGCGCCGTTTCTCCTTGATCAGGTCCTGCATGTAGGCCGCGATCTCGTCGAAGGTGGCGATGTTCCTGTCCCGGTTCTCCTCGTCCTCGCGGGCGTCGGGTTCGAGGGCGGTGGCGAGCTGCGTCGCCCAGCCGTGGAAGCGCGCCTCGTCCTCCGGCGGCACGCCCAGCATCTCGCAGATCACCGTGACGGGCAGCGGGTAGGAAAAATCGTCCACGAGGTCGATCTGGCGGGCCTCGCGCTTCCGGTCGAGGAGGTCGGCCACCAGCGCGTCGACGCGCGCATGCATCGCGCTCACCCGCGCGGCCGTGAACTCGCGCATGACGTGGCGGCGCAGCACGTCGTGGTCCGGCGGGTCGCGGAAGATGAAGGGGCGGTGCCGGGACCGGATCCGGTCCCTGATCGGGTTGATGATCCAGTCCTTGAACGGGTTGCCGGTGTGCGGGTGCGCGGTGTCCGGCAGGTCCTCGGAGGAGAGGCGCGGGTCGAACACCAGCGCGCGCAGGGCCGCGTGGGTCGTCACCACGCAGGTGCCGTCGTCCTGGACCGCCACCGGGTTTTCCCGCAGGCGGGCGTAGAGCGGGTAGGGATCGGGGCGGTGGGCCGGGTCCTTGACCGCGGCGAACAGGGTGGGGTCGGACATCGCGGTCAGCCTCGCGCCGGGCGCTGCGGAAAGCCGGGATCGGCGAGCGCGACGCGGCCCTGGTCGGTGGCCCCGAGGATCGGCGGGAAGGCGTCGCCCGCCGCGATGCGCGCCGCGTAGGCCGGCAGCCAGCGGGCGGAATCGAACGACACCGCCGCCACCGTGCGGCCGGCCCGGCCGTAGACCGCCACGAAGCGCCGCTCGGCGAGGCTGCCCTGGGCGATCGCCACCGTATCGGCCCCGTTGGTGAGGCCCACCGACTTGATGGTGAGGTCGAACTGGCTCGACCAGAAGGCCGGCATCGCCGCGTAGGCGCCGTGACCCTCCGGCGGGCCCACGAGGGTGCGGGCGGCGTGCTGCGCCTGCTCGACCGCGTGGCCCCAATGCTCGAAGGCGACCGGCCCGTCCGGGAAGAGCGGATGGGGAAAGCGCGCCACGTCGCCCGCCGCCGCCACGCCCGCCACGGGCCGGCCCTCGCGGTCGAGGACGCGGCAGAACCCGTCGCACGCGATCCCGCCCGCATCCGCCGCGACGCCGGAGCCCGCGAGCCACTCGGTGTTGCGCATTGCGCCGAGCGCCACCACGATCACCGGCGCGGCGACCCGCCCGCCGCCGACGAGGCGCGCCCCGCTCACCCGGCCCGCCGCGTCCGCCTCCAGGGCCTCGACCCGGGTCTCAGGGCGATAGTCGACGCCCTCCCGGCGCAGCATCTCGGCGACGACGCGCCCAACCCGGGTGCCGAGCACGGTGGCGAGCGGCGTCGGGTTCGGGTCGACCAGCGTGACGGGTAGACCGATGTCGCGACAGGCGGCGGCCGCCTCGCAGCCGATGAAACCCGCCCCGATGATGAGGACGCGCGCGGGCGCGGCCGCGAGCGCGGCGCGCAGGGCCGCCGCATCGTCCCGGCCGCGCAGGGTGAACACGCCGGAGAGCCCGGCCTCGGCCGGGTGCGGCCAGGGCCGCGCCCGCGTGCCGGTCGCGATCAGCAGCCGGTCGAAGGGCAGGCGCTCGCCCGTGGCCAGCGCCACCTCGCGGGCCGAAAGATCAAGGCCCACCGCCGCCGCCCCGAGGCGCCACGTCAGGTCGAGGCCCGCCTGCGCGGGCAGGTCGATCGCCTCGGGCCGCGCCTCGCCGCTGAGCACGCGCTTGGAGAGCGGCGGCCGGTCGTAGGGGCGGTGGGGCTCGTCGCCCACCAGGGTGATCGGGCCGCGATGCCCCTCGCGGCGCAGGGCCTCGGCGCCGCGAAGGCCCGCGAGGGAGGCCCCCACCACCACGGCGCGCAGCGCCTCAGCCATGGCGGCCCTCCTCCCGCTCCGAAGGCTCGGCCTCGAACCGGATGGCGCGGACCGGGCAGGCCTGCACCGCCCGCTCGATCTCCCGGCGCCGCTCGGGCGGGGGCGCGGGATCGTAGATCAGCACCTCGGGCCCGTGCAGCGCGAAGCTCGACGGCGCGGCGTAGCAGCACTGCGCGTAGGCTTGGCAGCGGTTCAGATCGACGACGACGCGCATGGGATCTCCCGCCTGTGGCGACCGGGGCTCGGGCCGCGCCCCCGTCACCGGGGCCATATGGAGGCCGGCGGCCCCCCTCCCAGTCTCCCACCTCGTTTCGTCCGACGGACCGCGCGGGTTACCTCACGCCTCGGCCGGGTCGAGGATCAGGCCGAGGCGGTCGCCCTTGCGCACCATCCCGCCGCCCGGCGGCTCCACCACGTCGTTGATGCTGCGCGCCACCCCGTCCACGCTCACGGGCGCGCCGACCAGTTCGTCCAGTCCGTTGGGGAAGTCGCGGGGCGCCCGCACCCAGATCAGCCCCTCGGCCGTCTCCGGCCCGTCGATCACCTCGGCTTCCCACACCTGTCCATTCCTCCATCACCGGACCGATCTCCGCGAAAACGCGGCCGGAGGCAACAGCGGGCGCGTCCAGGAACTCACCCAGAGTATACGAGTTGGGGCATCGGGCCGGGCCGGACGGCGGGGACGCACGGGGAGCGGATGCGGATCGTCGTCTTCGGACTCACCGTCTCGTCGTCCTGGGGCAACGGGCATGCCACACTCTGGCGCGGCCTGTGCCGGGCGCTCGCGCGGCGGGGCCACCACGTCACCTTCTTCGAGCGCGATGTTCCCTACTACGCCGAGGCCCGCGACTTCACGGCGCTGCCCGGCGGCGACCTGATCCTCTACCCCGACTGGACCCCCGAACTGCGCGTCCGCGCCGCGCGGGCGGTGGCGGCGTGCGACGCGGCGATCGTCACCTCCTACTGCCCGGATGCGGTCGCGGCGACGGCGCTCGCGCACGAGGCGCCGATCAGCGTCTTCTACGACCTCGACACGCCCGTGACGCTGGCGCGCCTCGCGGCGGGCGAGGCGGTGCCCTACCTCGGCCCGCGCGCCCTGCGCGACTTCGACCTCGTGCTGAGCTACACGGGCGGCGCGGCGCTCGACGCCCTGCGGGAGCGGCTCGGCGCGAGGCGCGTGCGGCCGCTCTACGGCCACGTCGATCCCGACGCCCATCGGCCGACCGCGCCGGTCCCCCACTACATCAGCGACCTGTCCTACCTCGGCACCTACGCGGCGGACCGGCAGGCGGGGGTCGAGCGCCTCCTCGTCGCGCCCGCCCGGCGCCGGCCGGCGCAGCGCTTCCTCATCGGCGGCGCGCAGTATCCGCCGGACTTCCCCTGGACGGAGAACATCGCCTTCGTGCGCCACCTGCCGCCGGCCGAGCACCCGGCCTTCTTCTCCTCCTCGCGCTTCACCCTCAACGTCACCCGGCAGGCGATGGCGGCGATGGGCTGGTGCCCCTCCGGCCGGCTGTTCGAGGCGGCGGCCTGCGGCACGCCGCTCATCACCGATCCGTGGGAGGGGCTCGACACCTTCTTCACGCCGGGGCGCGAGATCGTGGTGGCGCACACCACCGAGGACGTGGTGGCGGTCCTCGGCATGAGCGAGGCCGAGCGCGCGGCGCTCGCCCGCGCGGCGCGCGAGCGGACGCTCGCCGAGCATTCCTCGGACCGCCGCGCCGCCGACCTGATCGCCGCCCTCGATGCCCCGGAGGCCGTCCGGGGACCCTTGGCCGCGGAGGCGTGAATGTGGGGCATCGTTCCGGCGGCGGGCCGCGGCAGCCGCATCCAGCCGCTCGCCTTCTCGAAGGAATTGCTGCCGGTCGGCAGCCGACTCGACCACGGCATCGAGCGCCCCTGCGCGGTGAGCGAATACCTCGTGGAGCGGATGATCCGGGGCGGGGCCGACAAGCTCTGCTTCGTGATCTCGCCGGGCAAGTCGGACATCCTCGACTATTACGGTGCGGCCTATGGCGGCGCCTCGATCGCCTACGTGGTGCAGCCCGCCGCGGCCGGGCTGTGCGACGCGATCTTCCGGGCGCTGCCGCTCGTCGCCGACGACGAGCCGGTGATCATCGGGCTGCCCGACACGGTGTGGTTCCCGGCCGACGCGCTGGCGCTCCTGCCGGACGACGCGCTCTCCTTCCTGCTCTTCCCGGTGGAGCGGCCCGAGTTCTTCGACGCGGTGGTCCTCGACGGCGACGCCGTACGGGAGATCCAAGTGAAGCAGGCGGACGCCACCTCGCCGTGGATCTGGGGGGCGTTCAAGATGCCGGGCCGGACCTTGCGCGCGCTGCACGGCCTCTGGCAGCGGCGCGACGGCCGCGACGAGTACATCGGCACCCTGGTGAACGCCTACCTGGCGGAGGGGGGCCGGGCGCTCGGCCTGCGGGCGGGGCGGTCCTACGTCGATGTCGGCACCCTGCACGGCTATCGCGCGGCCATCGGCCTGCTGAGCGAGGCCGCCGCCCGGCCGGGCGACAGCGGCGCCCGGGTGGCCCTGGGCTGGCCGGGTGGGCGCCCGGCCCTGCACGCGATGGTGCGGGAGTAGGCGGGCCTCACACGAGGCCGTTGCGCAGCTCCGCCTCCCCGCGCGCGAGGCGCCCGAGATTGTCGAGCAGGATGTCGATCACGCTCGTCTCGTAGGCCCGCGTCTCGCCGGCGCTGTGGGGCGTGACGATCACGTGCGGCATCGCCCAGAGGGAGGACTCGGCCGGCAGCGGCTCCTCGTGCACGCAGTCGAGGCCGGCCCCGGCGAGGCGCCCCTCCTGCAGGGCGGCGATCAGGGCCGGCTCGTCCACCACCCGCCCGCGCGCCACGTTGACGAGCAGAGCCGAGGGCCGCAGGGCCGCCAGCGCCGGGGCATCGATCAGCCCCTCGGTCTCGGGGGTCAGCGGGCAGGTCAGCGCGACGATGTCGGCCTCGCCGAGGGCTTCGTACAGGCGCTCCGGGGGCAGGAGCGCGTCCACCTCCGGGCAGGGTCCGGGCCGGCGCCGCACGCCGAGCAGGCGGAAGCCGAACGGCCGGGCGAGGGCTGCGAGCCGCAGCCCGATGCGCCCGAGCCCGACGATGACCAGCGTCTTGCCCCCGGATTCCTCCTCGCGCAAAGCGCGGTCGGCGAGGATCGGGCGCCAGTACCGCGCGGCCTGGTGGTCGCGGGCGAGGTGGAGCTGGCGCTGCAGGCCGAGGATCAGCGCCATCGCGTGCTCGGCCACCGCGCGCTCGTTGGCGCCCTGCGCGCTGGCGAGCCGGATTCCGGCCCGGGCGAGGCGCGTCTTGTCGAACTGATCGGTGCCGGCGCTCACCGACTGGATGAAGCGCAGCTTCGGGGCGGCCTCGATCATGTCGTTGCGCCAGAGCCCGGACGCCACGACCACGTCCGCCTCGCCGACATGCGCCCGCAGGCCGTCGGCGCTGCGCGCCTCGAGGACGCGGGCCGGATGGCCGCGCCCGGCGAACTCCGCGGCGAGCCCGTAGGCCTGATGCGCGAAGGCGATCGTGAGAGCCTCGGGCGGGGGCAGCAGGGGCATGGATCGATCTCTCGGCATAACGGTGACGATGAAGCGGATCCCCGCTTCCGCATTGAGCGCGGGATCCCCTCTCCCGTGCGGGAGAGGGGTAGGGGTGAGGGTCCCGGGAGGGTGCAGCAAGAAGACACCACGCTGCCGCTACCAGCACCACGCTTCGTGCTTGAGCCTGACCCGTTCCGCTCCTCTCACCGCGCTCTCAGCTTTAAAACGGAACCATCTGGACCCTCACGCGGGATCTTCGATCCCCTGCCCCTCTCCCGCACGGGAGAGGGGTTCCCCGCGAGTCCCACGCGAACCGAGGGCGTTGCGGCGTCGATGCCGCCGCCAAGCCACATCACACAGCCCCCCTCACCGCCCCTTCTCCGCCCGCCACGCCGCGAAGTCGGCGCGCGCCTGCTCGTCGGTGGGCGGGTAGAGGCCGAGGATGGAGCGACCCTCCAGCACCTTCTCGGTCACGAAATCCTCGAAGGCTGTCATCTCCACCGCCTCCGCGGCGACCTCGTCGGCGAGGTGGGCCGGGATGACGACCACGCCCTCCCCGTCCCCCACCACCACGTCGCCGGGCCAGACCGGCACGTCGCCGCAGCCGATCGGCACGTTGATGTCGAGGGGCTGGTGCACGGTCAGGTTCGTGGGCGCCGCCGGACGGTGGTGATAGGCGGGGATCGCCAGGGCGGCGATCTCCGGGCTGTCGCGGAACCCGCCATCCGTGACGATGCCGGCCACGCCCCGCACCATCAGGCGGGTGACGAGGATCGAGCCCGCGGAGGCCGCGCGGGCGTCCTTGCGGCTGTCGATCACCAGCACGGCGCCGGGCGGGCACTCCTCCACCGCCTTGCGCTGCGGGTGGGCGCGGTCCTGAAACACCGTGATCGGGTTGAGGTCCTCCCGCGCCGGAATGGTGCGCAGCGTGTAAGCCTCCCCGACCATCACCTCGCCCTTGGGGCTCAGGGGGCGCACGTCCTGGATGAACTGGTTGCGCAGGCCGCGCTTGAACAGGGCGGTGCAGAGCGTCGCGGTGCTGACGCTCCGCAGCCTGTCGCGGGTGGCGGGGGCGAGCGGCATGGTCGTCCTCTCGAGCATTGTCCGACGAAGTGGCCACCGGTTCGTCGCAGACAATGCGACAACATCAAAGACTTAGAGCAGGATCCGATCGCCACGCGATCGGATCCTGCTCTAGAAGATGGCGGGCTCGCGGACCGGAGCGCCGAAATCGGTGCGCAGGAAATCGAAGTCGCAGCCCTGGTCGGCCTGGCCGATGTGGCGGGAGAACATCCAGCCGTAGCCGCGCTCGTAGCGGGGCTCCGGCGGCGGCAGGGCGGCGCGACGGCGCGCCAACTCGTCCTCCGGCACGTCGAGGCGGATCGTGCGCGCCGGCACGTCGACCGCGATCAGGTCCCCGGTCTGCACCAGGGCCAGCGGCCCGCCGACGTAGGATTCGGGCGAGACGTGCAGGATGCAGGCCCCGTAGGAGGTGCCGCTCATGCGCGCATCCGAGATCCGCACCATGTCGCGCACGCCCTGGCGCACCAGCTTCTTCGGGATCGGGATCATGCCCCATTCGGGCATGCCGGGGCCGCCGAGCGGGCCGGCGTTGCGCAGGACCAGCACGGTGTCGGGCGTGACGTCGAGGTCGTCGCGGTCGATCATCCCCTTGAGCATCGGGTAATCGTCGAAGACGAGGGCCGGCCCGGCATGGCGTAGCAGGTGGGGCGCCGCCGCCGAGGGCTTCATCACGCAGCCGTTCGGCGCGAGGTTGCCGCGCAGCACCGCGAGCGCCCCTTCGGCGTAGATCGGCCGGTCGAGGGGCCGGATCACGTCGTCGTCGTAGACCTGCGCGCCCTCCAGGCACTCCGCCCAGGGGCGGCCCGACGCCGTGATCTGCGAGAGATCGAGGAAGGGCGCGAGGCGGCTCATCAGGGCCGGCAGGCCGCCCGCGTAGTAGAAGTCCTCCATCAGGTAGCGGTCGCCGCTCGGGCGGATGTTGGCGATCACCGGCACCCGGCGGCTCGCCGCGTCGAAATCATCGAGACCGAGCGCGTGGCCGGCGCGGCGGGCCATCGCCACGAGGTGGATGACCGCGTTCGTCGAGCAGCCCATCGCCATCGCCACCACGATGGCGTTGCGGAAGGCGGCCTCGGTCAGGATCCGGGCCGGGGTGAGGTTTTCCCACACCATCCCGACCGCCCGCCGGCCCGCCGCCGCGCACATGCGGATGTGGTTGGAATCGGCCGCCGGGATCGAGGAGGCGCCGGGCAGCGTCAGGCCGAGCGCCTCGGCGAGCGCCGTCATGGTGGCGGCGGTGCCCATCGTCATGCAGACCCCGTAGGAGCGGGCGATGCCCACCTCCATCTCGCTCCAGTCCTTGTCCGAGATCGCGCCCGCGCGCCGCTCGTCCCAGTACTTGAAGGCGTCGGAGCCCGACCCCAGCACCGTGCCGTGCCAGTTGCCGCGCAGCATCGGGCCGGCCGGCACGAACAGAGCCGGGATCCCGGCGCTGATGGCGCCGAGGACGAGGCCCGGAGTGGTCTTGTCGCAGCCTCCCATCAGCACCGCGCCGTCGACCGGGTGGGAGCGCAGCAGCTCCTCGGTCTCCATGGCGAGGAAGTTGCGGTAGAGCATCGTGGTCGGCTTGACCTTGCTCTCCGAGAGCGAGATCGCCGGCAGCTCCACCGGGAAGCCGCCGGCCTGCAGCACGCCGCGCTTCACGTCCTCCACCCGCTGCTTGAAGTGGGCGTGGCACTGGTTGAAGTCGGACCACGTGTTGATGATCGCGATGACCGGCCGGCCGACGTAATCCTCGGCCGCGTAGCCCATCTGGTTCATGCGCGAGCGGTGCCCGAACGAGCGGAAATCGTCCGGCAGGAACCAGCGCGCGCTGCGCAGCTGGTCGGGGGTCTTGCGGGTCATGGGGCAGCCTCGGGGGAAAGGGGACCGGAATCAGGCCCGGCGGCACCGCCCGGGCGCACCGGAGGCCGCCGGCCGCCCCACCCGGCCGGGCGGAGGGGCCGATGCGGCGGGCGGCCTCGCTTCGGGAGCGACCGCCCGGCCCGCGACCCGGTCAGTTGCCCGGCAGATCATGGGCGACCGGGAGATAATAGTCCTTCCACGAGCCCGGCAGGGTCTTCAGCGCCCCGGTCTTGTGCAGGTGGGCGGCGAACTTCATGGTGCCCTGCGGGTAGAGGTTCCACTCCATCATGCCGGGCTGGGCCAGGAGGTCGAGCAGATCCTCGGCCGGGGTCTTGTCGGAGGTGACCTCCCGGTAGATCTCCACCGCCTCGCGGGTGTTCGTCTCGATGAAGGCCTTGGCCTCCTGGGCGGCGGCGCGCACCGCCTGGATGATGACCGGGTTGGCGGTGGCGAAGCGCGTGGTGGTGAAGAACTGGCCCTGCGAGAGCGGCCCGCCGATGATGTCGGCGGAGTTCGCCACCACGTGCGCGCCCGGGATCGTCTTCAGCTCGTAATGGTGGAAGGGCGGGGCCGCGAAGTGGTTGCGCACCTCGTGGTTCGGGTTCTTCATCGCCACGAAGGCGTCGGGATGGCCGAGCTGCACGGTGATCGGGTCGAGCCGCCCCCACTGGTCCGGCCCGAAGGTCGCGGCCGCCCCCATCTGCAGCAGGATCGCCTGCGTCGAGACGCGCACGGTCGGCACCGCGATCCTGTCGCCGGGGCCGAAATCCTTGAGGCTCGTCACCCGCGGGTCGCGGCTGACGAGGACGAGGGGCTGGGCGGTGGTCGCCACGATGCCCCGCACGCCGCCCCGGGTGCGGTCCCACAGCAGGAGCAGCTGCCCGGTGCCGGTGTTGATGATGTCGACGCCGCCCGACAGGAGCGCGTCCTGCTGCGCCCCGCCGTTGCTGAAGGACAGCCACTTGGTGGTGACCCCCGGCTGGCCCAGCGCCTCGGCGTGCTTCTCGATCAGCCGGCGCTTCTCGATCACGTGGATCGGCATGTAGAGGATGCCGGGCTGGCGGCTGATCGTGATCTCCGACTTCGCCTGCGCGTGCGCACCGCCCGGCGCGAGGGCGGCCCAGGCGGCCGCGCCCGCGAGCCACGTCCTGCGGTTCACCATGGGACATCCCTCCTGACCGGTCATGTGGGTCAGCCCACGGCCTGGATCCGCACGCGGCGTGGCCGGCGGCACGCCCGGACACCATCACCTGGCGCAGCACGGCGCGCGCCCCTCGCACGAGGCTCGGGACGCGCGGAAACACCCGCCGATGACGGACCGGGCGCAGGCGCTGGCAGGGGCATGCGGGCGTTTCCTGGCTGCGGGCCGGATCTGTCGCCCGGCTGGCCGGGAGAGAAGCACTGATGCATTAGTGCGTCAAGCGAGCGCCGTGCTATGGATTCGTGCGGGGCGCGAGAGGGCGACGGCGCGATGAACGAGGCGGTGAGCATGTCCGGCGTCCGGGAGCGCGGCAGCGCCGGCCCGGTCTTCGCGACGCTGCGCCAGGAGATCATCTCGCTCGCGCTCGCCCCCGGCACCGTGCTGTCGCGGGCCGCGCTGCAGGCGCGCTTCGGCCTGAGCTCCACTCCGATCCGCGACGGGCTGATGCGGCTCGAAGAGGAGGGCTTGGTGGAGATCTTTCCTCAGCACGCCACCATCGTGAGCCCGATCGACCTCGGGCTGGCGCAGCAGGGCCAGTTCCTGCGCCGCTCGGTCGAGATGGAGATCGCGCGCGTGCTGGCGCAGGCGCCGGATGCGGTCCTGCTGGAGGCGCTGCACCGGCTGATCCGCCGCCAGGCCGCCTTCGCGGATCTCGACGATCACGCCGCCTTCGCGGAGGCCGACCATGCCTTCCACCGCACGATGTACGAGGCGGCGGGCGTGGCCGGGCTGTGGCACCTCGTGCGCCGCCAGGGCGGCCACATCGATCGCCTGCGGCGGCTGCACCTGCCGGTGGCCGGCAAGATGCGCGCGATCCTGCGCGACCACGAGGCGATCGTCGCGGCGATCGCGGCCGGCCGGCCCGCCCGCGCCCAGGACAGCGTGCGCGCCCATCTCTCCCATTCCCTCGACGCCGTCGACGCCCTCCGGGCGCGGCACCCCGCCTATTTCCGCCACCGGCCGGCCGCGCCGCGCGATGAATTTCAGGGTTGCCAAGCCGCACCGGACCCTCTAGATGACGGCTCCACCGACGGAGGCACCGCCCTCCGCGCCAGGCGCCCGTAGCTCAGCTGGATAGAGCACCAGACTACGAATCTGGGGGTCAGAGGTTCGAATCCTTTCGGGCGCGCCATTTCTTTTCAA
The DNA here is from genome assembly GCF_046557895.1 of Methylobacterium oryzisoli. NCBI lineage: Bacteria > Pseudomonadati > Pseudomonadota > Alphaproteobacteria > Hyphomicrobiales > Methylobacteriaceae > Methylobacterium > Methylobacterium oryzisoli. The sequence continues at coordinate 29,654 of NZ_JBKIBX010000023.1, read as the reverse complement.
ACACTCAGCTACTGCAGAGCCAAGCGTGACTTCCCAAAGTTCATGCTTGGGAAGCAGCCTCGGCCGTATGGAGTCGATTCTGCATGCTCCGGCGAGGCATCTGACGAGGATCATGGCGGCAGGCAGCGCGGAGGATGGCGCCGCCTCATGATCACGGGCGGGTCTGTGACGCCGGCTTACTCAGCTGAACGTTGGTTCGACAATCCGGCACCGGATCTGCACTGCAGAGCTTTTTCGGCCACCGTCTGGTTGGACGATCTCCACCACGAGAGATGCTGCGCAAGCCCTGCGCTAGTCCTTCTGGGTGCGATCGGCCATGCAGCGGGTCGGGAACGGCCACTGACGGTGCGAGGCCGGTAGCAGCGCGACACCACCATCGCTGTCGTACACGTCAGCGGCCGAGACCCTGACCAAGCGTAATGTCCCGCCCGCGTCGGTGAGAGCGTGGCGCTTGCGCCCTGTGATGCGCTGGATCGGATGAAGGGGCTCTGCCACCGGCCTGAGCCCGACGGACCGGGGTAAGGCGAGGACATCACGCCATCTCGCCACCGACGCCCGCGGCACGCCGCTTGGCATCGCGCTGAGCGGGGCCAAGCGGCACGACAGCGTTGTGATGGCCCCGACGCGCGATGCCATCCCATCCTTGCGCACCGCCAACCGGGGACGGCCGCGGCATCGGCCGGACAAGCTGCACGCCGCCAAGGCGTACGATGCCAGAGCGCGCCGACACGAGTGCCGGGCGCGCGGGATCGTGCCACGCATCGCACGGCGCGGCATCGAGTGCGGCGAGAGGCTTGGTCGGCACCGCTGGGTCGTGGAGTGTGATCACTTCTACGACACCCGCTTCTCGCGTCGAAGCGGACGACCAAAGCCGCGATGCGGAGGGGCCGCTCCGGGTCAGGAGTTCGCATGCCGCTTGTTCGGCTACGCGCCACGTCCGGATCTCCGAGCGGTGCTGCTGGTATGGCCAGCATTCAGGTCCAGCGAACCGACGAGCCTCAATCACCGCGGCACGGATACGATTCTCATCGTCGGTGAGCCCGCTGCGAAGTACAGCCAATTTTATGGTAGCCTTGGTTCGCGCGAAGGGCGAAGTCAGAGGTGCGCCGTGACGATCGCGAGCGTCATGGTTCCTGTTGAACTGGAATCTGGTGGTGCGGAACGTCTGTTGCTCGCGCGCAGTCTCGCCGAACGGTTTGCGTCTCGCCTGATCGGGATCGCGGCTTGCGAGCCGCTGCCGATCCGCCACTACGGTCGCGGCGCATACATCAACGCCCGCATCGCCGAGGAAGGTGAGTTGCGCGCGTCAAAGCAACTGATGGAGGCCGAAGCGCTCTTCCGGGCTCACACCTGCGGTATGACCCGGGCTGAGTGGCGCATATCGCGCGGGGCGTTGACGCCGTTCCTGGCAGAACAGGCTCGGGCAGCCGACCTCATCGTTCTTGGGCGGTGGCGGTTGGGCCCGGCCACGATCGGGAGCGACACGGTCGATCCCGGCGAGATGATCCTGCGGCTCGGCCGCCCGGTGCTGGTGGTCCCTCCCGACATCAGGACGCTGCATTCGGCTCGGATCATGATTGCCTGGAAGGACACGCGCGAGGCGCGGCGGGCCGTTCATGACAGCCTGCCGTTCCTGGCTATGGCGGACCGGGTCTGCATCGCGTCCGTCGCTCCTGAAGCCTCTCGCGACGGTGCGGACGATCTTGCCGATTACCTCGCCCAACATGGCATCGCCGACACCGAGATCAGGCGCACCCAAGCCGGTCCCGGGGTCGCCGACGTGCTGCTCAGGCTGGCGCGCGACGCTGCCGCCGATCTCATCGTTGCCGGCGCCTATGGCCACTCGCGCCTGCGCGAGCGGGTCTTTGGCAGCGTGACCGAGAAACTGCTGGTCGCCACACCCGCCTGCACGCTGATGAGCCATTAGGTGCGCTCGCCGCTCACTCCGGCAGATCGCCCACCGGATGGCCGACTGAGCCGCACGGTCCACAAACGCTGGCAGGCACGATGGAGATCAGCGGCTCGCGCCGGAGATCCAGAAGCGTTCGAGCCGAGCTATCGTCACGCCAAGCTCGGAGCGCCGTTCCGCTGCGCGACATCCTGACGGCCGACAAGGTGCCGCCCCGACCCCGCAGCGTGCAGGCCGATGAGGCGACGCAGGCGCTCGCCGACCCGCACGGATCTGCCCCGGTCGTGGCCGGCCCGACCCGAGCCCCCTCAGATCATCCGCGCGCCCAGCGTCGCGGCCGCCTCACGCAGGACAGGCAGGAAGGTTTCCAGCATCCGTTCGACCGGGACGCGGTCGACATTCGCCCCGGCATTCAGCGCGCAGACGATTCGCCCGTCGTAGCGCCGGACCGGGACCGCGAGGGAGCGGTAGCCGACCTCCGCCTCCTGATCCACCAGGGAGTAGCCGCGCTCGCGGTCCCGGTGGATCGCCGCCGCCAGGGAGGTGCGGTCGACCAGGGTGTGCGGCGTCAGCGGCGCGGGCCGGATGCGGTCTAGGAACGCGGCGAGGTCCGGCGCGTCGAGCCCGCCGAGGAGCACCCGCCCCATCGAGCTGCAATAGGCCGGGATCCGGTAGCCCACATCCACGCCCACGCCGAGCAGCCGCGTCGGTCCGGCCCGAGCGATGAACACCACGTCCTCGCCGTCGAGGATCGCGGCCGAGCAGGATTCGCTGAGCTGCGCGGCGATCTGCTCGACGGCCTGCTGCAGCATCGCGGACAGGCCGTTCGAGGCGAGGTAGGCGGCGGCGAGGGACAGGACCTTGGGCGTGAGCTGGAACAGCCGTCCGTCCGACTTCACGAAGCCCAGGCAGCCGAGGGTGAAGAGGGCGCGCCGGACCGTCGCCCGCGGCAGGTCCACCTCCCGGGCGACGTCGGCGAGCGTCATCCGGGGGCGCTCCGCCCCGAAGGCCGCGATGATGCGCAGGCCCCGCGCCAGGGCCTCCGAGAAGTCCGGACCGTGCTCGTCGACGAGTTGCTGGTCCGCCTCGGACCGTCTGACGCGCGGCATGATCTGTCTCTGATGCTACAACCGGGGCGCTGGGCCGGTTCCCTGTGCGCGGCCTCGCCCGGCCTGGCAAGCGCCGCGCGCCGCGCCGGCGTGCCGGCCGGGTGGACGGCGCGGCATCCCGTCTCCTGCACGCAGGTGCGATCCTCCAAGATCCCGCGCGGCTCTGCGCCGGGAGAGGCAGGATGACGTCCATGCGGGCAATCCGGGGGGATCGGCAGGGCGCGGGCGCGCCCGCCGATGCCCAACGATGCGGCTTGCAATGCCCCCGTCACCGCTTAGAATTGAACTTAAGTTCGTTCAATGAACACTTTGCGGTCCGGAGCGCCGCGCGACGGAGGCTGACGCCATGATGAGCCGGGAGCAGAACGACCTGATCACCCGCAGCGGGCCGGGGACGCCGCTCGGCACCCTGATGCGCCGCTACTGGCAGCCCGCCGCCCTGGTGGATGAAGTGAAGGAGGAGCGCCCGGTGGTGCCGGTGCGGCTCCTGGGCGAGAACTTCGTGCTGTTCCGCGACGAGGCCGGGCGCTACGGGCTCCTCGACCGCGACTGCCCGCACCGCGGCGCCGACCTCGCCTTCGGCCGGCTGGAGCACGGGGGCCTGCGCTGCGCCTTCCACGGCTGGCTGTTCGACACGGAGGGGCGCTGCCTGGAGACGCCCGCCGAGCCCGCCGGCAGCAAGCTCTGCCAAAACATTCGCCAGCGCGCCTACCCGGTGGTCGAGCGCAGCGGCATCCTGTTCGCCTATCTGGGCGAGGGCGAGCCGCCGGCTTTCGCGGAACTCGACTGCTTCGTGGCGCCCGACGCCTACACCTTCGCGTTCAAGGGCCTGTTCGAGTGCAACTGGCTGCAGGCCCTGGAGGTCGGCATCGATCCGGCGCACGCCTCGTTCCTGCACCGCTTCTTCGAGGACGAGGACACCTCCGCCGCCTACGGCAAGCAGTTCCGGGCCGCCTCGGCCGACAGCGACCTGCCGATGACCAAGATCCTGCGCGAGTACGACCGGCCGCTCATCAACGTCGAGCGCACCGAGTACGGCATGCGGCTGATCGCCTTGCGCGAGATCGACGAGGCGCGCACCCACGTCCGGGTCACGAACCAAGTCTTCCCGCACGCCTTCGTCATCCCGATGTCGGCGGACATGACCATCACGCAGTGGCACGTGCCGGTCGACGACGAGCACTGCTACTGGTACGCGATCTTCACGAGCTACGCGGCGCCCGTGGACAAGCAGCGCATGCGCGACCAGCGCCTGGAGCTCTACGAATTGCCGGCGTACCGCTCGCGGAAGAACAAGACCAACGATTACGGCTTCGATCCGCACGAGCAGGCGCATGCGACCTATACGGGGATGGGGCTCGACATCAACGTCCACGACCAGTGGGCGGTGGAATCGATGGGGCCGATCCAGGACCGGACCCGCGAGCATCTCGGGCAGTCCGACAAGGCGATCGTGCTCTACCGCAGGATCCTGCGCGAGCAGATCGACAAGGCCGCGTCGGGAGACGCGCCGCTGATGGTGCTCGACGCGCGGCACGCGCGCGGCATCCAGGGGCCCGCCACCATGGACGGGATCGGCCCGTCGAAGGGTTGGGAGACCTACTGGATGGAGGTGGACGTCCGCCGCCGCCGCGGCGCCCCGTGGATGCCCGCGGTTCCGGCCGAGGACTCCCCCGGGGCGCCCCTCAAGGCGGCCGAGTAGCCCGGCGCACCGATTGCTTGCTGGCCCGGAGGGATGTGGCCGTGACCTTCGTCGACGATCATGGGCTGTGGAGTGCCGCGCAGGCCGATGCGGCGCGCGCGGTGCGCGAGCGCTGCGACCCGGAGCGGATCGACACCGTCCGCTTCTCCTTCCCCGACCAGCACGGGATCCTGCGCGGCAAGACCCTCGTCGCCGCCGAGGCGGTCAAGGCCCTCACCGGCGGCTGCGCCATCACCACGACGATGCTCGCCAAGGACACGGCGCACCGCACGGTGTTTCCGGTCTTCACGGCCGGGGGTGGATTCGGCATGAGGGAGATGGAGGGCGCCGCCGACGTCGTCATGGTGCCCGACCCCACGACCTTCCGCACGCTGCCCTGGGCGCCGCGGACCGGATGGCTGCTCTGCGACCTCCACTTCCAGGACGGGCGGCCCGTGCCCTTCGCCACCCGGGGCCTCTACCGCGCGGTGCTGGACCGGCTGGCGCAGCGCTCCCTCGACTACGTGGCGGGGCTGGAGGTCGAGTTCCACGTCTTCAAGCTCGACGATCCCCGCATGGCGCCCTCCGACGCCGGGCAGCCCGGGGAGCCGCCCGCCGTCAGCCTGATCTCGCACGGCTACCAGTACCTGACGGAGCAGCGCTACGATCAGGTCGAGCCGGTGCTGGAGATCATCCGCCGGGACGTGCTGGCCCTCGGCCTGCCCCTGCGCTCGATGGAGGTCGAGTACGGGCCGAGCCAGTGCGAGTTCACCTTCCAGCCGACCACCGGGCTGGTGCCCGCCGACCTGATGGTGCTGTTCCGCAGCGCCGTGAAGCAGATCTGCCGTCGGCACGGCTACCACGCCACCTTCATGTGCCGGCCGCGCATCCCGAACGTGGTGCCGTCGGGCTGGCACCTGCACCAGTCGCTCCGCGACGCCCGCACCGGCGCCAACGCCTTCGTGCCCGAGGGGCCGGGTCCCCTCTCGCCCCTCGGCACCGGGTTCCTCGCCGGGCTCCTGGCGCATGCCCGCGCCGCGACCGTGTTCACGACGCCGACCATCAACGGCTACAAGCGCTACCGCTCCTACTCGCTGGCGCCCGACCGTGCGGTCTGGGGCCGCGACAACCGCGGGGTGATGATTCGGGTGCTCGGCGGGCCGGGCGACGCGGCGACCCGGCTGGAGAACCGGGTCGGCGAGCCGGCGGCAAACCCCTACCTCTACATGGCGGCGCAGATCCTGGCCGGGCTCGACGGAATCGATCGCGGCCTCGACCCCGGGCCGAGCGCCGACACGCCCTACGAGGCCGCGGCGCCCCTGCTGCCCAAGAGCCTGCGGGAGGCGGTGTTCGCGCTGCGCGAGGACCCGTTCTTCCGCGCGGCCCTGGGCGCGGGCTTCGTCGACTACTACACCCACATCAAGACCGCCGAGATCGAGCGCTTCCAGGCGGAGGTCACCGAGTGGGAGCAGCGCGAGTATTTCGAGATCTTCTGATCCACTGACGCAGGAGCCAGGGATGACGATGGGGCGTGGGATTCGGTTCGTCGCGTGCGTGATGCTGGCCTGTGCCTTGCTCCCAGCTCCGGGCCGGGCGCTCGACCGGCCCGTCCGGATCGGCGTGCTGAGCGACATGAGCGGGCCGTTCTCCGACCAAGTCGGCGCGGGCTCGGTGGCCGCCGCGCGGCTGGCCCTGGAGGATTTCGGCCGGGAGAGCGGCGGGGTGCAGGTCGAACTCCTCTCGGCCGACCACCAGAACAAGCCCGACATCGGGCTCGGCATCGCGCGGCGCTGGCTCGACCAGGAGCAGGTCGCGGCGATCGTGGACCTGCCGAATTCGGGCGTGGCGCTGGCCGTCGCCAACCTGATGCGGGAGCGCAACCGCGTGGCGCTGGCCTCCAGCGCGATGACCTCCGACCTGACGGGCAAGTTCTGCGCCCCGACCACCGTGCAGTGGGTCTCGGACACCTGGGCGCAGGGCTCCGCGACGGCGCGGGCCCTGGCCGAGCGCGGCGCCCGCGCGTGGTACTTCCTCACGGTCGACTACGCGCTCGGCCACGCGCTGGAGCGCGACGCCACGCGGGCTCTGGCGGAGAATGGCGGCCGCTCGACCGGCAGCTCGCGCCTGCCGCTCGGCACCGCCGACTTCTCCTCGGCGCTGCTCTCGGCGCAAGGGTCCGGTGCGCAGGTGCTCGCACTCGCCAATACCGGCGCCGATATGATCAACGCGATCAAGCAGGCGGGCGAGTTCGGGCTCACCCCGAAGATGACGCTCGCCGCCTTGTTCATCCAGCTCTCGGACACGCACTCGCTGGGGCTGGAGGCGGCGCAGGGCCTGCAGCTCGTCTCCGCCTTCTACTGGGCCCGGACCGACGCCACCCGCGCCTTCAGCGACCGCTTCGCCGCCGTGATGAACGGCCGGCGCCCGACGGAGGACCACGCCGGCGTGTACTCGACCACCCTCGCCTATCTGCGGGCCGTGCGCGATGCCAGGACGATCGAGGGCGACAAGGTCGTGGCGGAGATGCGCAAGGCGCCGATTGCCGACCCGCTGTTCGGGACGGTGACGATCCGGCCGGACGGGCGGGCGGTGCACGACCTCTACCTCTACGAGGTGAAGCCGCCCAGCGAGAGCAAGGGGCCGTACGATTACTACAAGTACGTCCTGACCATCCCGGGGGAGCGGGCGTTCCGGCCGTTGCAGGACGGAGGGTGTGCGGTGAAGGGCGCCGGCAATTGAGGACCGATCCTTCGAGATCCAGAGCCCTGCCGATCCACAGGCCGTGCTCTGCCGCTCCCTCGTTCAGGCGTGACGCGTGCGGGAAGGTCTCGCTTGATGCGACAGGCCCGGCTGCGGGCCGCGCCGCGACCGGTCTGCGTCCGTCATCGACCCGGCCGCCACGGCCCGAGCAGGGACGCGCGGCCACGCTTCGTTGGGCTTGGCACGCCTCGAGTCGAGAGCGTTTTCCGACGAAGCGATCACCGGATCGTCGCAGACAATGCGACCATATCGAAGACTGAGAGCGGGATCCGATGGCGACGCGATCGGACTCCGCGCTAAGGATACTTGGGAAACGTTATGATGATCTGAAGCCCGGGATCGTTGTCGGCCAACACGATCGATCCGCTGTGCAGATCGACGATCGCCGCGACGAGGCTCAAGCCAAGACCATGGCCTCCACGCACTCTGCTCTTTTCAAGCTGATAAAATCGTTGAAAAACCTTCGATCGCTGGTCGGCCGGGATGCCAGGACCGTCATCTTGGATGATGATCTCGATTTTGTCTTTCACTCGCAGAACGCAATTCAGATTTGACCGAACAGGAGTATGTTGTATTCCATTCTCGATGACATTCGAGAATAGTTGCGTCAGGAGATCGTGGTCTCCATAGATCAAAACGTCGCGCTCGATCTGAGCAGTTAATGTTCGGCCACTCTCTTCGACGGGAGCGACGTAAGCATCCGCAACCGTGTGAAGGAGAGAGGACAGATCGACGACCCGGAACGCGGCGCGGCGGGCTCCGCCCTCGACCTGAGCGATGCGCAGGAGGGCCGAGAAGATATCCAGGATGACGTCGGTCTCGGTGATCGCGCGGGTGACGGCACCCCGATAGGCGTCCACCGTCGCACCGCGCCGATCGACGGATTCCAGGCCTTGCCGCAAGCGCGACAAAGGCGTTCGGAGATCGTGCGCGATGTCGCTGGACACCTGCCGGAGGTTGTCGAGCAGGCCGCCGATGCGGTCGAGCATGCGATTGAGCGTCGCCGCAAGTCGATCGAATTCGTCGCCCGATCCGTTCATCGCGATGCGGTGGCCGAGGTCGCCGGCCACCACGGCCTCCGCCGTGCGCGTGATCGCGTCGAGGCGCCGCAGGAGGAAGCCCGACAGGAGCAGCCCCGTCCCGAGACCTAGGAGAGCGGCGGTCCCGAGAGCCACCAGGAAGGCCTGCAGCAGGATGTCCTCGATGGCGCGCTCCTCCGCGAGGTCATCGGCAACGATGATGCGCGAGCCGTCGGCCAGAATCCGGACAGCATGGATCAGGCCTGGAGGGACCGCTTCGCCTCCCGAGTGGGCCGGCCCGAGACGCGGATCGCGCTGGTCGACGCGGCCCGCCGCATCGAGAACCGCGTAGCGATAGTAGACCGACGGGTTCGTGAAGCGTCCGGCCAGGGCCGCATCGAGATCGACCCGGCCGCCGTGATTGAACTCGTCGACGAGGGCGTCCGCCTCGATCTCGATCCGCTGCCGCGCCTGCGTCTCCATGGCCCCGTGCACGGACGCGCGGGTCAGCCAGCCGATGCCGGCCACCGAGACCATGAAGGCCGCGGTATACATGAGCGTCAGGCGGAACCCCGAGCCGAGAAGCAACCTACGCAGCGGGGTCACGGATGAGGTATCCTACGCCGCGAACGGTCACGATCAGCTTCTGCCCGCATTCCCGCTCGACCTTGGTGCGCAAGCGGCTGATGTGCGTCTCGACGATGTTGGTCTGCGGATCGAAGTGAAACTCCCAGACTCCCTCCAGAAGCTGTCGACGCGTCACCACGTTGCCGACGTTCCGCATCAGGAATTCCAAGAGCTGGAACTCCCGTGGCTGCAGCTCGATGGCGTGATCGCCCCTCCACACTCGCCGCGTGACGACATCCATCCTCAGGTCGGCGACGCGAAGCTGCGTCTCCGCGGAGGCGGATGTCGGGCGCCGGGTGAGGGCACGCAGGCGGGCATGCAGTTCGGCGAAGGCGAAAGGCTTGACGAGGTAATCATCGCCGCCCGCCTCCAGCCCGTCGACGCGGTCCTCAATGCCCGACATCGTCGTCAGAAACAGGATCGGGGTGCGCCATCCCGTGCGTCGCAGCGACTGCACCAAGCTGATCCCATCGAGCCCCGGCAGCATGCGATCCACGATCGCGACGTCGAACCCTCCGGCAACCGCGAGCCTGCGGCCCGTCGCTCCATCGGACGCATGCACGACGTGGCAGCCGGCCTCCATCAGGCGCTCGGTGAGGAATCCCACCGTGACGAGATCGTCCTCGATCAGAAGGACTCTCACGGCCGCCCTCCGTAATTGGTCGGTCCTCGCGCCGCCGAACGCGGCGCGAGCCTGTGGCATCGGGGCAACAGCCCTCTCCTGCGATCAACCATGCGGGCCGTGACATGCATTAATGCTCGCAGGGCCACAAGTATGCAAATCTATCTCAGGTTTGTGCGAGCATTCTTCGATCTCGCTTCGTCTTGATACTAATAATAATCATTCCAATCTGGAAAGATTGGGAATCCGTAATTTGACCGGCCGTGCTGGCCTCTCGATAGAGAAATGGCAGCCCAGCGCCCGGACGAGCCGGCAATTCATGCCGTTCGCCTAGTATTCAGGACACAAGCCGTGACGACAACTTCCAGGCTCGACCGCGTGGCGTCCCTGCTCGCGACGACCATCGTCGGCTCACTTGCCGGGCTCGCACCGGCCGGTGTGATGGCGCAACCCGCGCCACGCGCCGGCGACGACGCCAATGCGGGCACGATCAGGCTCGAAGAGATCAGCGTGGCGGGAGGGGGCACCGGTGTCGTGGGGCCTCAGGGTGGCGTCACGATCGGCTACCTCACCAAGCAGACGCGGAGCGCGACCAAAACGGACACGCCTCTGATCGACACGCCGCAATCCATCACGGTCGTCACCCGGGAGCAGATCCGCGACCAGAACTTCCAGAACCTGACCGAGCAGCTCCGCTATGTGCCAGGCGTGATCCCGGCCCAGGGCGAGAACAACCGCGATCAGGCCATCATCCGCGGCCAGAGCACGAGCGCGGACTTCTTCGTCAACGGCATGCGGGACGACGTCCAGTATTATCGTGACCTTTACAACATCGACCGAATCGAGGTGCTGAAGGGACCCGACTCGCTGATCTTCGGCCGTGGCGGTGGCGGTGGCGTGATCAACCGCGTCCTCAAGGAAGCCAACGGCCTGCGGGTCCGCGAAGTCGTCGCGGGAGGCGGTCAGTTCGGCGACAAGCGCGTCGCGGTCGACGTCGGCGATCGCATCAGCGACTCCGCCTTCTTCCGCCTGAACGGTGTGTTCGAGGACAGCGGCACCTACCGGCAGTTCGGCGAGCTGACGCGCTACGGCGTCAACCCGACCATGACCTTCCTCATCGATCCGGTCACGACGCTGAAGCTCTCCTACGAGTACTTCCACGACGACCGCTTCCCGGACCGCGGCATCCCCTCGCAGTTCGGCCGCGCCTACAACTACCGCAACAATATCAGAACGTTCTTCGGCGACCCGCTCGTCAACTTCACGAAGGTCGACGCCAACATCGCCACGGCGACCCTTGATCATCTGTTCGACAGCGGCGTGCAGATGCACAGCCAACTGCGGTTCGCCGATTACGATCGCTACTACATCAACAGCTTGCCGGCCGGCCCGGTCAACAACGCCGGCACGGCCGTCTCGATCAGCGGCTATCGCAACGATACCCCGCGAACCAATTATTTCAGCCAGAACGATTTCACGTACAAGTTCCTGACCGGAGACATCAAGCACACGCTGCTCGCAGGATTCGAACTTGGCTACCAGGAAGGCAAGGTCTTCCGGCAGACGGTCCTCTTCGGCAACACCCTGGCACCCAGCTTCGTCGTCAATCCGCTGTCACCGAGCGCAAGTCTGCCCTTCATCGTGCGGAACAACGGCACGACGGACGCCAACAGCCGCTACAATCTCGGGCTGGCGGCCGTCTATGCGCAGGACCAGATCGAGCTCAATCCCTACGTTCAGATCATCGGCGGCCTGCGCTACGACCATTTCGACTTCTCTGCGCAGGACCAGCGCACGCGCGCGACGAACGCCCGCGTCGACGACCTCGTCTCGCCACGCGCCGGCCTCGTGATCAAGCCGCTGGCCAACCTCGCCGTCTACGGCAGCTACAGCGTGTCCTATCTGCCGAGCTCCGGCGATCAGATCGCCGGATTCACCCCGGGCCTCGCCATTGCCCAGCCGGAGCGGTTCCAGAACCTGGAAGTCGGCGTGAAGTACGACGTGAGCCCGGTGCTCCAGCTGACCGCGGCCGCCTATAACCTCGACCGCACCAACCAGCGCCTGCCCGATCCGAACAGGGCCGGCTTCTTCATCCTGTCGGGCAAGACGAACACGCAGGGCATCGAGATCGGCGCCAACGGCTACGTCACCGACTGGTGGCAGGTCGCCGGCGGCTACGCGCTGACCGACGCACGGATCGAGAGCGCGACCTCCGCGACGATCGTGAAGGGCAACACGGTGGGCCTCGTGCCGTTCAACTCGTTCTCCCTCTGGAACAAGTTCTCGGTCACCAGGGAGTTCGCGGTCGGCGTCGGCTACATCTACCAAACGCACACCTATGCCACTTCCGACAATACGATCCGACTGCCGGGATACAATCGTTTCGACTTCGCCTTGTTCTATGATGTCAGCGAATCCGTTCGGGCTCAGCTCAACATCGAGAACATCTTCGATCGTCGATATATCTACACAGCCGACAACAACAACAATATCACGCCGGGCGCACCGCGGACCATCAGGGCACAGGTCATCGTCAGGTTCTGAGCCTCTTGCGGTCTCCCCGACGCGAAGCGGTTCGAGCGCCCCGTCGCGGTCGGGCCGGAGGCCGCGCCACGGGCGCCCCACTGCGCCAGCGCGTCCGGCACGCCGCACGAGCCGAGCATGGCAGAGGGAACACCGAACCACCGCCTCCGAGCACCGAGAGTGCGGATGAATGCATGTGGATGCTGAACTACATGGCCCGCTTCGGCACGGCTTGCAGGAACTCCTGGACCTGCTGCTTGTAGAACCTGGCCCAGCCCGTGGTGCCGTGGCCGGTGGTCTGGTCGCTGGCCGGGATCAGGTACAGGCGCCCGTTCTTCACCCGCTTCATCTCGCGCTCCATGATCCCGGTCTCGGGCGGGTTCCGCTCATCGTCACTGGAGTTGATGGCCAGCACCGCGGCTTCGATCTTCTCCAGGCTCGGGGAGGGATTGTAGCCGCGCGACGATTCCCACTGATAGATGTAGTCGTTGGCGTCGGCGTTGAACGGCATCGCCAGTCGTGCATCCACGAGCTTGTCGGCCAGCTCACCTGTCGGCGCCTGCTTCTGCAGTGCCAACGTGCCGCCACTGGTGCCAAGGGCGAAGAACACGTTGGCGACGCGCAGCGAGGGCGGCTGAGCTTTATACTCGCCGTCGGCATAGGCCGGATCGCGCAGGATGGTCTCGATCAAGAGCCTGCGCATGATCCAGTTGCGGCTCGCCATCTCGCTCGGCTGCGACGCCATGGGCACGAGGGCGTCCATATACTCGGGATGCTTCACGCCCAAGATCCACGCGTGCATGCCGCCCATGGAATTGCCGATGATCAGGCGGACGCGGTTGAGGCCGAGATGCGTCTTGAGCAGCAGGTACTGAGCGTCGGCCATGTCATCGTAGTTATACTTCGGAAATTTCGCCTTGAGCCCATCCGAAGGTTTGGACGATTTTCCGTGACCGATCGCGTCCGGGATGATGATGTAGTACTTGGCTGCATCGAGCGGCTGACCGGGACCGAACAGCTCTCCGGCGAAGCCGGGCGTCAGCATGCTGACCGCCGAGCCGGTGGTGCCGTGCAGGACGACCACCGGCTCGCCCTTCGGATCCCCGACAGTCGTATAGTGCAGGCGCAGCTCCGGCAGGACTTCGCCGGTGTGGAACTTGAAGTCCTTGATGATCCAGGCGCTCTCCTTGGGTGCCGGATAGTCGGCGGCGTTCGCCACGAGACCGATCAAGGACAAGGCCGCACCCACAGTCGCAGCCTGCAATAGACTCAGGGCCCGCATGCAACCTCCCTCGAAGCGTCGATCTCTTCGTTATGTTCGCCAGGCCAGTATTGCGTCACCCACCTCGGCAGGCAATGGGTGAGGCGATCCATCCGGAGCTTCGCCCTCCCGTTGTTCGGCCTTGCGCCATCACGGCACTGTCGCGTGTGAGAGGCGGACGGTCCGCTCCTGATGGATGGATGGTGGCGCGGCAGGCGGCAACCGGGCCGGCGCTCCAGAAGCAGCGCGCCGGCCTTGCGGTCGGCGACTTGGCCACCCGTCGGCAGGACGGCAGAAGAGATCGGTGAGCGCGTGGATCGTTGTCGTGCGTCCGCCCCGCGAGCGGCCGTTGGCCTGGTTCTGCTCCCCTCCGGGAGCGTGGCGGTGCGCCTCCACTGCCGAGGAGTCGATCAGCACCCGGGCCGACGCCGGCTTGGGCACGCGTCTCGAACGGCCCGACCCAGACGCCCTCGGCTGCCCGGCGCACGAAGCGGCTGTCGTGGGTCTCTTTCGGCCCGTGAGCTTCCAGGAACCTCATCTATCCAGCCCACTCGCCGGAAGACGGCGCGGATTGAGAGCCTGCGGCTCACTGTTCTGTGACGATCCTGCGAAAGAAAGTCTCTCCGATCCGTTTCGACTCACCCTCCTCGTGGCCGACCGGTTCCTCGACCAGGATCCAGTTGGACGGCGCGTTGAGGGCGAGCAGACGGCGGATGGCGACCTGTCGCCACTCCGCGTCCTTGTTGCCGAGGAAGAAGAGTCCGGGCACTTGGCGGGCTGTCGCGGGCAGTGCCTCGTCAGGATAGATGCCACCCTTGTTGACCACGAAGGCCGCGACCTGCTCGGGCTTCCAGGCGACGAAGCCGTAGTTGAACTGGCCGCCGGCCGAGAACCCCCACAGGAGCAGCGGCGCGCGCACCATCTCCGGTCGCCTGGCGCGCGCGGCGAACACGCCGATCGCGTCGAGCAGGGCCTTCCCGCTGCCATGCCGGGCCTGCGTGTAGGCGTCGGAGAGGCCGCTTCCCTTCTTGTTGACGAAGCGCACGCCGATCAGGACGGCTCCGACCTGCGTCGCGAAGGTCCGCCATGCCGCGTCCCCTACCATGGGACGACCATCCGCGTTGATGCCGGTGCTGAGCACCAGCACGTAGCGAATCGATCTCCTGCGCGGCGGCGACCAGAAGCGGAACTCGGCTGCCTCGTAGTTCTGGCCGGGAGGCGCGGTCCAGTCCAACACGCTGGAGTCAGTCGGCTCGGCCCATGCCACTGTTCCTCGAAGGAGCGCGAAGCCGCATAGACCAATTCGTAAGCAGCCCCGATAAACCATCGCCACCTCCTCCGATCGTTCGGATCGTCATTGGGCGTCAGCCACGCATCACGCCCCGGATCGGATGAAGCCTGCGCCACCGCCTCCCGAGACAGCCGCCACGGAAGGCAAACGCATCGTCCCGATCAGACTGCCCAGGTAGCGCTAGCGATCGGGGTGCAGCGTGGTGCTCAGGCGGCGCAGATCCTCCACCACCGCCCGGGTGCCGGCCCGCAGGGCGCCACCCGTGAGCATGTCGTCGGAGCCGTCGTACTCGGCGACGCCGCCGGCCTCCTCCACCAGCAGCAGGCCGGCGTAGCAGTCGTAGGCGTTGAGGCCGGGGTCGTAGTAGCCGGCGAGCCGCCCGGCCGCCACGTAGGCGAGCATCAGGGCGCCCGAGCCGTTGCGGAACATCACCCCGCCCTCGCGGTAGAGGGCCTCGACGAAGGCGGCGGCCTCGGCGGGCGGGGTCTTGGTGGTGGCGCCGAAGCCGATATTGGCTGAGGTGAGCGTCGCGGCGGGGTCGAGGCGGATCGGCCGGCCGTTCAGGGTCGCGCCGGCGCCGCGGCGCGCCGCATAGGTCTCGTCGAGCACCGGGGCATGGATCACCCCCGCGTCGATCCCGGCAGGGCCGCGCACCGCGATCGACACGCACCAGTTCGGCTGGCCGTTGAGGAACGGGCTGGTGCCGTCGATCGGGTCGACCACCCAGGCATAGCCCGAGCGGCCGGTGCTCATGCCCGCCTCCTCGCCGAGGATCGCGTCGTCCGGGAAGGCCACCGCGACCGCCGCGCGGATCAGCCCCTCGACCTCCCGGTCGGCCTGCGAGACGAGGTCCTGCGCGTTGGTCTTGCGCTCGATCACCAGGGTGTCGCGGGCGCGGAAGTAGGCAAGTGCCCGTTCCCCTGCCGCGTGGGCCACCGCGAGGGCGAGGGCGTGGCGGGCGGCGACCGGGTCCTGGGAATCGTCGGGCGTGGGCGTCGTCATGCGGGGCTCCTCGCTGTCCGGGAGAGCTACATACACTTGCATCTCGAAAATTACATCTGTAAGAATGACGCCGGAAACGCACGCCGGAGCGCCGATGAGCGGTCCCACCCACCACGCCCTCTACCTCCACGGCCCCTACGACGCGCGCCTCGCGCCCTACGCGCTGCGCGACGGCCGGCCCGGCGAGGCCCTCCTCGACGTCGCGGCGGTCGGGCTCTGCGGCTCCGACCTGCACTACTACAAGGACGGCGGCATCGGTGCGGCGACCATCGCGCAGCCCTTCGTGCCCGGGCACGAGTTCTGCGGCCGGCTGACCTGCGACGACCCGGAGCTGGGCCTGGCCCGGGGCACGCTGGTGGCGGTCGACCCGAACAAGGCCTGCGGGCATTGCGAGTTCTGCGAGCGCGGCCACCCGAATCTCTGCCCGAACGTCGAGTTCATCGGCGCGCCGCCGTTCGACGGCGCCATGACCGAGCAGATCTGGGTGCCGAAGAGCCAGGTCGTGCCGCTGCCGCAGCACCTCACGCCCCTCGACGGGGTCATGCTGGAGCCCCTCGGGGTGGCGATCCACGCGGTCGACCTCGCCAAGCCGCGGCTTCTCGAGCGGGTCGCGCTGATCGGGCTCGGGCCGATCGGCCTCCTGATCCTGCAGGTGCTCAAGGTGGCGGGTGCCGGCGAGGTGCTGGCGGTCGACCCCCAGGAGCACCGGCGCGAGCTGGCCCGACGCCTCGGCGCGACCGCGGTCGGCGCCTCGGTCGAGGACATCCGCGCGTGGACGCGGGGCGAGGGCTGCCCGCTGGTGGTCGAGGCGACCAACGCTCCGGAAGGTTTTCGCGATGCGGTGCGGGCGGCCAAGATCGGCGGCCGGGCCGTGCTCGTCGGCATCCCGGACGGGGACGTCTACACGATGCCGGCCGCCGAGGCCCGGCGCCGCGGCCTCAAGATCAAGTTCGCCCGCCGGATGGGCGAGGTCTACCCCCGCGCGATCGCGCTGGTGGAGAGCCGCCAGGTCGACGTCGCGAGCCTGGTCAGCCACCAGGTCGGCCTCGACGGGGCGGCCGCCGCCTTCGGGCGCCATGCCCAGAATACCCCCGGCGTCGTCAAGACCCTGATCTACCCCAACGGGCAATAACGAGGGATCGATGAGGAAACGCATGAGAGGCACCGCCGCGGCCCTGGCCGTCTCGGCGGGAGCGGCCCTGGCGGGCGCGACCCTGTGGCAGGCCCCGGCCCGGGCCGCCGACTGGCTGGAGAGCGCGGCCGCCCCGCTCAAGGGCACCGCCGTCACCACCACCTTCCTCGACCGGCCGGGCTACCGCGCCATCATCAAGCTGCTGCCGGAGTTTGAGAAGAAGACCGGCATCAAGGTCAACTACGAGATCGTCCCCTACGAGAACGCCCGCGAGAAGCAGGTCCTGAACTTCACCTCGCGCGGCGACCTCACGGTGGCGCTGGTCGACCTCGTCTGGATCGGCGAGTTCGCCGAGAACGGCTGGATCGAGCCGATCGACGGCCTCAAGGGCGACGCCAAGATCACCGATCCGAACCTGAACCTGCCGGGCTTCTTCCCGCTCCTGCTCGATGCCTTCGGATCCTGGGGCGGCAAGGTTTACGGCCTGCCCTTCGACAACTACTCGGGCCTCCTGTTCTACAATTCCTGCAGGCTGAAGGAGGCCGGCTTCGACAAGCCGCCGGCCAGCTGGGAGGCGCTGCTCAAGGACTATGCCCCGAAGCTGACCAAGGCCGACAGGAACCAGTTCGCCTTCGCGCTGCAGTCGCGCCGCGGCGAGACCCAGTCGGCCGACAGCTTCATGCGGGTGCTGTGGCCGTTCGGCGGCTCGCTCCTCGACAAGAGCTTCAAGTCCAACCTCAACAGCCCCGAGAGCCAGGCCGGCCTGCAGTTCCGCCAGGACCTGATGAAGTACATGCCGCCGGGCGTCGTCAGCTTCGACCACAACGAGGCGGTGAACGCCCTGGCACAGGGCCAGGTCGCGATGATCACCGAGTGGTCGGCCTTCTACGGCACGCTCACCGACCCGAAGACCTCGAAGCTCGGCGACTGCCTGGCGGTGGCGCCGGAGCCGGAAGGCCCGGCCGGGCGCCTGCCGGCCCTCGGCGGCTTCTCCCTCGCCGTCGCCTCGCAGGCCTCCGACGCGGAGAAGAAGGCGGCCTGGCTGTTCATCCAGTGGGCCACCTCGGAGGCGATCGCCCGCCCCTACGTCGAGGCCGGCGGCGTCTCGGGCCGCACCGCGATCTACCAGCAGCCCGACATCAGGGCCTCCTACAAGTTCGTCGAGCCGATGGTCGCCTCCTGGCAGAAGGGCGTGCCGCAGTACCGGCCCCGCTTCCCGGCCTGGCCGGCGATCTCCGAGGTCGTGGCCGAGTGGGGCTCGAAGATGATGCTGGGCGAGACCACCCCGGCCGCGGGCGCCAAGGAGATCGGCACCCGCATGGAGGGGATCCTGGCCAAGGAGGGGTATTACTCGGGCAAGAAGGCGCTGCTGCAGTAGGCCGGCGGACGCGTCGGGGCGTCCTTGCCGGGGCCGGAGCGAGCGCGGAGCGCGAGGGTGAGGTGCCCCGACGGAGCCTCATCCGGCAACACCCCCTCACCCTCGCTCCGGCTGCGCCTGCGCTCGTCACGGCCCGACAGGGGGCCGTAACCCTCTCCCCGCCCGCGGGGAGAGGCGGATGCCCGTCACCCCGCCAGGAGAACCGCCCGTGCAGACCTCCTATCGCCAAGCCCTCGCCGAGCTGGAGCGCGTCTTCGAGAGCCTCGACGACGCGGCCGTCGACGCGGCGGTCATGGCCATCGCCGGGGCGGGGCGGATCGCGCTCTACGGCGTCGGGCGCGAGGGGCTGCAGGTGCGCGGCCTCGCCATGCGCCTGTTCCATCTCGGGCTGCGCGCGAGCGTCGTCGGCGACATGACCACCCCGCCGATCGGGACCGGCGACCTGCTCGTGGTCTCGGCCGGGCCCGGCAGCTTTTCGACCGTGCTGGCGCTGATCGACACCGCCCGCGCGGCCGGGGCATCCGTCCTGGTGGTGACGGCGCAAGGCGGGGGCGAGGCGGCGCGGCGCGCCGACCGCGTCCTCGTCGTCCCGGCCCAGACTATGGCGGACGACCGGGCGGGTGACCCGGGCAGTGCCTCGATCCTGCCGATGGGTTCGCTCTACGAGGGCGCCCTGTTCGTGCTGTTCGAGATCATGATCGTGAAGCTCCGCGCGCAGCTCGGCGTCAGCCCGGAGGCGATGCGCGCCAACCACACCAACCTCGAATGACCCCGCCCCCTGCCGAGACCGGGACCGCGGCGCACGCCGCCGGCCCGGACGCACCGCGCCAGCGCGCTTCCGGCCGGCTCAAACCCGGCTACGGCCGGCTGACGCCGCTGTGGTTCCTGCTGCCGGCGGTCGGAACCCTCCTGGTGATCGGGATCTACCCGACGCTGTTCGCGCTCGTGACCTCGTTCCGGCGCTACAACCTCGCCCGGCCGCGGGACGGCTTCCCGTTCGTCGGGTTCGAAAATTATCTGAGCGTGCTGAGCGACCGGACCTACTGGGACTCGCTCCTCCTCACCGCCCGGTTCTTCCTGACCGTGATGCCGGTCGAGCTGGTTCTCGGCATCGCCATCGCGCTGATGCTGCACCAGCCGGGCCTGCCCTTCCTGCGGGCGCTCGCCCGGGTCTCGCTGGTGGTGCCGCTCGCCACCACCTTCGCGGTGGTCGGGCTGGTCGGGCGGCTGATCTTCAACCGCGACTTCGGGGTTGCCAACCAGCTCCTCGGACTCGTCGGGCTCGGCGGCTTCGACTGGCTCGGCTCCTCGGCCGGGGCCTTCGCGGCGATCGCCATCATGGACATCTGGCAGTGGACGCCGTTCTGCGCCCTGATCTTCCTCGCCGGCCTGTCGATGGTGCCGGTGGAGATCGAGGAGGCGGCGCGCCTGGAGACGCCCTCGCGGCTCGCGCTCCTGCGCCACGTGCAGCTGCCCTACCTGCTGCCCGGGCTCACCGCCGTGCTGATCCTGCGCTCGGCCGACATCCTGAAGCTGTTCGACATGGTGTTCGTGATGACCCGGGGCGGGCCGGGCTCGGCCACCGACCTGATCTCGATCTACATCCAGCGGATCGGCTTCCGGGTCTTCGACATGGGCACCGCCTCGGCCCAGGCGATCCTGCTCCTCGTCGTCACGATCATCCTGAGCCGGCTCTACATCCGGCTCCTCTACCGGGAGATCGACACGTGACCGGTCGTTCCGCGCGCCTGCTGCACGCCCTCGGGCTCCTCGTCACCCTGGGCTTCACCCTTTTTCCGTTCTACTGGATGGTGTCGTCGAGCCTGAAGGAGCAGGCCGCGCTGCTGGCCTCGCCGCCGGTGTGGTTCTTCCGCCCGACGCTCGCGCATTATGCCGAGATCTTCGCCGACCAGAAGGTCTCGGGCGCCATCGTCAACTCCCTGATCGTGGTCTGCACCACCACCTTCCTGGCGGTCTGCCTCGGCACGCCGGCCGCCTATGCGCTGGCCCGGTTCGAGTTCCGCGGCAAGCGCGACCTGTGGTTCTGGTTCATCTCGAACCGGATGATCAGCCCGATCGTGCTCGCCCTGCCGGTCTACCTGCTGGCGCTCCAGGTCAACCTGCTCGACACGCATCTCGTCCTGATCCTGATCTATCTCACCTTCAACCTGCCGATCGTGATCTGGATCTGCACCGACCAGTTCCGGTCGATCCCGCGCGACCTCGAGCAGGCGGCGCGTCTGGAGGGCGCCGACCAGTTCACGATCTTCCGCCGGATCTACCTGCCGCTCGGCGTGCCCGGCATCGCGGTCTCGGCGATCTTCAGCTTCATCTTCTCGTGGAACGAGCTGCTCTACGCCCTCGTGCTCACCCGCCGCCAGGTGCAGACCGCTCCCGTCGTCGCGACCAGCTTCATGTCCGGCTACGAGCTGCCCTGGGGCAAGATCATGGCGACCGGCACCGTCATCGTCCTGCCGGTGACGCTGTTCGCGCTCGCGGTCTCGCGCCACATGGTCCGCGGCCTCACGATGGGAGCGACCAAGTGACGAGCCCGCTAGCGACGAACCCGGACGTGACGAACTTAAGGGTCGGCATCAACCTGTCGTTCTGCGTCAAGCGCTGGGTCACGCCGGCGCTCTGGGCGCCGCTGGTGCGGGACGAGCTCGGCCTCGACCTCGTCCAGCTCACCTTCGACCTCGTCGATCCCCTCTGGCCGGACGCGGTGCTCGACGCCGCGGCGGACGACATCCGGACCGGGGCGGACAGCCACGGGATCACGGTCCACAGCGCCTTCGTGGGGCTCGCCCACTACAGCTTCAACCAGCTCCTCCACCCCGATCCGCGCCTGCGCGAGGTCGCCGAGCACTGGCTCGTCCGCGCCTACCGCTTCGCCGCCCGGGCCGGCATCCCCCGCGTCGGCGGCCCCCTCGGGGCGGTGGCCGCGCGCCCCGACGGGCACGAGCCGGACGCGATCCCCGAATCCGACTACCGCGACCTGATCGCCCGGATGCACCGCCTCGCCGAGGCCGGGGCCAGTGCGGGACTCACCGAGCTCCTGGTCGAGCCGACTCCGCTGCGCCGGGAATGGCCCTGGAGCGTCGCGCAGGCCGTCCGGATGGCGGACGACCTCGCGGGCGCGGCCCTGCCCTGGCGCTACTGCGTCGACTGGGGCCACGCCACCTTCGAGCCGCTCTACGGGCCGGGCCGGGCCGCGATGGAGCCGTGGTTCGACGGGCTGGGGCGCCGGATCGGCGCGGTCCACCTCCAGCAGACCGACTACCAGCTCGACCGCCACTGGGACCTGACCAAGCCGGGCCGGGTCGACCCGCGCGCGGCCCTCGCCCTCCAGCGCCGCGCGGGCCTCGGCCACGCGCCGGTGTTCCTCGAGGTGTTCTACCCCTTCGAGCAGGACGATGCCTCGGTGCTCGACGCGGTGCGCCGCTCGGCGGCCCTGCTGCGCGAGGCGGCCGCGTGAGGGCGGCGTCGCCCGAGGCGGAGGCCGACCACGAGGGCGAGCACGTCCGCGCCCGGGTGGCCTGGTACTACTTCATCGCCGGCCTCAAGCAGCAGGAGATCGCCGACCGGCTCGGCATCACGCGCCTCAGGGTGAACCGGATCGTCGGCCAGGCCCGGGCCGACGGCTCGGTGCGGATCGAGCTGCGGATGCCGCTCGCCCAGTGCGTCGCCCTGGAGGCGCGCCTGAGGGACCGCTTCGGCCTCGCCGAGGCCGTCGTGGTGCCGGCGGTCGACGACCCGTCCGCCCAGCAGCGCGTCATCGGCGAGGCGGCGGGCGCCCTCCTCGACCCCCTGCTGGCGGAGGGCCGCGGCCTCGGCGTCGGCTGGGGCAGCACGCTCTCGGCAGCGGCCCGGCGGATCAGCCCGCGGCGCCTGCCCGGCGCCTGGGTGGCGGCCCTGATGGGCGGCCTCACCCGGGGCTCGGGCACCAACACCTTCGAGGTCGCGACGGAGTTCGCCCGGGCGCTCGGAGCCGAGTGCTACTACCTCCCGGCCCCGATCTACTGCCCGTCGAGCGAGAACCGGCTCGCGCTCCTGACCCATTACGGCCTCGCCGAGGCGATGCGGCGGGCGCGCCAGGCCGACGTCGCCCTGGTGGCGGCCGGCGACCTGTCCGACCTCTCGCTGCTCGCCCGCACCCAGACCGTCTCGGAGAACCGCGCGGCGCTCGCGGCGGCCGGCGCCGTCGGCGACCTGCTCGGCGTCTACCTCGACCGCGACGGCCGGCCGGTCGACCACCCCCTCAACGCCCGCGCGGTCGCCCTGCCGCCGGAGGACCTGCGCGAGGTGCCGTGCTCGATCCTCGCCGCCGGCGGTCCGCACAAGGCCGGAATCGTGGCGGCGGTGCTGCGGGCGGGCTACGTCAACCGCCTCGTCACCGACGAGGCGGTGGCGGGGGCGATCCTGGACGAGGGGGAGGCGCGCGCGTGAGCGGGATCCGGACGAGCCGATGCCGGCGGAGGAGCGGGGCAATCCCGGGGCGATTCAGGGTCCGGCGCGGGTTTCCTCCTGTCCCGGTGGACGGCAAGGCTGTCCGGGGAGAAGAAAAGACGCGGATTTTCTCCTCTCCCCGCGGGCGGGGAGAGGGCCGTGCACCCGTGCAGGGTGCACGGCAAGCCCGTAGGGCGAGGGTGAGGGGGTGTCTCCGGAGGAGACTCCTCCGGCATCTCCCCCTCACCCTCGCTCCGGCTGCGCCTGCGCTCACTTCATCGACGACGAGGTCGATGAAGTCCTCTCCCCGCCCGCGGGGAGAGGAGGGGACCCGCACTTCATTCTTCACCGGACAGCCCTGCGCGGACGGGACGCGGCGGACGCGCACCGGCCGCGAGCCCGATCGCCGGCAACCCGCGCGGGAGGCGCGATGACGGCCCCCCTCGTCCTCGCCGTCGACGTCGGCACCCTGTCGGCCCGGGCCGGGCTGTTCACCCGGGACGGGCGCTGCCTCGTTGCGCGCCAGGCCCCGTTCCGGCTCCTGCGCCCGGCCGAGCACCACGCGGTCTACCGCATGGCGGAGATCTGGGCGGCGGTGGGCGCCTGCGTGCGCGAGGGCCTGGCGGCCGAGCCCGGCGCGGCCGCGCGGATCGCAGGGCTCGCCTTCGACGCGACCTCGTCGCTGGCGCTCACCGCCACGGGCGCGCCCCCGCTCGACGGCGAGGCCGACGTCGTCTGCTGGATGGACCACCGGGGCGAGGCGGAGGCGCTGGAGATCGACCGCACCGGCCACCGCTTCCTCGACCACGTCGGCGGAGCCGTCTCGCCGGAGACGAACCTGCCGAAGCTGCTCTGGCTCAAGCGCCACCGCCCCGAGGCCTGGGCGCGGCTGACCGCCGCCCGCGACCTCTGCGACGAGCTCGCCTACCGGGCGACGGGCATCGACCGCCATTCGGTCTGCGGGCTGGCCTGCAAGTGGCCCTACCTGCCCCACGAGGACGAGCCCTGGTGCCGCGACCTCCTCGACGCGCTCGGCCTCGACGACCTCATCCGCCTCGGGCGCCTCGCCGCAGCACCCGCCCATGTCGGCACGGTGCACGGGCCGCTCTCCGAGGACGCGGCGCGGGATTTCGGCCTGCCGGCCGGCCTGCCGGTCGCGGTCGGGCTGATCGACGCCGAGGCCGGCGCCCTCGGGGTGCTCGGCCGCGACTGCCGCCCGCGCCTCAACCGGGTGCTGCCGATGATCGCCGGCACCTCGACCTCGTTCATGCCCTTCGCCCCCGACGCGCGCCGCGTGCCGGGCGTCTGGGGCCCGTTCAAGGACGCGGTCTTCCCCGGCCTGTGGATGCACGAGGCCGGGCAGAGCCTGTCGGGCGCCGCCCTCGACGCGGTGCTGGCCCACCACCCGGCGAGCCCCGGGCCGCCGACGCCGGAGCGCCACGCGGCCGCCGCGGCCGCGGTGCTGGCCCGCCTCGACGCCGAGGGGCCGGCCTTCGCGGCCCGCCGCCACGTCGTGCCGGACTGGCTCGGCAACCGGGCGCCGCTCGGCGACGGGCGGGTGCGGGCCCTCCTGACCGGCATCGGCGAGGAGACGAGCGAGCGCTCGTTCCTGGAGGCCTACTACGCCACCGCCCGGGCGCTCGCCCTCCAGACGCGGCACATCCGCGAGCACCTGAACCGCCACGGCTACGCCATCGACACGGTGGCGCTGGCCGGCGGGCACCGGCACAACCCGCTGCTGATGCGCCTCTACCGCGACGCCCTCGGCTGCACCCTCGTGGTCGGCGAGGCGGCCGAGCCGGTGCTGCTCGGCACCGCCATGGTGGCCGCCACCGCCGCGGGGCTCGTCCCCGACCTGTTCGGCGCCCTCGACGCGATGGCGTCCGAGCCCCGTGCGCTCGTCCCCGACCCGGCCTGGGCGCAGGCCCACGCGCGCGCCTACCGCACCTACCTGACCCTGTTCGAGGTCCGCAACGCGATCGAGCGCGACGCGCGGGCGGCGGAAGCCGCCCCTCTCGCCCGCGACGTCGCGCAGGCCGGCCTCGCCGCCGACCACGGATAACACGAGATGGCCTTCCTCAGCCTCGACGGCATCGTCAAACGCTACGGCGACCACACCGTGGTCGATGGCGTCGGCTTCCGCGCCGAGAAGGGCGAGTTCATCGTCTTCGTCGGTCCCTCCGGCTGCGGGAAGTCGACCCTGCTGCGGATGATCGCGGGCCTGGAGGAGATCAGCGCCGGCACGCTGTCGATCGATGGGCGCGAGGTCACCCACGTCGAGCCCGCCGCCCGCCAGGTCGCGATGGTGTTCCAGTCCTACGCGCTCTACCCCCACATGAGCGTGTTCGAGAACATGGCCTTCGGCCTGCGCATGGCGAAGATGCCGGCCGACGAGATCCGCCGCCGGGTCGAGGAGGCGGCCGCCATCCTCCAGGTCGGGCCGCTGCTCCAGCGCAAGCCGCGCCAGCTCTCCGGCGGCCAGCGCCAGCGCGTCGCGATCGGGCGGGCCATCGTGCGCCACCCCAAGCTCTTTCTGTTCGACGAGCCGCTCTCGAACCTCGACGCCGAGCTGCGCACCCAGATGCGCATCGAGATCGCCCGGCTGCACCAGAAGCTCGGCGTGACCATGGTCTACGTCACCCACGACCAGATCGAGGCGATGACGCTGGCCGACCGGATCGTGGTGCTGCGGGCGGGCCGCGTCGAGCAGGTCGGCACGCCGTCGGAGCTCTACGACGCCCCGGTCAACACGTTCGTGGCCGGCTTCATCGGCTCGCCGCGCATGAACTTCCTGCCCGCCACCGTGACCGAGGCGGCGGGCGGCCGCCTGACCCTGGCGCATCCGAGCTTCGTGGGCGGCCACCTCACCGCCGCGCCCCGCCGCGGCGGCGCGCGGGTCGGCGACCGCGTCACGGTCGGGCTGCGGCCCGAGCACCTCGCCCTCGACGGGGCCGCGCCCTCGCTGCGCCTGCGGGCGGAGCTGACCGAGAACCTCGGCGGCTCGACCCAGATCTACGCCCGGCCCGTGGAGGGCGACGCCCTGTCGATCCTCACCCCCGGCCGCCCCGCGGTCGCGGCCGGCGACGAGCTGCCGGTGCGGGTCGCGCCCGAGCAGATCTACCTGTTCGACGAGGCCGGGCTCGCGATCTGAGGCGGGGATGGAGGCCATGGTCTCCCCGCCCGCTCCCCTCCCCTCACGCCGTAACCCGTCAATGACCTCGCCATGACCCAGCCCGCCCGCTTCCTCGGCATCGACATCGGCACCTCCTCGGTGAAGGCGGTGCTCCTCGACGAGAACCAGACCTGCCTCGCCGAGGGCAGCGCATCGGTGGCGATCGCGCGGCCGCGCCCGCTCTGGTCGGAGCAGGACCCGGAGGCGTGGTGGCAGGCGACGCTCGCCGCGGTGGCCGAGGCGCGCGCCCGGGCGCCGGGGGCGGAGCTCGGCGCCGTGCGGGGGATCGGCCTGTCGGGCCAGCAGCATAGCGCCACCCTGCTCTCGGCCTCCGGCCAGGTGCTGCGCCCGGCGATCCTGTGGAACGACGGCCGCTGCGGGGCGGAATGCGCGGAGCTGCTCGCCCGCGTGCCGGACTTCACGGCGCGCGCGGCCAACGTGCCGATGCCGGGCTTCACGGCCCCGAAGCTGCTCTGGGTCGCCCGGCACGAGCCCGAGATCTTTGCCCAGATCGCCAAGGTGCTGCTGCCGAAGGACTACGTCCGCTGGCGGCTCTCCGGGGCCTTCGTGTCGGAGATGTCGGATTCCGCCGGCACGCTCTGGCTCGACGTGGCGGCGCGGCGCTTCGACGACACGCTGCTCTCTGCCTGCGGCCTCACCCGGGCGCAGATGCCCGACCTCGTCGAGGGCTCCGAGGTGTCGGCCCACCTCTCGGCCGACCTCGCGGCGGCGTGGGGCCTCGGCGGAGACAGGATCCCGATCGCCGGCGGGGGCGGCGACAACGCCTGCTCGGCGGTGGGGATCGGGGCGACGCAGGCCGGCGACGGCTTCCTGTCGCTCGGCACGTCGGGCGTGCTGTTCGTGACGACCGACCGGATGGTCTCGCTGCCCGAGCGCACCCTGCACGCCTTCTGCCACGCCCTGCCGGGGCGCTGGCACGGCATGGCGGTGGCGCTCTCGGCCGCCGCCTCCCTGTCGTGGCTCGCCGGCATCGTCGGCGAGGGGGCCCAAGTCGGCGCCCTGATCGCCCGGGCCGAGGCCTTCGCGGCCGATCCGGGCCGGCGGGCCCACGCGCCGGTCTTCGTGCCCTATCTCACGGGCGAGCGCACGCCCCACAACGACCCCGACCTCACCGCCTCGTTCACGGGCCTCAGGGCCGAGCACGGCCTCGACGCGCTGGTCTATGCCGTGCTGGAGGGCGTCGCCTTCGCGATGGCGGATTGCCTCGACGTGCTGAGCGAAGCCGGCGCGGCGCCGCGCCGCTGCGTCGTCGTCGGCGGCGGCTCGCGCACGCCGTTCTGGAACCAGCTCATCGCCGACACGCTCGACTTGGACCTCGCTTGCCCGCGGGGTGGCGAGCTCGGCGCCGCCTTCGGGGCGGCGCGGCTCGGCATGCTGTGCGCCGGCGGCACCGAGCCGGAGGTCTGCACCCGCCCTCCGACCCGCGCCGTGCTCACGCCGGACCGGCGCTTCGCCGGGGAGAGCGCGGCGCGGCGGCAGCGCTACCTGGCGGCGGGGCGGGTCTAGGGGTTCGAGACCGCCGCGCTTGTGAGCCGATCTGTTCCAAGTCGGGGTAGGACTTGATACGGCCGGCCTCTGCCGCGAGCGCATTCCAGCCGCGACAGCGCGTCTT
This sequence comes from Methylobacterium oryzisoli, assembly GCF_046557895.1. Classification (NCBI taxonomy): domain Bacteria; kingdom Pseudomonadati; phylum Pseudomonadota; class Alphaproteobacteria; order Hyphomicrobiales; family Methylobacteriaceae; genus Methylobacterium; species Methylobacterium oryzisoli. The sequence continues at coordinate 2,089 of NZ_JBKIBX010000023.1, read as the reverse complement.
CAGGGCGACGATCCCCAATCCACGACCGAGAGGTCCAGCGGCAGGGCATGGCGCACCGCCAGCGGGGGAGACCGCGGGGTCAGCGTGAGCGGCGAGCCGGTCGCCTCCGCCCGATCGAAGTCCGCGGTCCCGGCCTCGTCCGAGGCCGAGATGGTGTAGCTCTCGAACACGTAAGGCAGGCCGTTCGCCAGCAGGCCGCTCGCATGGTCCATGACATGCAGGTGAAGATGCGGCGCTTGGCTGTTGCCGCTGTTGCCCACCTCGCCGATGGGCTCGCCGCGCCGGACCCGCTCGCCGACGCGCACCCTGACGCGTCCGGGGCGAAGGTGGGCGTAGAGCACGAAGGCACCGCCGCCGATGTCGATCACGACGAAGTTGCCGTCAGCCTCGGCGATCGGCAGGTTCGGCGGCAGCGCCCCGGGCACTTGGTCGGGCAGATCATCGCGTGCGCCGACCACCGCCCCATCGGCCACCGCCAGCACGGGCTCGCCGTAGATGCGGTAGCTCCTGACGTCCTTCAGGTCGCCTCGCACGATCCGATTCTCGCCGTCGATCCGCTCCCAGTCGATCGCGAAGCGCTGCGCCAGACGAAAGGCGCCGTTCAGCGGCAGGAGGGCGCGGACATGCCGGATGGAGTCGCAGCAGCCATCCCCGGCGACGTAGCCGCCACCGCGCAGCGGAGCTGCGAGAACGGGCAGAGGTTCGTCGATCACCGGCGTTTCGGCGATCTGCATCGACAGGTCGGTCTTCAGCGGCTCAGCAAATCCGTCGATCTCATGAATGAGAGTCGCGGGAATGCGCGCTCCCGGGTCGAGGCCGACATGGAGGAAGACGACCCCGAACTGAGAGGCACCGAGCGATGCCGCCTCGCTGCCGCGACGGCCACCGAGCGACAAGCGCTGGCCGATCGCGCCCCGGTCGAGCACGAGGAGAGGTCGTCCCGAGCTGCCGTCCAAGACGGCGAGGCGTTTGACGTCGAACCGGCCGTCCAAGACGTTCGAGAGGCCGAGTTCGTAGACGAGGTGGTTGCGCCCATCCGACATCGGCACGACGCGAGGGGGCGCCAGCACTTGGCCGACGAGCGGCGTCAGGACGGGCAGCGCAGACGCGCCCGGCCGCCCGGGCTCAGCCGCAGTCGCGGCACCGCAGAGCAGCAGGACGACGACGGACAGCGCGCGGGCGAGAGCGGGGCAGCGCATGAGAGATCCTTGAAGCTGGGACGGCATGTCGGCGCGGCGCACCGACGGCTTCGGGCAGAGGAGCGGACGAACCAGCCGTTCTCGGGCTGGCGGCCGCCTGCGCCTGTCACCTACCCGGATTCGGCGTTCCGGCTACCCTCCGCCACAGCCATGCAGCAGCCTCTCCATCAGACCGGTACAGAATCCGGTCAGGTCCGTCCCACAGGTCCCTTATGGATGATTAAGCAATCCATGCGGATGAGGACGCTTTCATTCAACAGTCACACCTCTCACACTCCTATGTACCAGGAACAGAGGAGGCAGAGGTGCAGGGCAGCTTCGACTGGCATCGGTATGCGGTGGTTCATTGGTTCGACAAACTGGATCCCAAGATCAGCGCCACTCGGGCTGGCAACCGTACACGGGCCTTCGCTGAGCTCGCGGAAGCAGTCCTGTTTGCGATGCGACTGGATACCCAGCAACAGCAGGCGGTCCGTGTCAGTTGTTATGGCAAGATGTATGACGCTCTTGAAGTTGTGAGACTTGCGAAACGTCCGGATTTCCCGCATACAAGCGGATAGATTCCCAACTCGTTTCAATTTTCGGAAGGCGCGTTCGATGTGGCCAGGTCCGGCCGCAGCAGCTGAAAACGTTCTGCTGGACCTTGCCTCAGGAGAACGCTCACCGGTGCCTGGTTCTGCCCCGCGGCTCATGCGCGGGCGCCATTGATCTCGTCGGCCAGGTAGGCGGCTCTGACGACGATCGGACCGCACCGTCTCCGGAGGAGAGCGGAGACGGTGCGGCACCGAGGGTTCAGGCGTTGGAGCGATAATCGCCCGCCGCGGCGAGGCCAGCGGTGCTCACGCCGCCGGCATCGTTGACGCCGAAGCGCCGGAAGCCGCGGCCGAAGC
>NZ_JBKIBX010000022.1:61769-94895 GCF_046557895.1 Methylobacterium oryzisoli | reverse complement strand
CGCCGAAGCCCTCTCCCCGCACGCGGGGAGAGGAGAACGTGCACGACCCGACGTGTGAATCCGCAAGCCCGTGCGGGAGAGGGGTTCCGTCGCGGTTCCCGCGCCTGATGCGAAGAGCGTATTCGACGATCTCGCTCACGCGCGACCCGGACCCGCGCACGGCTCAGGCCGTGCTGCCCGCGTCCACCGTCATCACCGTGCCGGTGATGTTGCGGCCGGTCTCGCCCATCAGGAAATCCACCGCGTTGGCCACGTCCTCGACCTCGGCGAGGCGGCGCAGCGCGCTGCGGCCGGCGATGCGCTGGCGCTCGGCCTCGCCGAGGCCGCTCGTCATCTCGGTGTCGATGAAACCCGGGGCGACCGCGTTCACCGTGATGCCGAGCTTGCCCACCTCGCGGGCGAGCGAGCGGGTGAAGCCGATCATCGAGGCCTTGGTGGCGGCGTAGACCGACAGGGCGTTGTAGCCGGTCGAGGCGATGATCGAGCTGACGTTGACGACCCGCCCGCGTCCCTCGGCCATCATCGAGCGCACCGCGTGCTTGGTCACCACGATCGGCGCGAGCGTGTTGAGCCGCACCAGCGCCTCGATGTCGGAGAGCGGCATCATCGCGAGCAGGCCCTCGGTGCCGAGGCCCGCGTTGTTGACGAGCCCGTAGACGGGCCCGTGCGCCTCCCGCACCTGCCGCACGAGGTCCGGCAGGGCCTCGACCTGGCCCAGATCGGCGGCGAGGAAGCGGATCTCGCCCGGCCCGCCCTCGCGCATCGCCGCCTCCAGCGCCTCGCCGGGGCGGCGCGCCACCGCGATCACCCGGAAGCCCGAGGCGGAGAGCCGGCGCGCGATGCCGAGGCCGAGGCCCCGGCTGCCGCCCGTGACGACCACGTTACGCATGACGCACCTCGGGCGGAGGAGCGGCGCCGCGGGCGAGCTTGCCGGCCTGCGTCACCGCGAGGCCGTCCGCGAAACGCAGGACCGCCGGGACCTTGTGGGGGGGAAGGGACTCCCGGCAAACGGCCAGGATCTCGGCCTTGACGCCCTCGGCCGGCGCCTCGCCTGCGTGCAGCACCACGGTCGCGGTGACGAGGGCGCCGGTGATCGGGTTGCGCCGGCCCTCGACCAGGGACATGCGCACCCGCGGGTGCCGGTTGATCACCGCCTCGACCTCCTCGGGATGCACCTTGAGGCCGCCGACGTTGATGATGCCGCCGCGCCGGCCGACGAAGTGGAAGCGTCCCTCGCGCAGGGCCACCATGTCGCCCGTGTCGACGAAGCCCTCGGCGTCCGTCAGGGCCGCGGCCGCCTCGCCGAGGTAGCAGCGCGCGGTGCGCCCCGAGCGGATCCGCAGCGCGCCGTCCACGACCCGCAGCTCGACCGGCCCGTCCCGGCCGATGAAGTCCTCGGGAAAACCCTCGCGCCCGTCCGTCACCTCGAAGCCGACGCCCGCCTCGGTGGAGGCGTAGGCGTGGCCGACCGAGGCGTCCGGATAGGCCGCGCGCAGTGCGTCGAGCACGGCCTGATCGGCGATCTCGCCCGACAGGCGCACGTAGGCGGGCCGCATCGCCGCGACGGCGGGGCTCATCAGCGCCCGGCGCCAGTGCGAGGGCGTGCCCGAGACGTGCGTCGCCCCGTGCCGGCCGAGGCGGCGCAGGAAATCGGCCACCGGCTCGTCCTTGGCCGAGAGCACCAGCGAGCCGCCCAGGACCCCGCGCAGGAAGATCTGCAGGCCGCCGTAGCGGCGGATGTCGTAGAAGGTCGACCAGACCGGCGCGGGCGCGCCCGGCGCAAGCGGCCGGATCGCCCCGGTGAGGCCCGCCAGATCGTGCACCGCCATCTTCGGCACGCCGGTGGTGCCGGAGGTCAGGAGCACCCACTCGGTGGCGAGCGCCGGGCCGGGCGGGGCGGCCGCGGGGGCGAGCGCGCCGATGCCGTGCACCGGCCGGCCCGCGACGTCGGGGCGGGCCTCCGCGGCGAGGTCGCTCACCACCGCGTCGATCTCCGCCCGGTCGAGCAGCGCCGGCCAGTGGGCCGGGTCGAGGTCGGGCGGGCAGAGGAGCAGGCGGCGCGCCACGCCGTCGAGGTCGATCAGCGCGAGCGCCGCCGTGAACTGGTCGGCGGTCGCGATCATCACGGCGCGCCCGTGCAGCGCGTCGCGGGCGCCGCCGAGCGGGCTGTGGTCGAGAAGGGCCGCGAACGGCGTCTCGGCCGACGCGCCGGAGAGGTGGCCGCCGGGCCGGGGCGAGGCGGCGAGCGCCTCGCGCAGCGAGCCGGGCTCAGGCAGCGGCATCGACCGCCGCGGCCTCGTAGAGTGCGATGAACTCGCCCACCGTCACCGGGAACTGGATGTCCTCGGACATCGTGAACGGATCGACACCGAGATCCGCTTCGAGCCGCGCCACCAGAATCGCGAAACACAATGAATCCAGGCCGGATTCCACCAGAAGTGTTTGATCGCTCAGATCAGAGATGCTCCTCTGTTGTTCCTCGGCGATCTGCTTCATTTGTCCAAGAATTGTTAACCTTATGGACATATCGGAATGTCTCCTCGTCACGGATTCAGCTATATCAGCCGCAGAGAAATCGCAGCAAGTCCTTCACCCCCGCAAGGTAAACGGAATGGCCGGAGAAGTTGGGACGACCTTGCGGCGCCGGCAGATCACCGAGGGCGACCTCGACGCGGTGGCGACGCTGCTGAGCCAGGGCTTCCGCCTGCGTCCGAAGGGCTACTGGCTGCGCGGCCTGCGCCGCCAGGCCGAGCGCGCCGTGCCGGAGGGCTATCCGCGCTTCGGCTACATGCTGGAGAGCGGCGGGCGCCCGGTGGGCGCGGTGCTGATGATCTTCGCGGCCTTCGACTCGGGCGGGCAGCGGGTCGTGCGCTGCAACCTGTCGAGCTGGTACGTCGAGCCCGCCTACGCGGCGCAGGGCGCGATGCTGATCCACTACGTGCTGCGCCACCAGGACGTCACCTACATCAACCTGTCCCCGGCCCCGCACACCCAGCCGATCATCGAGCGGCAGGGTTTTCGCGCCTTCAGCCGCGGGCTGCTGCTCTGCGCGCCCTCGCTCGCCCGCGGGCGGGAGCGCGTCCGCCTCCACCGCATCCGCGAGCGCGTGCCGCACGCCCTCGCCGCCCTGCCGGAGCGCGACCTGATCGAGGCGCACGCCGCCTACGGCTGCACCTGCCTCGTGGTGGAGGCGGCGGACGGCCTGCACCCGTTCGTGTTCGCCCCGCGGCGCGTGCTCAAGCGCCTCGTGCCGACCACGCACCTGATCTACTGCCGCAGCCTCGCCGATTTCGTGCGCTTCGCCGGCCCGCTCGGGCGCCGCCTGCTCCTCTCGGGCAAGCCCAGCGTGCTCATCGACGTCGACGGCCCGGTGCCGGGGCTCGTCGGGCGCCACATCAGCCGGCACCAGAACAAGTACTACCGCGGCCCGAACCCGCCGCGGCTCGGCGAGATCCCCTACACCGAGGGCGTGATCTTCGGACCCTGACACTCGGCATCGGCGAGGAGGCCGCCGGCACGGGCGGTCGATCATTCCTGGGAGCGCGAACATCCATGACACCGAACGGGACGGGGCGCACGGCCGCCCGGGTGCTGGTCCAGCAGCTGGTGGCGAACGGCGTGCGCCACGTCTTCACGGTGCCGGGCGAGAGCTTCCTGCCCGTCCTCGACGCGCTGCGCGATTCCGGCATCGCGGTCACCACCTGCCGCCAGGAGGGGGCCGCCGCCATGATGGCGGAAGCCCACGGCAAGGCCACGGGGATGCCCGGCATCTGCTTCGTCACCCGCGGGCCCGGCGCCACCAACGCCTCGGCCGGGCTGCACGTGGCGCAGCAGGACTCCACCCCGATGATCCTGTTCGTCGGCCAGATCGAGCGCCGCTACCGCGAGCGCGAGGCTTTTCAGGAACTCGACTACCGCGCGGTGTTCGGCCCGATGGCGAAATGGGCCACGGAGATCGACGATCCCGACCGGGTGCCGGAATTCGTCTCGCGCGCCTTCTCGACCGCGACCGCCGGGCGGCCCGGCCCGGTGGTGGTCGCGCTGCCGAAGGACATGCTGGTGGAGGAGGCGCACGGCCCCCTGGCGCCGCCCTTCGTGCCGGTCGAGGCCGCGCCGGGCGCCGACGACATCGCGCGCCTCGCCGACCTGATCGCGGGCGCCGCGCGCCCGCTCGTGATCCTGGGCGGCAGCCGCTGGACGGAGAACGCCCGCTGCGACATCGCGCGCTTCGCCGAGGCCTTCGACCTGCCGGTGGCGACGAGCTACCGGCGCGCGCCGCTCTTCGACGCGCTCCATCCCAACTACGCGGGCGATCTCGGGCTCGCCCCCAACCCGCAGCTGGTGGCCCGCGTGAAGGCCTCCGACCTCGTGGTGCTGCTGGGCGGGCGCCTCGGCGAGATCCCCTCGCAGGGCTACAGCCTCCTCGACGTGCCGGGGCCGCAGACCCGCCTCGTGCACATCCATCCCGGACCGGAAGAACTCGGCCGCGTCTACCGCCCGTTCCTCGCCATCAACGCCGCCCCGACCCGCACCGCGGCGGCGCTCGCGCGCCTCGATCCGCCCGCCCGCATCCCGTGGCGCGACGAGACCCGGGCGGCGCACCGGGAGTTCCTGACCTGGGGCGAGACCGCGACGCCCCAGCCCGGCGGGGTCAATCTCGGCGAGGTGATCGTGCACCTGCGCGAAACACTCCCGCGCGACGCGATCCTGTGCAACGGCGCGGGTAACTACGCGGCCTGGATCCACCGCTTCTTCCGCTTCCGCGATCACGCCGGCCACATCGCGCCGACCTCGGCCTCGATGGGCTACGGCGTGCCGGCGGCGGTGGCGATGAAGCGGCTCTGGCCGGAGCGCACCGTGATCTCGCTCAATGGCGACGGCGACTTCCTGATGAACGGGCAGGAATTCGCGACCGCCGTGCAGTACCGGCTGCCCATCGTGGTGATCGTCGCCGACAACGCCAGCTACGGCACGATCCGCATGCACCAGGAGCGCGACTTCCCGGACCGCCCGGTCGCCACCGACCTCGTCAATCCCGACTTCGCCGCCTATGCGCGCGCCTTCGGCGGGGCCGGCTGGACGGTGGAGCGCACGGAGGATTTCCCGGCGGCCTTCGCGGCGGCGCGCGCGCATGAGGGGCCGGCGATCATCCACCTCAAGATCTCCAAAGACGCGATCACCCCGGGCCAGACCCTGACGCAGATCCGCGACCGGGCGCTGGCGGGGCGCTGAGCGGGCCTCGACCCGGCCCGGCTTGACACCGCGCCGCCGCGACAGGCAGGTGCGGGCTCCCTGTCCCGCCCCTCCTTCGATCCATGCCCGGCGCCATTCGTCTCCTGCCCGTCTCGGCGCATTACGCAGGTGGCGCCGCGGTCGGCGCGCGCGAGGCGCACCACCGGGTGCCGGCCAAGAACCGCTGGTCGCGCGTCGTCCTCACCTTCCATGACGTGGCGCCCGAGACGTGGTGCGCGTTCGGCTTCCAGCTCAGCTGGGACCCGGAGGAGCAGGCGCTCGCCGCCCCCGATTTCCTGCAGGTCGGATTCGATTTACTGGCCGCCGACGGGGGAAGCCTCGACTTCGACCACGTGCCCGGCCTCACCCGCACCCTGCTCGATCCCCAGAGCGCCTGGATCGCCGGCCCGGCCTACCAGCCGGCCGGCAGCGAGGGCGCGGGCGCGAGCCTCGTGCGGGTCGGCTTCCTGATGCCGGACCCCGCCCGGGCGGTGGCGGTGAGCGTGCGCTCGTGGCGCAACACCGCGCCGTTCGAGGTGGGCCGGCCGGACCTGCTCCAGGGCGATCCGGCCGAGGCGGCCCGGGGGACCGCGCGGCGGCGCCGCCGCCTGACGCCGCAGCCGGACTGGCTCGACCTCGCGACCGTGCCGGGACGCCCGCTGATCCTGCGGGGCCAGGTCCACGGCGCGCGGCCGGAGCGGGACGGGGCGATGGTGCGCGTCGTCTACCGGGACGGGGAGGGGGCCGAGCTCCCGCCGCCCTATCCGGACCTCGTCTCGACCCCGGACTTCGGCGCGGTGGTCAATCTCACGGCCAAGCGCCACGCCCGCCGCTTCACCCTGGAACTGGCGCCCCCGCCGGGCGCCGCGCGCGTCGCACTCGGCTTCGCCACCTGGGAGGCGGACGGGGCGGCGGAACTGCTCGGCGCGCCCGAGATCGCCCTCGACGACGCGCTGCGGCTGGAATCCCTGTGCGGCGACGACCTCCTCGACGCGGGGGCCTTCCTCGACCGACTCGGCCGGGAGTTCGGTGCGGGCGGGCTGCCGATTCCGGCCGCCGGCGTGCCGCTGATCCTCGACCGCCTGCGGGCGCTGCAGCAGGGACCGCGCCCCGCGGTCGGCGCGCCGGAGCTCCGGCTCGCCGCCGCTCCCGCCTGGCCGCTGCCGCTGACGCCGACCTGGAGCGAAGACCCCTTCCGCTCGGTGGCGTGGCGGATCGAGTACCAGTCCCTGGCCTGGCTCCTGCCGCTCGCCGAGGCGGACGGGCATCGCGCGGTGGCGCTGGCCCGGGCGTGGTCGAAGGCGAATCCCTGGGGCCGGCCCACCGACGGGCTCGGCCTGCACCCGGTCGCCCTCGCGGGCCGGGCGGAGGTGCTGGCGGGCCTGCTCGGGCGCCTCAACGCCGAGGCGCTGCGGGCCGAGCCCTTGCGCACGCTGGCGGGCGAGGCGCTGCGCCACGGCTTCGCGCTGGCGGAGATCATCGGCCAAAACACGCTGGCGCGCTCGCTCCACCTCGTCCACGCGGCGACCGCGCTGCTCGCGGTCGCCCGGGCGCTGCCGCAGGCGCCGCTCTCGGATTTTTGGGGCTCGCTCGCCCGCCACGCCCTGCGCGAGGGTTTCGCCTCGCTCCTCGACGCGGACGGCGCCTTCGCGGATCCCTCCCTGCACCAGCGCCTCGAACTCCTCAGCCTCGGGCGGCTCCTCGCGGCGGCGCTGCCGGACGAGCCCCTGGCAGAATTCATCGCCGGGCGGGTGGAGCCGGTGATTCCCGCGGTCACGAGCCTCCTCGATCCGGGCGGACGGCTGCCGCCTTTCGGCGACGCGCCGCACGGGATCGATCACGCGGGCTGGATCGGGCGGCTGCTCGCGCTGGGCGACCGCGCGCTGGTGGCTGAGCGCCCGCTCGCCGCCGGGCGGGCCTCGCCGGCCCCGACGCGCCCGGTCTCGGGCGTGATCGCGGCGCGCTCGGATTCACCCGCGCGGGGCTTCGGCCATTTCGCCAGCGGCTTTGCCGAGCAGCGCCACCCCCACGGCCACGCCGACTGCACCTCCTTCGTGTTCGCCGCCGAGGGTGTGCGCTGGATCGTGGAGGGCGGCGGGTCGGGGCAGGTGGAGACCGGGGCCGCGCGCCAGTACCTGATCTCGCCGCGCGCCCACAACGTGGCCTGGCCGGACGGGCGCGAGCCCGGGGCGGGCACCGGCCGGCTCGCGGCGAGCGAGCGGCTCGACGGCGGCACCGCCTACGCGCTGGACACGAACGTGCACGGGCCGGAGTACCGGCACCGGCGCCTCTTCGTCGTGCTCGACGACCTCACGGCGCTGGCGGTGCTCGACCGGTTCGAGACGGCGGACCGGCCGCTCGCCGCCGAGGGCCTGCTGCACCTCGCCCCCGACGTGCTGGTGGCGCTCGCCGGCCCGCGCCTCGTCCTGGCGAGCCGCGAGCGCCAGCGCCTGCGCATCGCGCTCCGGGTGCTGCGGGGGCAGTCCTGCGGCCTCGATCTCGTCAGCGGGCGCAACGACCGCCCCGGCGCCCTGCAGGGCTTCGTCTCCTGGCGCCCGGGCGCGCTCCAGCCCGCCAGCACCCTGCGATACGCCATGACCGGGCAGGGCAGCCTCTGCGGCGGCGCCCTCGTCGCGGTGGACGAGGGGCGCGAGCGGGCGCTGGCCGCCCTGGTGGCCGGAGACGCGGTGACACGGCTCCTGGCGGAGGTGTGATCGCCCTCCACAAGACTTTCGACCGGCGGCGGGCCGCCTCGACTTGATCGATGTTCGGTTCTCTTGGCGGCGACCCGAGGATCGTGTCATGCGATCGACGCGCGCTGCGACAGGCGTCGGGCGGCAGATTGGAATGACGATGAAGATTCTCGGGTCGGTCGCCGCGGCGGCCTGCATGGTCGTGGCCGGGCTCTGCGGGGCGCAGGCGCAGACGCAGGGTGATTGGGTGCTCGCCCGCTACAAGGGCGGCGCCTACTGGTATCCGGGCGTCATCCAGAGCGTGGCCGGCGACCGCATCGCGGTCGCCTACGACGACGGCGACCGGGAGACGCTGAACCTCGCGGATGTCCGCCCCTACACCTGGGCCATCGGCACCCGGGTCGAGTGCAACTTCCAGGGCGCCGGGAAGTGGTACCCCGGCGTGATCGCCTCGCTGGCCGGCGAGACGGTGGGCATCAACTACGACGACGGCGACCGCGAGCGGACGAAGACCGGGCGCTGCCGCGCCAAGTGAGGCCGTCGACGCGAGGCCGTCGACGCGATGCGAGGCGCCTCACGCATGAAAAAAGCCGCCGTCGCGAGACGGCGGCCTCATGAAACGGGGTGCGGCCGGGCTCAGGGCCGGCGGCGCAGCCGCACGATCACCTCGACGCCCGCGATCTCCATGCCGGCGGGCGGGTTCGGCAGCGAATCGACCGTGATCCCGCAATCGGGCATGTCGAGCACCTGTCCCTCGTCCTCAAGGAAGAAGTGGTGGTGCTCGCTCGGGTTGGTGTCGAAATAGGCCTTGGAGCCGTCGAGCGCGAGCTGGCGCAGCAGGCCGGCCTCGGTGAACTGGTGCAGGGTGTTGTAGACGGTGGCGAGCGACACCGGCACCTTGGCGCGCATCGCCTCGTCGTAGAGCATCTCGGCCGTCAGGTGACGGTCGCCCTTTCCGAACAGGAGCCAGCCGAGCGACAGGCGCTGGCGCGTCGGGCGCAGGCCCGCGCGGCGCAGCCGGTCGCGCAGTTCCGACAGGGGGCAGCCGCGACGCTGCCCGGCGGCTCCCTCGGCCTGGAGGGCCGGGGCGCGCGCGCTGAGCACGGCATGCAGGGGCGACAGGTCGTTCATCAGTCTGACAATCAGCGTGAGGATCGCGAATGATCGCACTCGGTTATAGGGACTGGGCCGTCCCGCCGCAACCCGAACGGGGCCGCAACCCCCTACATCAGAAGTGTTTTAGTTCGCGTCTGCGGAACCCTGGCGAAGTCCCGCGACTTTGAACCCTCCGGCGCCCTATGCTACAGGCGCCGCTCTGCGGGCCGCGGCCCGCCACATCCGCCGGCCCGCAGCGCGGTGCCGAAGCCTGAGGATCGCGCCCGCTCCATGTCTGCCGACACGCCCGCCGCCGACACCCCGACCCGGCCCTCGCACTTCTCGTACGAGGACCTGCTGGCCTGCGGGCGCGGCGAGATGTTCGGGACCGGCAACGCGCAGCTGCCGCTGCCGCCGATGCTGATGTTCGACCGCATCGTCTCGATCGGCCGGGACGGCGGCGCCTACGGCAAGGGCCATGTGCGGGCGGAGCTCGACGTGCGGCCCGACCTCTGGTTCTTCCCCTGCCACTTCCAGGGCGACCCCGTGATGCCCGGCTGCCTCGGCCTCGACGCGCTCTGGCAGATGGTCGGGTTCTTCCTCGGCTGGCTCGGCTCGTCCGGGCGCGGCCGGGCGCTCGGCGTCGGCGAGGTGAAGTTCGCCGACCAAGTGCTGCCGAGCGTGCGCCAGGTCGTCTACGGCGTCGATCTCAAGCGCGTGCGCCAGGGGCGCCTCGTGCTCGGCATCGCGGATGGCTGGCTCGAAGCGGACGGCCGCCGCATCTACGAGGCCAAGGATCTGCGGGTCGGCCTGTTCCAGGCCGCCGCTCCGGCGGGCGGCTGAGCGGCGCCCCGGCGCCCCGCTCCGGCAGCGTGGACTCCGCTCGGGCGGTTGAGATCGGGCCGGCACGGTCCTAGGTGACAACGGAACGGCGCGACACACGCCGCGTAGGAGGGCTGCGATCGTCATGAGGCGCGTCGCGATCACCGGGATGGGCATCGTCTCATCCATCGGCAACAACACCCAGGAGGTGCTCGCGTCCCTGCGCGAGGCCCGCTCGGGCATCACCCACGCGGAGAGCTTCGCGGCGCACGGCTTCCGCTGCCAGGTGCAGGGGGCGCCGAGCCTCGACGCCGAGAGCGTGGTCGACCGGCGCGCCATGCGCTTCCACGGCGGCGGCACCGCCTGGAACCACGTGGCGATGGAGCAGGCGATCCGCGACGCGGGGCTCGAGGAGCACGAGATCTCGCACGACCGCACCGGCATCATCATGGGCTCGGGCGGTCCCTCGACCCACGCCATCGTGGAGGCGGCCGACGTCGCCCGCGCCAAGGGGCCCAAGCGCGTCGGTCCCTTCGCGGTGCCCAAGGCCATGTCCTCCACGGCCTCCGCCACGCTCGCCACGTGGTTCAAGATCAAGGGCGTGAATTATTCGATCTCGTCCGCCTGCGCGACGTCGAACCACTGCATCGGCAACGCCGCCGAGATCATCCAGGCCGGCCGCCAGGACATCATCTTCGCGGGCGGCTGCGAAGAACTCGACTGGACCCTGTCGGTGCTGTTCGACGCGATGGGCGCCATGTCGGCGAAGTACAACGACACGCCGGCCACGGCCTCGCGCGCCTACGATGCGGGCCGCGACGGCTTCGTCATCGCGGGCGGCGCGGGCGTGCTGGTGCTCGAAGAGATGGAGCACGCGAAGGCGCGCGGCGCCCGGATCTACGGCGAGGTCGCGGGCTACGGCGCCACCTCGGACGGGCACGACATGGTGGCGCCCTCCGGCGAGGGCGCGGTGCGCTGCATGCGCCAGGCGATGGCGGGCCTGAAGGGCGTCACGATCGACTACATCAACCCGCACGCCACCTCGACGCCGGTCGGCGACGAGAAGGAGATCGAGGCGATCCGCGAGGTCTTCGGCACCGGCGAAACCTGCCCGCCGATCGCCGCCACCAAGTCGCTCACCGGGCACTCGCTCGGCGCCACAGGCGTGCAGGAGGCGATCTACTCGCTCCTGATGATGAACAACGGCTTCATCTGCGAGAGCGCCAACATCGCGGAGCTGGATCCGGCCTTCGCCGACATGCCGATCCTGCGCCGCCGGGTGGACAACGCGCGGCTCGGCCACGTGCTCTCCAACTCCTTCGGGTTCGGCGGCACCAACGCGACGCTGGTGCTCAAGCACCCGGACGCCTGAGGGCGCCCCACTCGCGCCGCACTCGGGTGAGAGGGGCGCCGCGCCCGGGCGTTCGGACCATGGGCCAACCGGAGACGACGGCGTGACGGGTTTGATGGCAGGCAGGCGCGGCCTCATCATGGGGGTCGCGAACGACCACTCCATCGCCTGGGGGATCGCCAAGGCGCTGGCGGCGCAGGGCGCGGACCTCGCCTTCACCCACCAGGGCGAGGCGCTGGGCCGCCGGGTGGCGCCGCTCGCCGCCTCCCTCGGCTCGCAGATCGTGCTGCCCTGCGACGTGGAGGATCTGGCGAGCGTCGATTCGGTCTTCGACGCCCTCGACCGGCACTGGCCCGAGGGCCTCGACTTCGTGGTCCACGCCATCGGGTATTCCGACAAGGCGCAGCTCAAGGGCCGCTACGTCGACGCCACCACGCGCGAGAATTTTTCGCGCACGATGGTGATCTCCTGCTTCTCCTTCACCGAACTGGCCCAGCGCGCGGCCAAGCGCATGCGGCCGGGCGGCTCGCTCCTGACGCTCACCTTCGGGGGCGCCACGCGGGTGATGCCGAACTACAACGTGATGGGGCTGGCCAAGGCGGCGCTGGAGGCCTCGGTGCGCTACCTCGCCTCCGACCTCGGCCCCGACGGCATCCGGGTCAACGCCATCTCGGCGGGGCCGGTGCGCACCCTGGCGGGGGCGGGCATCTCGGATGCGCGCCTGATGTTCAACCACCAGCGCGCCCACGCCCCCTTGCGCCGCAACGCCACCAGCGAGGAGATCGGCGGCGCGGCCCTCTACCTCCTCTCCGACCTGTCGAGCGGCGTCACGGGCGAGATCCACTTCGTGGATTGCGGCTTCAACACCATCGCCATGCCGCGCCCGTCCGTGCTGAAGGTCCAGGACGAGGCGGGCGTGATCGGGGACTGAGGGCGCGGCGGACGAGGAGCGGGCGAAGACGAACCGTCGGTCAAGCCTCGTTCATCGGCTCAACCTCTCCCTCTTTCCCGGACGAGTGGAGCGAAGCGGAAGGAGATCCGGGACCCAGCAGAGGATGTGCCGCGAAGCGGCTCTGTATTTGCAACGTTACGGACACATAGACGCTTCGCGACATCTTGCGCTGGATCCCGGATCTCCTTCCACTTCGTTGCAGTCGTCCGGGAAAGAGCGTTTTATCCTCACGCCACGGGGGCTTTTCGCGTGCAGGCGGCGCCCGCGCGGCTCAGCCCGGCTTCGCGCCCCGCAGGATCAGGCGGCCGCCCCGGACCTCGTAGGAGGACAGGCGCTCCAAAAAACTCATCCCGAGCAGGTTCACGCTGAGCGAGCCCGGCCGGGTGACGAGGGCGCTCACGCGCCGCTCCCGGATCGGCCCCACCGCCACCGTGTCGAGGAGGACGGGTGCGGCGAGCGTGCGGCCGTTGGCGGTCTGCACCGGCACCGCGAAGGCCTGCGGCCCCGGCTGCAGCCCGAGGGCGCTCGCCGTCTCGGCGGTGAGCACGACCGTGCTGGCGCCGGTGTCGAACGCGAAGGTCTGCTCCTGCCCGTTGACCCGCGCCTTGACCGAGAAACCGCCGTCGGCCCGGCGTCCGATCACCACCTCGCCGGCGGCGTTCGTCACCGGCTCGCCGGCCGCGTACTCGCCGATCATCCGCAGGGCGAGGTCGTGGGCGTGGTCCCGCCACGCGTAGAGCGTGGCGCCGGCCGCCCCCAGCATCAGCCAGACCGCGAGCGCTGCCAGCCCCTCGCCGGCGCCGAACCGGAAGCGGCGCGCGATGCCGTTGGTGACGAGGAGCAGCGCCGCCGCGACCGCGAGCGCGGTCGCGACCTCCTGCGGTGGCCACCCGGCGATCTCGCCCTGCGCCAGGGTCGCGATCCCGTACGCGAGGGCGAGCAGCAGCAGGGCGGTTCCGAGGGCGCCGGGCATCGCGGGGTCAGGCGGGGGAGGGGACGGGACGCGGGGAGGAGGGCGGGACGGCCGCGGCGAGCCGGTCCGGCAGCAGCGCCATGATGCGCTTGCGCTCGGGCTCCGAGAGGCTGCCCCAGACCGCGATCTCGTCGCGGGTGCGCCCGCAGCCCTCGCACAGGCCGGTGACGGGATCGAGGACGCAGACGCGGGTGCAGGGCGAGGAGGGACGCGACATCGGATTCTTACGGGGCGTTCAACGCGGGAGGGCGATCAGCATCGCCAGCAGCACGGCGATCTCGGCGATCTGTTGGCAGGCGCCGATGACGTCGCCGGTCTGCCCGCCGATCAGGCGCTCGGCCATGCGGCTCACCGTCCAGGCCGAGAGGGCGGCCATCAGCCCGGCCAGCGCGAGGCCGATCCAGGGCAGGCCGAGGAGGCCCCCGGCGAGCAGCAGGACGAGGCAGAGCGCCCAGGCCGTCGCGTGCGTCCCCGGGGTCGGGCGCCCCACCGCGTGCGAGGCGCCCCCCGGCCGGGCCGGGGCGAGGGCGAGCATCGGCCACAGGGCCGCCGTGCGCGAGACCGCCGCCGCCAGGAGCAGGATGAGGGCGGCGCGCCAGCCGGCCCGGTCGGCGAGCGTCGCGAGCGCGCCGATGCGCAGCCCGTAGGCCAGGATCAGCGCCGCCGTGCCGTAGGTGCCGATGCGGCTGTCGCGCATGATGTCGAGCCGGCGGGCCGCGTCCGTGCCGCCGCCGAAGCCGTCCGCCACGTCGGCGAGGCCGTCCTCGTGCAGGGCGCCGGTGACGAGCGTGGCGGCGAGCGCCGCGAGCGTCGCCGCGAGGTACGGACCCAGCCCGAGCCCGAGCCCGCCGAGCAGCGCCAGCACCGCCGGCAGCGCGATCACGAGGCCGGCGACCGGCAGCATCCGGGGGGCGGTGCGGAAGTCGGGCGGCCCGTGCCCCTCGGCCTCGCCCGGCAGCGGGGGCACCGGCAGGCGGCTGTAGAAGCGCAGGCAGGCCGCGAGATCGAGGAGCGGCGGCCACAGCGCCGGCCCCGGTGGCGGCGGCTCGAACTCGTCGTCGGCCTCCTGCATCGCGTCCCAGCCCGCCCGTTCGGCCATCCCGTCCGCCCCGTGTCCCGCCCGCCCGGGCCGGCCCGACGGGGTTCGTCTCCGCGGAACTGCTTGGCGCAATTCCACTGAGGCCTCGCTCCTGCATCGTCCCGGCCGCCGGACCGGCGACCGCGTCAGGCAATGGCGCGCAGTATAGGCGCGCTTCCGGGCGTTCGTCCCGGACGAATGCGAGCCGATCCTGCGTTCGACCGCCGCGCGCCGGCCCGCGCGGCTCGCTTTCCGGGGGCCCAGGGGCTAGACGCGCGGCGAGACACCCGTGGCCGGAGCCCGCCATGATCGATGCCCCCCTGGATGCGAGCCCGTTCGAGGACATCCGCCGCCTCGTCGCCACGATGCCCGGGCCGGACGGGGCCGCCGCCGCCGCCGCCCAGGCGCGGCAGGCGGTGCTGACGAAGCCCGCCGGCAGCCTCGGGCGGCTGGAAGATCTGGCGACGTGGCTCGCCGCGTGGCAGGGCAAGGCCCTGCCGAGCCTCGACCGCCCGCTCGTCTGCGTCTTCGCGGGCAGCCACGGCGTCGCGCAGAAAGGCGTCTCGGCCTACCCGTCCTCGGTCAACCGGCAGATGCTCGACACCTTCGCGGCCGGCGGGGCGGCGATCAACCAGATCTGCGCCGCCTACGGGCTTGGCTTCAAGGTCTTCGACCTCGCCCTCGACCTGCCGACCGGCGACATCACCGAGGCCGAGGCGATGACCGAGAAGGCCTGCGTCGCCACCATGGCGTTCGGCATGGAGGCGGTGGCGGCGGGCACCGACGGGCTGGCGCTCGGCGAGATGGGCATCGGCAACACCACGGTGGCCGCCGCGATCTACGCGGCGCTCTACGGCGGCGCCCCGGCGGCCTGGGTCGGGCGCGGCACCGGCGTGGACGAGGCGGGCCTCGCCCGCAAGGTGGCGGCCGTGGAAGCGGCACTCGCCCACCATGCCGGCCACCTCGACGATCCGCTCGAGGTGCTGCGCCGGCTCGGCGGGCGCGAGGTGGCGGCGATGGCGGGCGCGATCCTGGCCGCGCGGCTGCAGCGGGTGCCGGTGGTGCTGGACGGCTACGTCGCCACCGCGGCGGCGGCGGTGCTGCACGCGCTCGATCCGTCCGCCCTCGACCATTGCGTGGCCGGCCACCTCTCGGCGGAGGGGGCGCACGGGGCGGTGCTGGAGCGTCTCGGCCTCGACCCGCTGCTCTCGCTCGGCCTGCGCCTCGGCGAGGGCTCCGGCGCGGCCCTGGCGCTCGGCCTCCTCAAGGCGGCGCTCGCCTGCCACCGCGACATGGCGACCTTCGAGCAGGCCGGCGTTGCGGGGCCGTCCGCCTGAGCCTCACGCCCCGAGGACGACCGGTTCGGTGGCGAGGCGCACCGCGTCCGGCCGCCGGCCGGTCTCGGCGGCGGCGTAGTGGAGCGCGTCGGCGCGGCTGCGGAAGATGCCGCCGCCGAGACCGTGGATCTCGACCGCGAGCCAGCGCCCGTCGCGGTCCTGGCCGACGACGAAGCGCGGCCCCTGTTGCCCGTCCGCGCGGAGATCGGCGCGACGCGTGGAATCCGACATGATGTCCCGTCGTGGGGCGCACGGTCCCGGAGCGGGACCGCGCGAGCCATCGCGGGGAGCGGGTTTCAAGGATCGGGCCGGCGCGCCCGCCTCCGCGGATGCGGTCCCGGTCAGCGCAGGATGTTGGTGCGCGCGAGTTCGACGATCTCGTCGCCCCGCCCGCTCAGCACCGCCCGGGCGAGGTAGATGCCGAAGCCCTTGGCCTGCTCCATCGTGGTCTTGGGCGGCAGCGCCAGTTCCTGGCGGTTGGTGACGACGTCGACGAGCGCCGGTCCGTCATGGGCGAGCGCCCGGGTGAGCGCGGGTTCCACCTCGGCCGGGTCCTCGACGCGGATCCCGAGCACCCCGGCGGCCTCCGCCATGGCGGCGAAGTTCGGGTTCTTCAGCTCGGTCCCGGTATCGAGGAAGCCCGACGCCTTCATCTCCATCTCCACGAAGCCGAGCGTGCCGTTGTTGAGCACCACGACCTTCACGGGCAGGCCCATCTGCGTCAGCGTCAGGAACTCGCCCATCAGCATGGCGAAGCCGCCGTCGCCCGAAAAAGAGATCACCTGCCGGCCCGGGCAGGCGGCCTGCGCGCCGATCGCCTGCGGCAGGGCGTTGGCCATCGAGCCGTGCCAAAAGGAGCCGATCAGGCGGCGGCGCCCGTTCATGCCGAGGTAGCGCGCGGCCCAGATCGTCGGCGTGCCGACGTCGCAGGTGATGATCGCGTCGTCCGCCGCGACGGCGTCCATGACGCGCGCGAGGTATTGCGGGTGGATCGGCCGGCGGCCCGGATGGCCGACCGCGAGGTCGTCGAGGCCCTTGCGGGCGTCGCGGTAATGGGCGAGCGCCCGGTCGAGGAAGCCGCGGTCGGTCTTCTCGGTCAGGCGCGGCGCGAGCGCGTCGAGGGTGGTGCGCACGTCCGCCACGACGCCGAGATCGACGCGGGTGCGCCGCCCGATGTTGCCCGCCCGCAGGTCCACCTGCGCCACCCGGGCCTGCTCCGGGTAGAACTGGCGGTAGGGGAAGTCGGTGCCGAGCATCAAGAGCGTGTCGCACTCCATCATGGCGTGATAGCCCGACGAGAACCCGATCAGCCCGGTCATGCCGACGTCGTAGGGATTGTCGTACTCGACGAATTCCTTGCCGCGCAGCGCGTGCACGACCGGGGCCTTGAGCGTGCCCGCGAGGCCGACGAGCGCGTCGTGCGCCCCCGCGCAGCCCCCGCCCGCCAGGATGGTGATGCGCTCCGATTCCTCCAGAAATTCCGTCAGCGCGTCGAGATCCTGGGCGTTCGGCTGCACGACCGGCGGGCGCGGCGCGATCCAGCGCGGGCGCGCCGGCACCTCGATCGATTCGAGGGCCACGTCGCCCGGGATGATCACCACCGAGACGCCGCGCTTGGCGATGGCCTCGCGGATGGCGATGTCGAGGGTGCGGGCGATCTGCGAGACGGTGGCGACCGGCCCGACATAGTGGCTGCACTCGGTGAACAGTGCCTCGGGCTTGGTCTCCTGGAAGTAGCCGGAGCCGATCTCCGCGCTCGGGATATGGGCCGCGATGGCCAGCACCGGCACCCGGGAGCGGTGGCAGTCGTAGAGGCCGTTGATGAGGTGGAGGTTGCCCGGCCCGCAGCTTCCCGCGCAGACCGCGAGGTCTCCGGTGAGGTGGGCCTCGGCCCCCGCCGCGAAGGCGGCCGCCTCCTCGTGGCGGACGTGCACCCAGTCGATGCTCTTGCCCCGCCGCAGCGAGTCGGTGAGGCCGTTCAGCGAGTCGCCGACGACGCCGTAGATGCGCTTGACGCCGACCGCCTTGAGCGTGTCCGCGATGAGGTCAGCAACGGTCTGGCGGGCCATGACGGCACTCCCCTGTCGTCGTGCTGGGTGTCGCGTCCTCTGGTCATGACGCATTGCAACAACAGGCCGGGGTGCCTACCGTTCCGCTTGGTCATGAAACCTGGGGTTTCGCTCTGACATCGGTGACAAGCGCGGGGAACCCTTATCCCATGCGGGAGAGGGGTTCCCCGCGTATCGACGATCTTCGTCGAGGCGTTTCCCGTTCCGCCTCACCGCGCAATCAGCCGGTCGCGCGCCCGCAGGGCCGGGAAGAGGCGGCCCCACAGCCCCGCGACC
Source organism: Methylobacterium oryzisoli (assembly GCF_046557895.1). NCBI lineage: Bacteria > Pseudomonadati > Pseudomonadota > Alphaproteobacteria > Hyphomicrobiales > Methylobacteriaceae > Methylobacterium > Methylobacterium oryzisoli. The sequence goes on along the minus strand of NZ_JBKIBX010000022.1, from coordinate 77,017 downwards.
ATGACGGTGGCGACCCCGCCCGCGACGACGGCGGGCGCGGCCCCGATCAGCGCCGCGAGCAGACCGGATTCGAACTCGCCGAGTTCGTTCGACGCCCCGATGAACACGGTGTTGACGGCGGCGACCCGGCCGCGCATCGCGTCCGGGGTCTCGCCCTGCACGAGGCTCTGGCGCACGTAGACGCTCACCATGTCGGCGGCGCCCGTCACGAACAGGCAGGCCATCGAGAGCGGCACCGAGGTCGAGAGGCCGAAGCCGATCGTCGCGAGCCCGAACACCGCCACGGCGGCGAGCAGGCGCGGCCCGGCCCGGCGCTCCAGCGGGCGGTGGGCGAGCACCACCGCCATCGCCACGCCGCCAGCCGCCGGCATGCTGCGCAAGAGCCCGAGCCCGAGCGGGCCGACATGCAGCACCTCCTGGGCGAAGATCGGCAGCAGCGCCGTGGCGCCGCCGAGCAGCACCGCCACGAGGTCGAGGGTGATGGCGCCGAGCACCACGGGCTGCGAGCGGATGTAGGTGAGGCCGGCGAGCAGCGTGCTCCACGTCACCGGCCCCCGCGGCGCGGCGGCCGGACCGGGCCGGATCGCCGCCACGCACAGGGCCGCCACCGCGAAGCAGAGGCCCGCGCTCGCGAACACCACCGCCGGGCCGAGCGCGTAGAGGAGGCCTCCCACCGCCGGTCCGCTCACCGCGGCGCTCTGCCAGAGCGACGAGTTCCAGGCGATGGCGGTGCCGAACTGCTCGCGCGGGACGAGGGTCGGCAGCAGCGCCTGGGTCGCCGGGTTGGCGAAGGCGCGCGCGCTGCCGACGGCGATCATCAGCGCGTAGACCGGCCAGACCGGGCTGCCCGGCGTGAGCGCGACCGCCGTCAGGCCGGCCGAGGCGAGCGCCAGCAGCGCGTAGGCCGCCGCCGCGATGCGCCGCCGGTCGTAGGTGTCGGCGACGTGCCCGGTGATCAGCGCCCCGAGGATCGCGGGCGCGAAGCTCGCGAGCCCGACGAGGCCGAGCGCGAGCGCGCTCTTCGTCAGGTCGTAGACGAACCAGCCGACCGCCACCGCCTCCATCTGGTAGGCGATGCCCGTGAGGAAGCGGGCGGCGCCGAACAGCCGGAAATCGGGATTGCGGAAGAGGGTCCAGCCGGAGGGCGTCTGCGTCAGCATCGATCGATGGGGTCGGAAGGCGCGGCCAGTGTCATTCGGAAAGGGTCAGCCGAGATCGAGCTCCACCGTGACCGGCACGTGGTCGGAGGGCTTGTCGAGGCCGCGCAGATGCTTCTGGATCGAGGCCGAGACGAGGCGGTCGAGGGCCTGCGGCGAGAGGAGCAGGTGGTCGATGCGGATGCCGAAGTTCCGCGGCCACGCCCCCGCCTGATAATCCCAGAAGGTGTAGAGGCCGGGCCGGTCGTCGCAGGACCGGAGCGCGTCCGAGAAACCCTCGTTGAGGAGCGCCCGGAACGCCGCCCGGCTCTGCGGCAGGAAGAGCGCGTCGGCGCGCCACGCCTCCGGGTCGGCGGCATCCGCCGGCTCGGGGATGACGTTGTAGTCGCCCGCGAGCACCAGCACCTCCTCGCGGGCGCGCAGGGCCCGGGCGTGGAGGGTCAGCCGGCGCAGGAAGGCGAGCTTGTAATCGTATTTCGGCGTGCCGACCGGGTTGCCGTTCGGCAGGTAGATCGAGGCCACCCGCAGGTCGCCGGCGGATGTGGGGATCAGCGCCTCGATGTAGCGGGACTGCGCGTCCTCGGGATCACCGGGCAGGCCGCGGCGCACCTCGCGCAGCGGCAGCGGCTGGCGGGCGAGCAGCGCGACGCCGTTGAAGCCCTTCTGGCCGTGGGTCGCCACGACGTAGCCCGCCTCCTCGATCTCGGTGCGCGGGAAGGCCTCGTCGACGCATTTCAGCTCCTGCAGGCAGACCACGTCGGGCTTGGCGTCGTCCAGGAAGGCGAGGAGGTGGCCGAGGCGCTGCTTGACCGAGTTGACGTTCCAGGTGGTGATCCGCATCGGGTCCCGCGGCGCGTGCTGGTGAGGAGCCGGCCCCGTCATCGAGGTTTCGTCCGGGCTTGGCAAGGAGCCGCCCCGGACGAGGAGCGCGGGATGGATTGGTGGGAGCCGGTGCGGGCCTATTGCGAGCGCACCGGGACGGGGTTCTGGGACGAACCCCTCAACGCGCTCTCGAACGGCGCCTTCCTGATCGCGGCGGCGCTGCTGCTCGCTCAGGAGCGCCGCGCCATGGCGCCCGATCCGGTCGCGCGGGCGCTCGCCGGGCTCGTCGGGGTGATCGGGATCGGCAGCTTCCTGTTCCACACCCTCGCGGTGCGCTGGGCGGAACTCGCCGACGTGCTGCCGATCGCGCTGTTCATCCACGCCTACTTCTTCGTCGCGCTGCACCGCCTGCTCGGGTTCAGGGCGGGCGTGGCCCTCGGCCTCACCCTCGCCTTCGCGGGCGCGGCCGCCGGCTTCGAGCCCGCCCTGTCGGCGCTCGCCGGGCGCCCGCTCGGCCCGCCCACGAACGACTCGATCGCCTACGCGCCCGCGTTCCTGGCGCTGCTGGGGATCGGCGCGGTCCTGCGCGCCGGGACGCCGGCCCAGGGCCGCGCCGGCACGGCATTGTTCGGCATCGCCGGGCTCTTCCTCGTCTCGCTCACGGCCCGCACCCTCGATCCCGTGCTCTGCCCGGTCCTGCCCACCGGCACGCACTTGGTGTGGCATCTCCTCAACGCGGGCGTGCTCTACGGCCTCGTGCGCACTGCCTCGCGCTTCCGCGCGGCGGGGCGGGGGCACGGCGCCCCGGCGCTCCCCGCGTGAGGCGGTGCGCCTCCGGCGGCTTCCTTGCACGGGACTCCAAATCGTTGCAGAAGGGCCGCGTCCGCGTGAGGCCGCGCTTCGGCGCGCCCCGCCCGACGCCAGAGACAACCCTGGATACGTGCATGACCCAGAGCCTCCGCCTCGGCGTCGCCGGCCTCGGAACGGTCGGAACCTCCGTCGTGCGCATGGTCGCCCGCCGCGCGGAGGCGCTGGCTGCCGCCGCGGGCCGGCCCGTCCAGGTCACCGCCGTCTCGGCCCGCGACCGCGGCCGGGACCGGGGGCTCGACCTCGCCGGAATCGCGTGGTTCGACGATCCGGTCCACCTCGCCCGCGCGGGCGAGGTGGATTGCGTGGTCGAGCTGATCGGCGGGGCCGAGGGCGCCGCCCGCGCCACCGTCGAGGCGGCCCTGGCGGCGGGCAAGCACGTGGTCACGGCCAACAAGGCGCTGCTCGCCCGGCACGGGGCGGCGCTCGCCCGCATGGCCGAGGAGGCGGGCGTCGCGCTCGCCTTCGAGGCCTCTGCGGCGGGCGGCATCCCGGTGGTGAAGACCCTGCGCGAGGCGCTGGCCGGCAACGCGGTCGCGCGCGTCTACGGAATCCTCAACGGCACCTGCAACTACATCCTGAGCCGGATGGAGCTGGAGGGCCTGACCTTCGAGGCCTGCCTCAAGGACGCGCAGGCGCTCGGCTACGCCGAGGCCGACCCGACCTTCGACGTCGAGGGCTTCGACACCGCCCACAAGCTCGCGGTGCTCACCAGCCTCGCCTTCGGGACGCAGATCGACGCGGACGGCATCTCGGTCGAGGGGATTTCGGCCATCGCGCCCCTCGACCTGCGCATGGCCGACGAACTCGGCTACCGCATCAAGCTGCTCGGGGTCGCGGAGGCGACGCCGGCCGGCATCGAGCAGCGCGTCCACCCGACGATGGTGCCGAAATCCTCCGCCATCGCGCAGGTGATGGGCGTGACGAACGCGGTCACGGTCGACACCGACGCGCTGCGCGAACTCACCCTGATCGGCCCCGGCGCGGGCGGCGAGGCCACCGCCTCGGCGGTGGTGGCCGACATCGCCGATGTGGCGGCCGGGCGCGTCGGTCCGGCCTTCGGGCGCCCGGCGGGCGGGCTGCGGCCCCTGCCGCGGGCCGAGATGCAGCGCCACGAGGGCGGCTACTACATCCGCCTCACCGTGCACGACCGGCCGGGCGTGGCGGCGGGCGTGGCCACCCGCATGGCCGAGCGCGACATCTCGCTCGAGAGCATCCTGCAGCGCCGCTCGGAGAGCGCCGCCGCCCAGGATCCGCACGGCCGCTCCGGCGTGCCCGTGCCGCTCGTCCTCATCACCTACGCGGCCACCGAGGCGGCGATCCGCGCGAGCCTCGACGCCATCGCGGNAGAGCATCCTGCAGCGCCGCTCGGAGAGCGCCGCCGCCCAGGATCCGCACGGCCGCTCCGGCGTGCCCGTGCCGCTCGTCCTCATCACCTACGCGGCCACCGAGGCGGCGATCCGCGCGAGCCTCGACGCCATCGCGGCCGACGGCCTCCTGGCCGAGCCGCCGCAGGTCATCCGCATCGAGCGCGATTAGAGCAGAGCCCGGTCGCGTTGCGACCGGGCTCTGCTCTAAGTCTTTGATTTGTCGCATTTTCAGCGACGAACCGGCATCCACTTCGTCGGAAAATGCTCTAGCCGCTCCCGGCCCGCGCACCGAGACGAAATCCAGAGGGGAACCCGAGACAATGTCGGACGCTGCCAAGGCCGGACCGAGCCCGATCATCGAGCGCATCCTCACCCTCGAACTGGTGCGGGTGACCGAGCGGGCGGCCGTGGCCGCGGCCCGGCTGCGCGGCCAGGGCAACGAGAAGGCCGCCGATCAGGCGGCCGTGGACGCGATGCGCCGCGAGCTGAACCGCCTGCCGATCGCCGGTACGGTGGTGATCGGCGAGGGCGAGCGCGACGAGGCCCCGATGCTGTTCATCGGCGAGACCCTCGGCAACGGCCAGGGCCCGAAGGTCGACATCGCGGTCGACCCCCTGGAGGGCACGACGCTCTGCGCCAAGGACATGCCGGGCTCGGTCGCCGTGATGGCGATGGCGGAGGGCGGCACCCTGCTGGCCGCCCCCGACGTCTACATGCACAAGATCGCCATCGGCCCCGGCTACCCCAAGGGCACGGTCGATCTCGACGCGAGCCCGGAGGACAACATCCACGCGCTCGCCAAGGCCAAGGGCGTGCCGCCTGCCGAGATCACCGCCCTCGTCCTCGACCGGCCGCGCCACACCGACCTGATCGCGGCGATCCGCCGGACGGGCGCGGGTGTGCGCCTGATCTCGGACGGCGACGTGGCGGGCGTGATCTTCACCACCAACCCGGACGAGACCGGCATCGACATCTATCTCGGCATCGGAGCGGCCCCCGAGGGCGTGCTGGCGGCGGGCGCGCTGCGCTGCATCGGCGGCCAGATGCAGGGACGGCTGATCCTCGACACCCAGGAAAAACGCGACCGCGCCGCCAAGATGGGCGTGCAGGACCCCAACCGCCGCTACGACCTCGACGACCTCGCCCGCGGCGACGTGGTGGTGGCCCTCACGGGCGTCACCGACGGCGCCCTGGTGAAGGGCGTGCGCTTCGGCCGCGAGATCGTGCAGACCGACACGATCGTCTACCGCTCGCACACCGGCACGGTGCGCCGCATCCAGGCCGAGCACCGCGACTTCGACAAGTTCCACCTGAAGTAGGAGCCGCCGATGGCCGACCTCGTGATCCGCCCGCTGCGGCCCGACGAGCGGGCAGCCTGGGAGCCGCTCTGGCAGGGCTACCTGCGCTTCTACGGGGCGAGCGTCGACCCGGTGGTCAGCGACGCCACCTTCGCGCGCCTGCACGATCCGGCCGAGCCGATGCACGCGCTGGTGGCCGAGCGCGGGGGCGAGGTGATCGGCCTCGTCCACTACATCTTCCACCGCTCCACTTGGACGATCGGCCCCTACTGCTACCTCCAGGACCTGTTCACGGCCGAGGCCGCGCGGGGGCAGGGGGCCGGCCGGGCGCTGATCGAGGCGGTCTACGCCGCCGCGCGCGAGGCCGGGGCGAGCCGGGTCTACTGGCTGACCCAAGAGGGCAACGCGACGGCCCGCGCCCTGTACGACAGGATCGCGGACCGGCCGGGCTTCATCCAGTATCGGAAGATCCTGTAGGACGGCACGATGCCCGGTGCGCTCCGGCGTCTCGGACGATCGGCAGCCGGCACTCGGCCTGCTCTGGTCCTTGATCCTGCTGCATTTGCTGCGACGAACCGCATCCGCTTCGTCGGAAAACACTCTCGTCACGATCGATCGCGCTCACGCGCGCGGCCACGCAGGGGCGCCCTTCCTCGGAGCGGGCCACAGGGCGTGCGGATCCGAGAAGCGCGGTCCGGTCCCGAGGCTTTCGGCACCGTCCGCAAGGAATGGCCGCGCTTCGCGCGTGCGGGACGCGCCGGTTCGACCGACGTTCACGATGCTCGGCATCGGCCGTGATCCAGTCCCGACTCGATCCGCGCGCTGCGGCCGGCCACCCCGGACGCGGAGTGGCGGATGAGCGAGTCCGGCGCGTGCTACACGGAGGCGGCCGGACGCGGCAGTGTCCATCGGGGGAGTTTCGGAAAAACACTCACATCTGGTACTTTCTTACGGTAGGTCGGTCGGCGCCTCGATCGCCGATACCGTCCAAGACTCGCCATCTATTGTGAAATCGGGCGATCGGTTAGGGCAAAATTAGTTCGGCTGCCTCTAGGTCAGAAAGCGAACTCGATCCCGGGGCAGCCCGTGCTTACGCTCACCATCGGCCACAAACTCGCTCTCACCTCCGCCGTGTCGGCCGTGTTCGCGGCCGGTGCCGCCTATCACCAATGGCACAGCAATGCGGCGATCCAGGCGGCCACGGAGTTGGTGGCGCGGGAGCAGGCGATCCAGGTCGGGATCTCGCGGGCGCAGCTCGCCCTGAGCCGGATGGACGTCCGCTACCACACGGTGGACTCCGCCCGCACCCGGCAGGAGGTCGAGGCCGCAATCGCCGAGATCGCCGAGGAGGCGGCGGCGGCGGTGGCGGGACTGGAGCGGCCGATCACCCTTGCCCTGAAGCCCGAAGCGCTGAAGGAGACCCGGACCAACCTGCAGGCTTTGTCCGAGGCGATCGCCCGCTACGCGCAGGCGGGGCGCGGCGACCTGTTCGGACGCGAATCCATGGCGGTGGAGGACGCCCGCCGGGCCGTCGGCGATCTGGCGGCCCGCACCGAGGCCACGATCAGCACCGTCGTCGCCAATGCCAACCGTTTCACCGATGGTGCGATCGAGACGGCCTTCAGCGCGATCGCGGCTGCCGGGCGGATCGGGCTCCTCGCCGGCGCCGCGATGCTGCTGACGTTGCTGGGCTCGACGATCCTCCTGCTCCGCAACATCCGCCGGCCGATCCTCTCCCTCGTGCGGGTGCTGGAGCGCATGGCAGGCGGCGACGTCGACGCGCACATCCCCGAGGCCGCCCGGACCGACGAGATCGGCACGCTCGGCCGCGCGGTGGAAGGAATCCGGGCGATGGTGGCGCGCAAGGCGGCCGAGGAAGCCGAGATCAAGCGTATCGCCGACGCGGCCGCGTCCGCCGAGCGCCGGCGGGCGCGGATCGCGCTGGCCGAAGACTTCGAGCGGATGGTGGGCGGCATCGTCGGCCAAGTGACCGCGTCCGCCAGCGAATTGCAGACCACGGCTCAGCAGATGACCGCGACCGCGACGCAGACCGCCGATCAGTCGAGCGCGGTCTCGGCCGCCGCCTGCACCGCCGCCGCGAACGTCGCCACGGTCGCTGCCGCGGCCGAGGAACTCGGCGCCTCCGTGCAGGAGGTCGGGCGCCAGGTCCAGGGCTCGACCCTGCTCGCCCAGGGTGCGGTGGGCGAGGCCGACCAGACGGGACGCCTCGTCCAAGAGCTCAAGGGGACGTCGGTTCGGATCGGCGACATGGTCGGTCTGATCTCGAGCATCGCGAGTCAGACGAACCTGCTGGCGCTGAACGCCACGATCGAGGCGGCCCGCGCCGGTGAGGCTGGCCGGGGCTTCGCGGTCGTGGCGACGGAAGTGAAGGAACTGGCCGGCCAGACCGCCAAGGTCTCCGATCAGATCGTCAGCCAGATCGGCGCGATCCAGGGGGCGACCGATCAAGCCGTGGCGGCGATCGCCTCGATCATCGGCCGCATTCGGGAAATCGACGGCGTCGCGGCCTCGATCGCCACGGCGGTGGAGGAGCAGGCGGCCGCCACGCAGGAGATCGTGCGCAACGTGGCCGAAGCCTCGGCCGGAACGAAAGCCGTGACGGGCAACATCGCGGGCGTGGCTCAGGCCTCCGAGGAGACGGGCACGGCGGCCGGCCACGTCCTCGCGGCGGCATCCGGGCTGTCGCACCAGTCCGAAGCGCTGGGCGCCGAAGTCGCCCGCTTCCTCGCGACGATCCGGGCGGCCTGAGGACGAACCCTCCGCAAGCCTCGCAGCGGTCCGACAGGCGGTGCTCCCCTTCCGACGCGCAAGAAGGGCCCCTGGCAGGTGATCTCTGTCTCCGACAAGGATCACACGCCCGCGCGGTGGCGTCGGAGGCTCCGCACGCTTGAGCGACGATCACATCCGCCGTCCCGCAGGGGATCAAGCGGGCGTGGCAGGATGCGCCCCGGCCTCAGAACGGCAGCACGATGTCGAGGAACTGCTGGCCGTAGCGCGGCTGCTGCACGTCGGTGATCTGGCCGCGGCCGCCATAGGCGATGCGGGCCTGGGCGATCTTGGTGGAATCCACCGTGTTGTCGGATTCGATGTCCTCCGGGCGGATCACGCCCGCGACGATGAGTTCGCGCACCTCGAAGTTGATCCGGATCTCCTGCTTGCCCTCGATCACGAGGTTGCCGTTGGGCAGGACCTGCGTGACGATCGCCGCCACGTTCGTCGTCACGGTCTCGGCGCGCTGGATCGAGCCGGCGCCGTCGTTGTTCGTGGTGGAATCGGTGCTGATGATTTTTTCGGGATCGGTCCCGCCTAGGAACTTGGTCTTGGTCTCCAGCCCGAGCGCGTTCGGGATGCCGAAGGATTCGGAATTCGCCCGCGACCGCTTGGTCTCGTTGTTGAGGTTCGCCTTGTCGGTGACGTTCACCTTCACGGTGACGAGGTCGCCGATCTTGGCGGCGCGCTGATCCTTGAAGAAGGCGCGCGAGCCGGTGCGCCAGAGGGAGTTCGGCGCGTAGGAGACCGGCTGGACGTCCGGCATCGGCAGGCGGACGGGCTTGTAGCCGGCCTGGGCGGTCGGGTCCTCGATCGCGGTGAGGACCGGCTGCGCGCCGATGTTCGAGAGGCGGTCGACCGTGTTGCAGGCCGAGAGGCCGAGCCCGAGGAGGACCGGCAGGGCGAGGCGGGCGGGAGCGGAATGACGGACGGACATGGGAACGCTCAACGCGAGGCGGGGAGGGCGGCGAGGCTGGCGGGGCGGGCCGGCGGCCCGACGCTGACGCGACCGGGGCCGACCACGGTCGCCTGCAGCACCTTCTTGGAGACCGGGTTGACCACCGCGACGACGGCGCCGAGCGGGCCGCCCTCGCGTGCCTGCCCGCGCAGGGACAGGCTGACGCCCGGCCCCTCGTACAGGATCGCCACGGCCTCGCCCCGCTGCACGAGGTCGGGCCGGGTGAGATCGCCGGCCCGCAGCGGCGTGCCGGCCGGAACCGCGCGCTGCGCCACCTGGCCGACCAGGGCGGCGACGTCGACCGAGGAATCGGCGGGGGCGCCGTCGCGCGGCCGGCGCTGGAGCGTCACGTCCGCCGCCGACACCGCCTCGCCGCGGGCGAGGGGACGCACCAGCACCGCGACTTCCATCATCTCGGCGACCTGGCCCGAGACCCGCAGCGCCGCCTGCCGCTCGCCCACGCTGACCAGGGCGGCGACCCGGCGGCTGCGCGGATCGTAGACCAGTTCGGAGGCGCTCGCCGGCCCGTCGAGGTCGAGGGGGACCGTCAGCACCGGCGGCTCGCCGTCGAAGCTGATCGCCAGCGTGGCCGGATCGAGGCCGCGGGCACGGGCGAGCGCCGCCTTCACGGCCGCCTCGATCTCCGGCCCGGCGATGCGGCGCGCGGCCCGCTGCACGGTGATCTGGAGCCGCCCGCCGCTGTCGGGCGGTTCGAGGCCGAGCCCGGCGGCCGCCTCCTGGATGCGCCGCACCTGGATCGTGCCGGTGGTGCCGAGCGCGGGCGCCCGGAAGAGCGGGCGCTGGGCGAGGTCGGCCGGCGCATCGGCCACGAGGTCGCCGAGGGTCACGACGTCGCGCGTGGCGGTGACGTCCCCCCGCAGGACCGGACGGGCGGAGCCGGCCGCCAGCACCGGCAGGGTGAGGAGGCCGAGGACGAGGAGCGCGAAGGCCGTGCGGCCGATGATGCCCGGGCCGAGCACCACACAGGCGGCGGCGCACACGGGGGTGTCTCTGTCTGCGACGATCATCGATCTCATCCGCGGAACATCTGCGAGGTGGTGGAGAGCATCTGGTCGGCGGCGGTCACGACCTTCGAGTTCATCTCGTAGGCGCGCTGCGCGGCGATCAGCGACGAGATCTCCGTGACGGCGTTGACGTTGGCCTCTTCGAGGTAGCTCTGGAGCAGGTTGCCGAAGCCCTCGGACCCCGGCGTGCCGGTGATGGCGGGGCCGGAGGCCAGCGTCTCGACGAACAGGTTGTCGCCGATCGACTCGAGGCCGACCTTGTTGACGAAGCGGGCCATCTGGAGCTGGCCGAGGTTCTGCGGTGCGGTCTGGCCCGGCACGGTCGCCTGCACCACGCCCGAGGCGCTGATCGTCACCGAGGTGGCGTTGTTGGGCACCGTGATGTTGGGGTTGAGCAGGTAGCCGTCGCGGGTGACGACCTGCCCCTGCGAGTCGAGGTCGAAGGAGCCGTCGCGGCTGTAGGCGGTGCGCCCGTCCGGCATGGTGATCTGGAAAAAGCCCTCGCCGCGGATCGCGACGTCGTAGGTTTTTTCGGTGGAGGAGAGGGTGCCCTGGCTCATCACCCGGGCGGTCGAGGTGGTCTTCACGCCCGAGCCGAGCGCGAGGCCGGCTGGCAGCTGGTTGCCCTGATCCGAGGTGGCGCTGCCTGCCCGGCGCAGGTTCTGGTAGAGCAGGTCCTGGAAATGGGCCTGCTGGCGCTTGTAGCCGGTGGTGCGCAGGTTCGCGATGTTGTTCGAGATGACCTGGACGTTGAGTTCCTGGGCCGCCATGCCGGTGGCGGCAGCGTAGAGGGCGCGCATCGCTGAGGACTTTCCTTAGGCGTTGCCGACGTCGGACAGGCGCTGGATGGCGGAGCCGCGCATGGCGTCCATCCGCGAGAGCGTGTCCGAGACCAGCGTGTAGATGCGGTTCACCTCCATCATCCGGGTCATGGTGAGGACCGGGCTGACGTTCGAGCGCTCGACCGCCCCGGGCTCGATCCGCGCCTGGGGCCCAGCGGGCTGGGCGGGCGCCGTCGAGGCGTAGAGGTTGGCGCCCGCGTTGGTGAGGGCCTGCGGGTTGGCGAAGGTGACGAGGCGGATCTTGCCGCGGTTGCCCTGATTGGTGGAGACGGTGCCGTCCGGCCCGATCGCCAGGCCGGTCTCCTGCGAGCCGATCTGGATCGGACCGCCGTCGCCGAGCACCGGGAAGCCGTCGCTGGTGACGAGGCGCCCCTGCGCGTCGAGTTCGAAGGCGCCGTTGCGGGTGTAGCGCTCGCCCTGCGGCGTCTGCACGGCGAAGAAGGCCTCGCCCCGGATCGCCGCGTTGAGCGGGTTGCCGGTGGTCTCGATCGGGCCCTGCGAGAGGTCGAGCGGCGTGCCGGCATCGATGACGTAGGACAGGCGCCGGTCGGGCGTCGGGAAGGTCTCGGCGCTCGCGCGCGGCATCAGGTATTCCTGGAACCGGGTCGAGCGGCCCTTGAACCCGGTCGTGGACACGTTCGCCATGTTGTTGGCGATCACTTCCAGCTCGCGGCCGAGCGCCACCTGCGCCGAGAGACCGATCAACTGCGCGTTCAGCATCGACGCCGCACTCCTGGCCGGGCGATCCGCCCTGGCAGAGGGGTCAACGCAGGGTCCGTGCCACCGCGCGGATGGAAAATACGCCTTTTACAGCAATGATTTGAGGGAATGACTGCCGGGCACGGCGCGGCCCGGACCGCCCCTCCGGCAGTTTCGACCCGGCAGGATCTGCCGCCCCGGCGCCGCGGCAGGGGAGGTCCCGGGGGGGCGGCGTCGCGGCGGGCCTGCCGTCAGGCCCCGGCGGCCGGCCGGTTTAACGGCGCATTAACCACGTTCCGCTATCCGTGGACCTTACGCTGCCGGATGGCGCGGGGGCGAAGGCGGGCGATGGCGAAGAAGCCGAAGAAGGCGCCGGACGCGGAGGAGAGAGACGGCGAAGCGCCGGCTCCGGGCGGTTCCAAGAAGAAGCTCGTCATCGCGGCGGCGGCGGCCGTGCTGCTCATCGGCGGCGGCGCGGGCGGGTTCTTCGTCATGAAGGGCCGCAGCGCCCAGGCCGAGAAGCAGGCCGCCGAGGTGAAGCCGCCGATCGCCTTCATGGACGTGCGGGAGATGGTGATGAACCTCTCCTCCGACGTCGGCCAGCCGCAGAGCCGCTTCATCAAGCTCAAGGTCGCCTTGGAGGTGAAGGACGCCAAGGTGGCGGGCGAGATCCAGCCGCTGATGCCGCGGATCGAGGACGCGTTCCAAGTCTACATCCGCGAGCTGCGGCCGGCGGATTTCGAGGGGTCGATGGGCACCTACCGCCTGCGCGAGGAGCTGCTGCGCCGCGTCAACGTCGCGGTCTATCCCGCCAAGGTCGAGGCGGTGCTCTTCAAGGACTTCGTGATCCAGTAGGGGCACAGCGTGTCGGGACCTGAGGACGAGATCCTGGACGACGACTGGGCGGCGGCGCTCTCCGAGCAGGGCGGCGACGCCTCGCTCGCGGAGGAATGGGGCGCGGCGCTCGCCGAGCAGGGCACCGCCACCCAGGCGAGCGACATGGCGGCCGAATGGGCCAACATGATCGACGAGGGGGAGGCCGAGAACCTCCCCGAGCTCGCCGGCAACGACCGCATCCTCAACCAAGAAGAGATCGACCAAGTCCTCGGCTTCTCGCTGAGGGAGCTGTCGGCCTCCGGCGCGGGCGGCATCCGCGCCATCGTCGATTCGGGCGTCGTTTCCTACGAACGCCTGCCGATGCTCGAAATCGTCTTCGACCGGATGATCCGGTTGTTGTCGACGAGCCTGCGCAACTTCTTCCAGGACAACGTCGAGGTCACGCTCGACAACATCACCTCGGTGCGCTTCGGCGACTACCTCAACGCGATCCCGCTGCCGACCCTGCTCGGAGTATTCAGGGCCGACGTGTGGGAGGGGTCCGGCCTCGTCACGGTCGATTCGAACCTCGCCTACTCGACCCTCGACCTGCTGCTCGGCGGCAAGCGCGGCACGACCACGATCCGCCTCGACGGGCGGCCCTTCACCACCATCGAGATGCAGCTCGTGCGCCGGATGGTGGAGATCATCCTGGGCGACCTCGAAGCCTCGTTCCAGCCGCTCTCGCCGGTGCGCTTCGGCATCGACCGGATCGAGTCGAACCCGCGCTTCGCCACCATCACGCGGCCGGCCAACGCCGCGATCCTGATCGACCTCAGGCTCGACATGGAGGGCCGCGGCGGCCTCCTCCAGATCCTGTTTCCCTACGCCACGATCGAGCCGATCCGCGACCTGCTCCTGCAGAGCTTCATGGGTGAGAAGCTCGGGCGCGATCACATCTGGGAAGGCCACCTCGCCACCGAGATCTGGCAGGCGGACGTCGCCGTGGAGGCCGTGCTCCACCAGATGACGCTGCCGCTGCGGCGCGTGCTCTCGCTGGAGGTCGGCGACACCATCATGTTCGACGCCAAGCCCACCGACCTCATCACGCTGCGCTGCGGCGACTGGGCCATGACCCAGGGGCGGATCGGGCGGCTCGACGACAGCATCGCCGTGCAGGTGACGCGCCCGCTCCGGCGCGCCCGCACCACCTTCGCGGCCTTCGAGGCCTCGATGAAGAACCAGAAGGACGGCTAGGTCTCATGAGCGCGTTCGTCACTCTCCTGGCCGACAGCCTCGTGGCGGTGCTGCTCGTGGCGAGCATCGTCTCCTCGGTGGCGCTGAGCCGCCGCATCACCCGCCTCAAGGCCGACGAGGCGGCTTTGCGCCAGACCATCGGCGACCTGATGGTCGCCACCGAATCAGCCGAGCGGGCGATCCTCGGCCTGCGCGCGACGCTCGGCGAGTGCGAGCGCACGCTGGCCGAGCGGCTCGGCGTCGCCGAGACCACCGCCGCCACCCTCTCGGCCCAGGTCCAGGCGGGCGAGGCGGTGGTGGAGCGCATCGGCCGCATCGTCGCCCAGGCGCGCCCGGATCCGGCGGCCAAAGCCACTCCGGCGGCCAAGGCCGCCCCGGCCGCCGCACCCGCGCCCCTCCCGGCCGTCTCGACCTCCGAGCGCATGAGCGCCGCCGCCGCCGCCGCCCGGGCGCTGAGCGAGCGCGCCCTCAGCCGCCTCCAGAGCCAGGCCGCATGACGCCCCTCGTGCGCCGCCTCGCCGTGGCGCTCGCCGGCCATCCGCGGCCGCCCAAGGCGCCGGCCGCCAAGCGCCTCGCGGGCGCGCCCCGCGGGGCCTCGTCCAAGGCGCGTCCGTCCCGGAAAGCCTCCTGGCGCCCCCCCGGCCTGCGGCTGCGCCTGATCGATGCCGTGGCGCTGGCGGCGGGCGGTCTCTTGGTGCTGAAGCTCGTGGCGCTGGCGGGCGAGAGCGGCACCCCCGGCCGCAGCGATTTCGCGCGCGTGCTCTCCCATGCCCGCACCGGCTACGAGCCGGCCGATCCGGCGGTGACCGGCTCGGTGGCGGCCAAGGAGGCCGCGAAGGAGGCTGCCAAGGAGACCGGCAAGGACCCGAAGGAGGCCGCCGAGCCGACCCCCAGGGCGCCCGGCAAGCCCGGCACCGAATCGGCCGAGCGGGTCATCCTGGAAAAACTCGGGGCGCGGCGCGACGCGCTCCAGCAGCGCAACCGCGAGCTCGACACCCGCGAGCAGCTGATCGAGAGCGCCGAGCGCAAGCTCGAGAGCCGCGTCAACGACCTGCGCTCCCAGGAGGAGAAGCTGGACGGCGGCGCGGCGCGCCGGGCCGAGGCGGAGGCCGTCGGACTCAAGGCCATCGTCACCATGTACGAGACGATGAAGCCCAAGGAGGCCGCCCGGGTCTTCGACCGGCTCGCCCTCGACGTGCTGGTGCCGGTCGTGGTGGCGATGAACCCACGCAAGATGGCGGAGGTGCTGGCGATGATGCAGCCCGAGACCGCCGAAAAGCTCACCGTGGCGCTGGCCCTGCGGGCCCGCGGCACCCCCCCGCGCCCGGCGCCCGCGGGCGCCCCGCC
>NZ_JBKIBX010000022.1:31026-61660 GCF_046557895.1 Methylobacterium oryzisoli | reverse complement strand
CCCCCCCCGCCGCTGCCGCCCAACGAGCTCCCGGCCATCGACCCGCCGACGCGGTGAGGCTGCCCGAGGCTCGGCCTCGCCAACGATCGCCGGCTTGGCCGCAAGCTCATCGTGCCGGTGTGCGCTCCCGCACACCATATCACCCCCATATACCTTAAATGAAGGATGACCCTGCCTCCGTTGCATGGTCTAATTCGTACCGCGGTCATCTGATCGATCCTGTCAGAGGATCGTCACCGCGGCGGTTTCGGCGCTTGCTCTGCTGCCGAATTCTATCGTGTGCGGCCCAATGGCCGCCGATCGTTCGCTGTTCGATTGCGTCACATCGGCTCGGATCGACGACGATCCGGATCATCTCGTCCCATTCACTCCGGCCCGGGCGTCGTCGCGCGCGGGTGCTCACGGGAGGACGACATGCGCGCACTCAGCTTCCTCGCCGCCTTCGCGATCGCCGCCGGCCTGTTCTGGGCGAGCATCCTCACCCGGCCGCCGGTCACGCAGGCCAGCACGACGCCCGGCCTCGACATCCGCGAGATGACCATCCGGGCGAACCTGCCGGCCATGCCGGCCTACGACGCCTTCTGAGCGGACGGGCTCGGACGGGGGCGGCCCGGCCGCCGCCTCGGGGCCGTCGACGGGTCTCAGCTCGGGTTGCGGTTCGTCAGCACCGCCACGCCGAGACGGTCGAGGGCGTCGCGCAGGCCGTCCTCCGCGATCCCCGACACCGCCTTGGCGATGGTGCCGCGCTGGAGGGGATCGAGGGCGCGCACGGAGCGCGCCCGGGGCAGCGCGCGGGCGAGCCGATCCTGCCGCAGGCTGATGCGCCCGACGCAGGCCCAGCCGTAATGCGCGTTGATTCGCTCGATCACCACGGGGGCGAGGTGCTGGAGTTCGAGCGCGAAGGCGCCGTCGACCCGCACCACCAGCGTGCCGGGGTCGGAGCGGGCGTCGCCGGCGCCCTTGCGGCGGCGCGGCCATTCGAACTTTTCCGGGCGGCAGACCCGGGCGAGGCGCTCGCCGACGATCTCGGGCCAGGAGGCCAGGATGTCCGTCGAGGCGAAGCCCTGCGCGGCGAAGACCGGTCCGAGCGAGCGCTCGATGAGTTCGCTGAGGGGCTTGGGCCGGGCCATCGGCGGGTCCTTCGAGAGGGCGACCGGAGCGATGTAGCACCGCAACCCTCTCGGCTTCGTTGCGCCAGCATAGCCCGGATGGCTCCCCAGGGGCAGTGAAACCGGCTAAGCGGTGCCGCATGGTAGCGCCCGCCGCGTCGCCCCTCAGACCGGACGCAGCCGACCTTCTGGTCTGGTACGACCGCCACCGCCGCGCGCTGCCCTGGCGCGCGCTTCCCGGCGTCGCGCCCGATCCCTACCGGGTCTGGCTGTCCGAGATCATGCTGCAGCAGACCACCGTCGCTGCGGTGAAGCCCTACTTCGCCCGCTTCCTGGAGCGCTTCCCCACCGTCGCCGCGCTGGCGACCGCGCCCGAGGAGGCGGTGATGAGCGCCTGGGCGGGGCTCGGCTACTACTCGCGGGCGCGCAACCTGCATGCCTGCGCCAAGGCGGTGGTCGCGGCGGGGGGCTTCCCGGACACGGTCGAGGGCCTGCGCAAGCTGCCCGGCATCGGCGCCTACACGGCGGGCGCCATCGCGGCGATCGCCTTCGACCGGCCGGCGGCGGCCGTGGACGGCAATGTCGAGCGGGTGGTGTCGCGCCTCTTCGCCATCGAGACGCCGCTGCCCGCGGCGCGGGCCGAGATCCGCACCCTCGCCGAATCGCTGGTCCCCGCCCGCCGGCCCGGGGATTTTGCCCAGGCGGTGATGGACCTCGGCGCCACGATCTGCACGCCCAAGCGCCCGGCCTGCGCGCTCTGCCCCTGGATGGTGCCCTGCCGCGCCCGGGCGGAGGGGCTGCAGGAGAGCTTTCCGCGCAAGCTGCGCAAGGTGCCGGGGGTGCTTCGCCGGGGCTCCGCCTTCGTGGCCGTGCGGGCCGGGGACGAGGCGGTGCTGCTGCGCACCCGCCCGCCCGAGGGCCTGCTGGGGTCGATGGCCGAGCCGCCGACGAGCGCGTGGGCGCCGGATTACGACCCCGCCCGCGCCCTCCTCGACGCGCCGCTCGATGCGCGCTGGAAGCGACTGCCCGGCACGGTGCGCCACGTCTTCACGCATTTCCCGCTCGAACTGACGGTCTTCCTCGCCCGCGTCGCGGCCGGGACCGCGCCGCCCGAGGGCATGCGCTTCACGCCCCGCGCCGCCCTCGCCGAGGAGCCGCTGCCCGGCGCGATGAAGAAGGTGCTGGCCCACGCCCTGGAGCAGAAACCCTCCGCCCCGCCGGCGCCGCAGGCAGCCCCGCCCGCGCCCGACCTCGCGACCCCGCCCGAGCCGGAGCCGGCGCCCCGGCGGGCACCGATCCCCAAGGTACTCTCCCGCCGGCCCGCCTCGGCGGCGCCCCTGCGCAAGGGCTCGCCGGGCGGTACGCGGCGGCGCTGAAGGGAACCGGGCGCTGCTGGCGTGCAGCGTCGAGGATGGGGGGCGCCTTGAGGAGGCTCCCGCGCCGGGGTGGGTAAAGGCCTGATGGCTGGCTGGGGGATGAATCGGATGGCCGGTGCGCACCTCCTTTCCCCGCGTGCGGCAGTCCTGTCCGGGGAAAGATCCCCGCGCCATCGATTTTTCTCGGACAGCCGTGCGCACGCAGCGATAGGAGAGCGCCCTCCAGCCGCCCTTCCACGCCCGCCTTGGCGGTCCGGTCGAGCAAAGCCGGCCGTCATTGTGGTGGAGAACTCAGCCGGCCGGGGCGCAGCGCAGGGCGAGCAGCGCGTCAAGGGAGGGCGAGACGCCGAAGGCGAGGGGGCGCCAGGCCGGCGAGGTCGCGGCGGCGAGGCCGAGTCCCAGCACCAGCCACGGCAGCGATGCGCGCAGCAGGCGAGGCGTCCTCAGGGACCTGATACTCATGGCCGGGCCCCCGCCCGGCTGCCGCGCAGCAGCCACGCCCCAGCCCCGATCATCGCCACCCCCCAGGCCAGGAAGCCGAGATCCCAGTAGATCCAGAGCTGGCGCGCCACCGTCTCGTTGACGTGGTGCACGCCGAGGATCTGGTGGTCGATCAGCCCCTCCACGGTGTTGAACAGTCCGAAGCCGAGCAGCACGGCTCCCAGCATCCACCGGCCCGACCAGCGCAGCAACCCGCGATGCGCCCGCCGCCAGAGCAGGAAGAGGCCCAGCACCACGAACACGTAGGTGGCGCTGTGAAAGATCCCGTCCCACAGCGTGTTGAGTTCGAGCGCCTCGCGGGTGGTCGGCGGGTACCAGCTGCTCAGCATGTGATGCCATTGCAGCACCTGATGCAGCACGATGCCGTCGAAGAAGCCGCCGAGCCCGAGGCCGAACAGGATCCCGGCCGCGATCGGAAAGGCGGGCTCGGGCTCGGCGCGCGGCATGGCGGCTCCCTCGGCGGACGTGATGCCGGGCGAACATCGCCGCGGCGGGCATGTTCCCGCGCTGCCGCCGCGTGCGAAGTCTCACCGCCGGCCCCGCCGCGCCGTATCATCAGCAGGCTTGACCATCTGCGGGCTTGGCAGAGGCGAGTGGGCGGAGACGAGAGCGGGCCATGTCCTTCACCTATCGAGACCGCGTCCGGGCGGACATCCGCCGCTGGGCCGCCCTCGGGCTCATCGACGCTGAGCAGGAGCGGCGGCTCGACGCGGACGTGGCGGGCCGCTCCGGCCTCATGCGCCTCCAGGTCGCGCTCGCGGTGGCGGCCGCCCTGCTGCTCGGCACCGCCGTGATCGCCTTCGTGGCCGCGAACTGGGACGGGATGTCGCCCTTCGCCCGCCTCGTGCTGCTGCTGGCCGCGGACGCCCTCGCGGTCGGCCTCGCGGCCGCGGCGTCCCTGCGCGCCGGCGCGGCGCGGGACGGCCGTCTCGACTGGCTCGCCGAGGTGCTGACGATGCTCTCGCTGGCGGTGGCGACGGGCTCGATCGCCCTGATGGGGCAGACCTTCCACCTGCCCGCCGACACCCGCGCCTTCGCGATCACCGTCGCGGCCCTCGGCACCGCGACCGCGCTCCTGGTCCGCTCGGGCGGGGCGGGGGGCGTCGCCGCCCTGGCGCTCGCGGTGGCCGCGTGGCCCACCCTCGATCTCCCGGTGATCGCGGACCGCCCCCTTCCGTGGAGCGCCTGGGCCGTCTGGACGGCGCTCGCGGCCGGGATGCTGTGGGGCCGCATCCCGGCGCGGCCCCTCGCGCTGCTGCTGGTACAGGTGCCGCTCGCCCTGCAGGTCACCCTGAGCCTCGGGACGGACGGTCCGCGCGCCGATCCCCGTGCCCTCGCGATCCTCGCCTTCGGCATCCTCGCGGTCACCCATGTCGGTCAGATCATCCCGCGCCTGCCGGCCCGCCTGCGCAGGCGCCTCGGCCATGCGGAGGCCGCCGCGACCGGCCTCGTGCTCGCCGCGGTGCTGCTCGGGGTGGCGGGCAGCTTCGGCTGGTCGCCGGCGCAGACCGGCCGGTCGCCGATGCAGCTCCTGGCGATGGCGCTCTGGCTCGGTCTCCTCTGCCTGCCCCGCCTCCTCGGGCGCGGCCCGGTCCCGGTGGGCCACCTGATCCTGGCGGCCGCCGCCTTCCTCCCCCTGGCGCTGGGGCCCATCGACATCGAGGCCGGGAAGGCGGACACCGCGACGGTGTGGCGGGCGCTGGTGCCGATCCTCGGCGTGGCGGTGGCGGCCCAGCTCGACGAGCGCCGGAGCCTCTACGGCGGCGCGCTCGCCGCCGGCGGGGTCGTGATCGTGGCGCTCCTGATGCTGAGCGGCGACCTCATCGGGATCTCGCTCCAGCTCCTCATCGCCGGCGGCCTCACGGCGCTGGCCATCGGTCTCAGCCTGCGCGTGCAGCGCCGTCTCGCAGCGGAAACGCCATGATCGGTCTCTCACTTCTCCGGGCGGGCCGCCGCGGCACGCTCGCGGCCTTCGCGCTGGTCTTCCTCGTGCAGGCTGCGCCCCCGGTCCAGATCGCCCTCGATCAGTCACGCCGGCTCGCCTCGGGCAGCCCGGTGCTGCTCGCCACCGCCACGCAGGACCCGCGCGACCTGTTTCGAGGCGAATACAGCATCCTGGGCTACGAGGTGGGGCAGCCGGCGGGGCTGCCGGCCGCGCCGGATCTCGCGGGCGCCCGAGCCGGCTGCGATCTGGCGGGCGGCGATTGCCGCCTGACGCCCGGCACGCCCGTTCAGGTCACGCTCCGCCCCGGGCCGGACGGCCTCCATCACGCGGCGTCGATCGCGCTGGCCAAGCCGGCGGGCGACGGCGTGGTGCTGCGCGGCACGGTCCGGTTCGGCACTCTGACGCGGCGGGGCGAGGGCAAGCCGGGCGCCTGTGCGCACGACCTCTGCTTCTCGGGCACGATCGCCTACGGCATCGAGCGCTGGTACGGTCCGCAGGGCGTGCCGGCCAACCTCGACACGCTCGACCGGGGCCGCATCCGCGTCCGCGCGCGGGTGAGCCAGGACGGCACCGCCGCCCTCGACGCGATCCTGATCGACGGCCGGGATTTCGCCCGCACGCCGCGCCTGTGAGCGCGGAGGGCCGCTCGGCGCTTCACAGCCCCGGCGGCCTCGACTAAGGAGCCGGGAGCCCGTTCCGCACAGGATCCCGACCATGCCCGGCCTCGACTCCGTCGGCCCGACCCGCCCCGCCTCGCAGCTCGTGACCGTGTTCGGAGGCTCGGGCTTCCTCGGGCGGCACGTGGTGCGGGCCCTGGCCAAGCGCGGCTACCGCATCCGCGTCGCGGCGCGCCGGCCCGACCTCGCGCTCTTCCTCCAGCCGCTCGGCCGCGTCGGGCAGATCGTGGCCGTGCAGGCCAACCTGCGCGACCGCGCCTCCATCGCCCGGGCGGTCGAGCACGCGGACGTGGTCGTCAACCTCGTCGGCATCCTGCAGGAGAGCGGCAGCCAGCGCTTCCACCGCCTTCAGGCGGAGGGCGCGGCCGAGGTCGCGCGCGCGGCCGCCGCCATCGGCGCCCGGGTGGTCCACGTCTCGGCGCTCGGGGCGGACGCGGCCTCGCCCTCCCACTACGCCAGCTCGAAGGCGCAGGGCGAGGCGGGCGTGCTCGCCGCGCGGCCCGAGGCGGTGATCTTCCGGCCCTCCATCATCTTCGGGACGGGCGACAGCTTCTTCAACCGCTTCGCGAGCCTCGCCCGCGCGCTGCCGGTCCTGCCGATCGCCGGGGCGGACACGCGCATGCAGCCGGTCTTCGTCGGCGACGTCGCCGAGGCCGTGGCGCTCGCGGTGGACGGCAAGGCCAAGCCCGGCACGACCTACGAACTCGGCGGGCCGGAGATTCTGACCCTGAAGCGCCTCGTCGAGTACACCCTCGACGTCATCATGCGCCGCCGCCTCGTCCTGCCGCTGCCGGGGCCGGCCGCGCGGCTCCAGGCGCGGGCGCTCGAGATCGCCGACACGCTCACCCTCGGCCTCCTGCCCGACAGCCTCAAGCTCACCCGCGATCAGGTGCTGCTCTTGGAGCACGACAACGTGGTCTCGGAGGCGGCCAAGGCCGAGGGACGCACCCTCGACGCGTTCGGCATCGCCCCGACCGCCGTGGAGGCCGTGGTGCCGGGCTATCTCTGGCGCTTCCGCAAGGCGGGGCAGTTCACCACCGGCCGGGGCACGCCCGAGATGGCCCGGATTCCCGACCTCCTCGCCCCCGAGCCGATGGGCCCGGGCTCGGCCCATCACCCGCAGGATGCGGGCGGCCCGGCGGTGGGCCAGAAGGGCGCCGGCGCGGGCCAGGCCCCCGGCATGCGCTGAGCAGAATTGCACGGGGCAATTCTGCTCAAGGCTCTTGGTGTCGCATCATTTCCGCCGCCGAGCCGGCAATTGCTTCGGCACCGGCCGATCAGGCCGGCGAAGTGATGCCGAGCCTCAGCGCAGCGGCGGGCGCGCGGCGGGCGGCGCGAGCAGCCGCTCGCGGCTCAGGCCCTTGTGGACGTGCACCATGAGGGCGATGCCGAAGAGCGGTGTGAGCAGGTTCAGCACCGGCACCACCATCAGCCCGGCAAGGAGCGCGCCCGCGGCCAGCACCGTCGGCGCGTGGTGGCGGCGCATGGCACCGGCCTCCGGCAGCGGCCGGAAGCGTGCCGCGGCCATCTCGAAATACTCGCGGCCGAGCAGGTAGGTGTTGGCGCCGAAGAAGGCGATCAGGTTGACGCCCGGCACGAAGAACAGGGCGAGCGCCACGAGGTTCACGAGCAGCGCGAGGCCGGCGAAGCGCAGCGCATAGAACATCGCCTGAGCGAGCGGCAGGGCGCGGCCCGGCACCTCGTTCGGGTAGTCGGTACGCTCGACGATCTCCGCCGCGTCGTCGAGGAAGTACCCCGCCACCAGGATCGAGACGGCCGGCAGGATGTAGGCCAGCGCCACGAACAGGCCGGCCCCCGCCAGGAAGAACGCGACGCTGTCGAGGATCGGGTACTGCGCCGAGATCGGGTGGCCGATCAGGAAGGCGTTGATCAGGCGGGTGAGCGCGAACCACACCAGCACGAGGAGCCCGACGGTCAGGCCGAGCGACTTCCACAGGATGCGCCGCAGGGGCGGGGACAGGACCTGCCGCAGGGCCGCGACGGCGGCGGAGACGAGCATCGGAACCTCACCGGGAGAGGGCGCCGCTGGCGAGCGGCACCGGGCTGGATGGGACCCGCCCCGCGCCTCGCGGGTTGAAGACCACGAGGGCGCCGGAGCGCGGCCCTGGCGAGGCAGGAGATACGCATGGACATCGCCGTCGAGAAGGTCTGTGAATTCATCCTGCGGGTGCGGGCGCTCGACGTGAAGGAAGGCCCGACCGACGCGGATTCGGGCTCGAACCCGATCGACGACGGCGCCCGCGACGTCCTCATCGAGGATCCGGACGATGCGACCGAGGAGGAGCTGCGCGAGGTGATCGCCGGCCTGAACGACGACGAGCGGGCGGAGCTCGTGGCGCTCGTCTATCTCGGCCGCGGCGACATGGAGCCGGAAGAGTTCGCCGATGCCGTCCGGCTCGCCCGCGAGCGCGAGGCGGCCGGAACCGACACGGCCGCGTACCTGCTCGGCATCCCGAACGTCGGCGACCTGCTGGACGAGGGCCTGGACGCGCTGGGGCTGCGCTGCGAGGTGTGAGGCACCTCAGGCCAGCGTCGCCAGCAGCCCGGCGAAGAGCCGTCCGCGGGTGACGAGGCTGTCCACTTCGATATGCTCCTCCAGCGTGTGGTAGCCGCGCCCGATCGCGCCGAGGCCGTCGAGGGTGGGCAGGCCGCGCGCGCCGGTGAAGTTGCCGTCCGAGCCGCCGCCCGCGCTGCGATGGGGCAGGGAGAGGCCCAGCCGCTCGGCGAGGCCGCGGGCGGTCTCGTAGACGGCGAGCGTGGCGGCGTCGGGCTCCCAGACCGGGCGCGTGACGCCGCGCGTCACCGTGAAGGTCACGTCGTCCTGGCTGCCCGACAGGGCGAGCATCCGGGCCACGCCCCGGTCGAGATCCTCCTGGCGCTTGGCCATGCTCAGCGCCTCGCCGCGGCAATGGGTGGGCACGCAGTTCACCCACTGCCCGCCCTGCACGACGCCGACGCTGAAGGTGCAATCCTCGCCCGACATCGCCTCGATGGCCAGGATCTGGCGGGCCATCGTCCGCACGGCCGAGCGGCCGTCCCCCAGGCGGGCGCCCGCGTGGCTCGGGCGTCCCACCGCCTCCAGGTTGAAGCGGGCGATGGCGTAGCGTCCCGTCACAACGCCGTTGTCCTCGTGGCCGGGCTCCGGCACGAGGATGTAGCGGTGGCGCGCCGCCTCCGCCTCGATCAGGTCGCGGGTCGCCGGGCTGCCGATCTCCTCGTCGCTCGTGAACAGCACGGTCACCGGCAGCGGCGTGGCGACACCGGCACGCCAGAGCGCCCGGATCGCCTCGAAGGCCAGCAGGTTGCCGCCCTTCATGTCGAGGATGCCGGGGCCGTAGACCCGGCTCCCCTCGCGCCGCCAGGGAAGGGCCTGGAGCGTGCCGACCGGATGCACGGTGTCCATGTGCCCGAGCACGAGGATGCCGGGCTCGTCCCGGCGCGGATGCGGGAAGCGGGCGCGCACGCAATCGCCGAGCCCCATCCGCCCCGGGATGATCTCGACGCTCGCCCCCGCCACCGCGAGGTCGCGCGCCGCCAGCGCCATCATGCGGTTGACCGCGGCGGCGTCGTGGGTCGGGCTCTCGCACTCGATCCATGGGCGCAGGGACGCCAGCATCGCGTCGGCGTCGAGGGGCAGGGCGTTGGGGTTCATGCGGTCTCCCGGAAGGGGTTGGGGTCGCGGGGCCACCACGGGCTGGCCTTCTTGGTGTAGGGCAGGGCGGCGAAGTCCGGCGGCACCGCGCCGGGGGCGGAGACGTAGCGCACCTCGCTGGCGATCGGCGCGAAGCCGGCGTGGAAATGCTGCATCGACTTCACCACCACGAGGCGCTTGTCGTGGAGCGTCAGGCCGAGATCCGTGAAGGCGTCCGGGGCGAAGGGCTGGCGGCGCAGGCTGGTGAGCACGAGGTGGATGCCGTCCGCCTCCACCCAGGCGCTGGCGCCGAGCTCGGCCCGCTCCCCGCTCATGCCCCCCTGGCTGTGCGCGTCGCGCAGACCTCGCACCGTGATGCGCAGGTCGACCGGATCCCCGGAGGTCACGCCGCACTTGCCGCCGATCCGCAGGGCGAAGGTCGCGCCCACGCCCGCCTCGCGGCAGATGCCGACCGCGCCGGGATCCCAGTAGAGCCCGCTCGCCACGCCCCGCACGCCGCGCGCGACGAGGCGCTGCAGGATCGCGGTGTTGTCGGCGGGCGCGCCCGCCCCGGAATTGTCGGCGACGTCGGCGAGCACCATCGGGCGCGGGTCCGTGGAGGCGAGGGCCCGGTCGATCGCCGCATCGATGGAATCGTAGCGCGTCTGCGCCTCCTCCCGCATCGCCCAGACGGCACCAGCGAGGTCGCGCGCGAGGGCGCGCGCCGCCGCCTCGTCCCGGTCCGCCACGACCAGCATCTTGGCGCCGACGTCCGGCACGTCGGCCCAGGGAAAACCGTGGCCGAACGAGACCGACAGGATGCCGTCCCGTCCCTCATGCGCGCTCATGCGGTCGACGAAGCGGCGCACGGGCGGATCGCTGGTGCGCCAGAGGCCGACCATCCGGCAATCGTGATAGGCCATCACCGGCCGGAGGCGCCCCTCCGCCGTGCCGATCACCAGCCGGTAGAGGTCGCGGGCGCGCTCCGCCATGTCGGTGTGCGGGTATTCCTTGTAGATGACGATGACGTCGGCGGCCTCCCGCATCGTCTCGGTGAGGTGGCAGTGCAGGTCGAGTTCGACCCCGACCGGCACGTCCGGCCCGACGATCGCGCGCACCCGCGCGAGGGTGTCGCCTTCGCAATCGTCGTAGCCCTCGGCCACCATCGCCCCGTGCATGAACAGCAGCACCGCGTCGACCGGCCCGGCCTCGCGCAGGTCCGCCAGCAACGCGTCGCGCAACTCCTCGTAGACGCCCCCGAGCGTGATCCCGCCGGGCTGCGCGAAGGTCGACAGGCTCTCGATCACCGCGTGGCCGTCGGCCTCGGCCATGCGCCGCCACTCGACCAGCCCGACATTGCTCAGCCGGACCGGATTGCGGCTGCCGTCGCGGCGGGCGAAGTCGGCCAGGAAGGCGGTGCGCCCGGTCGGCAGCGGCGCGAAGGTGTTGGTCTCGGTCGCGAGGGAGGCGATGAAGAGCTTCACGGGAAACGGGTCTCCACGGAGTCACTGAGCAGGTGCGATCGGGTCCACATGGAGCGCGGGCAGCATCGCAGAACCCGCGCCCGCTTCAACCGCCCTCGGCCGCCGCCGCGAGCCGCTTGCGCTGCACCTTCCCGTTCGGCGTGCGCGGCAGCGTCTCCAAGAAAACGATCTCGCGGGGGCATTTGTAGCCGGCCAAGTGCTCCTGGCACCACGCCAGCAGGGCCTCGCGGCTCGGCGCGGACTCGGGCTTGGGCACCACGTAGGCGGCGATGACCCGCACGTCCGCCCGCACCGCGCGCTCGGCCACGGCGGCCTCCTGCACGTCCGGATGGGTGACCAGCACCGCCTCGACCTCGTTCGGCGAGACGCGGTAGCCGAAGGCGTTCATCACGTCGTCGTTGCGGCCCTCGAACCAGACGTAGCCGTCCTCGTCCAACCGGGCGATGTCGCCGCCCGTGAACCACTCGCCGCGCATCACCGCCGCCTCCTCGTCGGGGCGGTTCCAGTAGCCGAGCATCAGCCCGGGATCGGAGCGGTGGACGGCGAGCAGCCCCGGCTCGCCCGCGGGCAGCGGCACGGGCGCGCCCTCCGGCGGCAGAATCGCCACCCACCGGCCCGGCTGGGGCCGTCCGGGCGAGCCGGGCTTCACCGGCACGGTCGGGCCGGTCGAGATGTAGGTCGAGACCTCGCTCATCCCCAGCGCCTCGTAGAGGGGCTTGCCGGTCGCCCCGGTCCACTCGGCGAGGAGGTGGGGCGAGAGCGCCTCGCCGGCCGTGATGCCGTGGCGCAGGCTGGTGAGGTCGTGGGCGTTGAGGTCGGCGTACTTCAGGATCTGCCGGTAGAGGCTCGGCACCGCCGCGAACAGCGTCGCGCGGTAGCGGGCGATCAGCGCCGGCCAGACCGCCGGATCGCGCTGCCCGGTGTAGAGCACCGTCGTGGCCCCCCGCACCCAGGGGTCCTGCATGCCGACGCCGAGCGTGTAGGTCCAATTCATGGTCCCGGCGTGCAGCACCACGTCGCTCTCGGTCAGGCCGAGCCAGTGGTCGTGCATCGGGCGCCGGCCCCAGAGCGCCCGGTGGGCGTGCAGCACGCCCTTCGGCCGGCTCGTCGTGCCGGAGGTGTAGATGAGATGGGCCGGATCGTCGGCGGCCGTGTCGGCGTAGGCCGGCAGGGCCGTCCCGGCCTTGAGGCGCGCCACGTCGGCGGGACGCAGCACGATCCGCCCGCGGCAGGCCTCCGGATCGAGCGGGCACTCCTCGGCCGCCACCACGGCGGCGGCGCCCGAATCCTGCAGCAGGAAGGCGGCCTCGGCCGCGGTGAGCTGGGGCGAGGAGGGCTGCGCCACGAGCCCCGCGGCCAGCGCCGCGAAGTAGACGATGGCGTAATCCGCGTCGTTGCCCATGCGGATCATCACCCGGCTGCCCGGCGCCAGGCCGAGGTCGATGAGGCCCGCCGCCACCGCCCGCACCGCCCGGTCGACCTCGCCGAAGGTCAGCACCTCCGCCCGGTCGCCGTCCCCGACGAGGATCAGGGCCGGCTTGTCGGGGCGGGCGCGGGCATTCGCCTCCAGGCAGTAGCGGGCGCCATTGAAGCGGGCGGGCGGCGGGCTGGCGGGGGTGCGGGCGTGCACGGGGGTCTCCGGGCCGCGGACGAGGGTCGGCACCCCCGGTTGTAGAGGCCGCGGCCCGGGCGAGCGACCCGCAAAATGTCCGCGCTCCCCCGCGGGGCGCAATCTTGACGGGCGCCGCCGGGAGGGGGATCACTCCGGCCGTGAGACGCGCCGTTCCCAGAATCCTGCCCGAGATCCTGCCCGTCCGCCGCCCCGGGGCGATCCGGTGATCGGGCGCCTGCGCGCGGCCCTGCGCCGGATCGGGCTCGCGCCGCACTACCTCGGCCACCTCGACGCGGTGGAGCTGTCCGGCTCGCGCCTGCGCATCGAGGGCTGGGCGAACCACCTCCGGCCGCGCCTCACCTACGACGGCGCCGCCGTGCCGGTGCGGGTCCGGCAGGTGGTCCGCCCGGACCTCGCGGGCGTGGCGCCCGGCGGCGAGGCCTGGGGGTTCGCGCTCGACGCCGACCTGCCGGCGCAGGACCCCGACATCGCCAAGCTGGCGCTGCGCCTCAACCGCGGCTGCCTCGTCGATCCGCACTCGCATCCGGGCATGTTCACGCCCCAGAGCGCGGTCGAGGCCTGCGCGGCCGCGATCCTGGCGGGCGATCCGCAGGCGGACGCGGCGGACCTCGTGGAGCGGAGCCGGCGCGCCCGCAATCCCCTCCTGCCGGTCCGCGTCGGCCACGCCCTTCAGGCGGCGGGCCAAGCGGGCGCGGCGGAGGCGGTGCTGCGGGCCTGCCTCGGCCTCCCGGAGGTCCGATCGCTCGCCCGGCACGCCCTGATCACCCTGCTGGCGGCGGGCGGCCGGCTGCCGGAGGCGGTCGACCTCCTCGACGCCGCGCGGGGGGAGGACGGGCTCGGCCCGGGGCAGGCCCTTCCGGCCGCGATCCTCTACGCCGGCATCGGCCGGTTCGGGGAGGCGCGGGCACTGATCCGGGAGGCGGGCGATCCGGCCGCGGACGAGGCGGCGGCGCACGCGCTGCAATTCGTGGCCCTGCTGGAGCGCTACCCGGCCGCCGAGGCCCGCCGGATGCTGGCCGAGCTGCGCGCCCGCTTCCGCACCGCCTCTCTGCCCGAGATCGAGGCCGACATCCTGGCGGCCCTGGCCGAGCGGCGGCCCTACTTCCTGGTCCGGATGGGAGACGGGGAGGGCGCCTACCTGCGGCTCTCGGCCGAGGACGAGGCGGAGTTCCACGGCATCTACCGCACCAACCGCCGGGAGATGCTCGATTTCTGGTTTCGCGACCCCGCGCTCGTGGACGATCCGCGCTTCGCCCGGGCCGCCGACGCCTTCAACGCGGCGATCGAGGAGGCCGACTGCATCGGCGCCTTCAGCGACGCCGCCATCGCGCACGAGTACGGCACGGTCTCGCGCCGCGGCATCACCTGGGTGGTCAACACCCTGCGCAAGGCGCTGGCCATGGCTGAGGCGGATCCCGTGCGGGCGCGCAGCATCGCGGTGCGCGAGCTCACGGTGCATTACGACCTCGCGCTCAGCGGGGCGCTCGGGCGCATCCTGCAGGACCGCCCCGTCGTCGGCCTCATCACCTGCCACCGCGAGCTGGCCCCGGCGCTGCAGCGCCATCACGGCCTCGGCCGGGTCGAGCTGATCAAGATCCCGGGGGAGCAGATCCACGCCGGCGCCCTCGGGGCCGACGCCGCGGCGGGCCGGCACTGGCCGGACCGCTACGACGAGATCTGTGCGCAGCTGGCCCAGGGCGACCGCCGCGGCGAGGTCTGGCTCGTGGCCGCCGGCCTGCTCGGCAAGATCTACGGCGCCGCGCTGAAGCGCTCCGGCGCCGTGGTGATCGACATCGGCGCCGTGGCGGATCTCTGGATGGGCAAGGGAACGCGCACCTTCCCGGACCTGCCCGCCGCCCTGAACCCGATGACCAGCCTTCGGGCCTGACCGGCTCCCCGGCGGAAGCGTCCGGCGGGCGGATCAGGCCGCGATGCGGCCCTCCAGCGGAAAGACCTTTGCGGGGTTCATCAGCCAGGCCGGGTCGAACACCGCCCGCACCCGCATCTGCTGGGCGAGGTCTTCGGGCGCGTACTGCACCGTCATCAGGTCGCGCTTCTCGATGCCGACGCCGTGCTCGCCCGTGAGGCAGCCGCCCACCTCGACGCAGAGCTTGAGCATGTCCTCGCCCGCGGCCTCGGCCTTCTCCATCTCGCCGGGCGTGTTGATGTCGAACAGGATCAGGGGATGCAGGTTGCCGTCGCCCGCGTGGAAGACGTTGGCGCAGCGCAGGCCGTACTGGCGGGTGATCGCGCCGATGCGCTCCAGCACGTGGGAGAGCTGGCCGGTCGGGATCGTGCCGTCCATGCAGATGTAGTCGGAGATGCGGCCCGTCGCGCCGAAGGCGGACTTGCGGCCCTTCCAGATCGCGGCGCTCTCGGCCTCCGACTGCGACACCTTCAGGCTGGTCGGGTTGAAGGGCTTGGCGATCTCGACGATGCGCGCCAGCATCGCGTCGCATTCCTCGGGCGAGCCCTCGACCTCGATGATCAGCATCGCCTCCGCGTCGAGCGGGTAGCCGGCCTTGGCGAAGGCCTCGCAGATCGTGATGGCCTCGCGGTCCATGTACTCGATCGCCACCGGGATGATGCCCGCCCCGATGATCGCCGCCGTGCAGGCGCCCGCATCCTCCACCGAGCCGAAGCCCATCAGGGCCGGGCGCGCGCCCTCGGCGGCGCGCAGGATGCGCACGGTCGCCTCGGTGACGACGCCGAGCTGCCCCTCCGAGCCGCAGATCAGGCCGAGCAGGTCGTAGCCGCCGCTGTCGAGGTGCTCGCCGCCGACCTCCACCACCGTGCCGTCGACCAGCACCAGCGTGACGCCCATGAGGTTGTTGGTGGTGACGCCATACTTCAGGCAGTGCGCGCCGCCGGAATTCATCGCGATGTTCCCCGCGATGGTGCAGGCGAGCTGGCTCGACGGGTCGGGGGCGTAGAAGAAGCCCTCGTGCGCCACCGCCGCGCTGATGGCGAGGTTGGTGATGCCGGCCTGCACCCGGGCGGTGCGGTTGGCGAAGTCGAGCGACAGCACTTGGTTCATCTTGGCGACGCCGAGGATGACCGCGTCCTCCTGGGCGATCGCGCCGCCCGCGAGCGAGGTCCCGGCCCCGCGCGGCACCACCCGCACGCCCTGCTGGTGGCAGTAGCGCATGACCGCGGCCACCTCCTGGGTGGTCGAGGGAAGCACCACGGCGAGCGGCATCTTGCGGTAGGCGGTGAGCCCGTCCGTCTCGAAGGCGCGCCGCTCGTCCTCGCTGGTCACCAGGGCCTCCGGGGCCACGAGCGGGGCGAGGCCCGCGATGATCGCCTCGCGCCGCGCGAGGATATCCGGATCCGGGGACGGAAAGGCAATCGACATGGCACGGTCTCTGGCGTCACGACGGGTCGTCGGCAGGCAGGTCCCCGCGGGGCCTGACTCAAAGGTTCTTGGAGCCGTTATAACCCGGCGGACCGGCGGATGCACGGCCGCCGGGCGCAACGCCTTGCCGCAGCATGCACTTTCGTCCGATTGATTCGGCGCGCCGCGCAGCTTCTTTTCGCCGCACGCATCCGGGAGCGTCCGGCCGCGTTTTTTAGCTTTACCAGTTCTAGAGCTGGGCCATATCCCAGCCTGGCCGTCGAACGTGGCCTATCGGAGGGAACCTCATGCGTCACTTCATCCTCGGTGCCGCCCTCATGGCGCTCGCGCCCGCCGCCGCACAGGCGCAGGACGCCGCGGCCGGTGAGAAGGTGTTCGCCGCCTGCAAAGCCTGCCATGCCTTCGGCAAGAACGGCGTCGGCCCGGACCTCAAGGCCGTCATCGGCCGCAAGGCCGGCACCCACGAGGGCTACAACTACTCGGCGGCGATGAAGAACTCGGGCCTGACCTGGGACGACGCCACCTTCTCGGACTACATCAAGGACCCGAAGGGCAAGGTGGCCGGCAACAAGATGATCTATGCCGGCCTCAAGGACGACAAGAAGATCCAGGACCTGGTCGCCTACCTGAAGACCCAGCAGTAGGACGGAACGGCCGCGCGGGCGCAGTCCCGGAGGCCCCGCCGCGGCGGGGCCTCGTCGCGGGACAAGCCCGTCCGCGCCGCCCTCAGGAGCGCCCGAGCAGGTCGCCCATCCGCGCGGCGCGCCCCTGGTCGATGTGCCAGCGGGCATCGGCCACCTGCAGGCGCAGGCGATGGCGCCGCCAGCGGTGATAGAGGCGCAGCAGAGGCGCGGCGCGGGTGGCCTGTCGCTCGTGATGGGCGAGCCGGCGCAGCAGGCCCGGCAGGCAGGCGCTCGCCGCCTCGCCGGTGGCGATGTCGCCGGCCCGCACCTGACGGCGCAGTTCGGCGCGAAAATCCTCCCGGGACTCCTCCACGGCGCGATCCTCATGGACCTAGATTGGCATGGGCCGAGAGCGGCAGGGCCCGAGGATCGGTCCGGCCCGCCGCGTCGGTCAAGGCGCCGTCGTGTCGCAAACGAGTGCCGGACCGCGCACGTCCGATCGGAGAGGCCCACGCCGCGGCGCATCGCTCAAAGACCGACCACAAAAAAGGCCCTGCCAACCGGGGGGCGGCAGGGCCAGACGTCGACTTGGGGCCTCGGAAGCATCCCCGGCCTTCTTCTCCACCGATTCGAAGTTCGGATCGATTGAGAATGCGGCCTGAGGGCTGCGCCAACGCTCGGACAGTGCCGCCGTGCTGGTCGCTCCGCCTTCACAAAAGTAAAGTTCCAGCCTTAATTGTGTCGATCCGCGTACATGCCGGATCCCTCCCGGCCGCCGCCCTGGCGGCACTGGTATCATCAGCATACTGAAGGTCATCGCGCAGGCGATCAATCGCCCGTCATCTCGGCGTGTGAGCTCGCTTTGCGAGCCCCGTGAGCGCGGCGCTCGCGCGAGGTGATTCGACCGGGCCTACCGGGGCGGCGACCGCCGTACCGGCAGGGGCGGCGACCGCCGTCACCGGCCGGGGCGGCGACCGCCGTTGACGCGGCGCTCGTAGTGCTTGGCGACCCGCAGATGGCGCGAGATGGCGTAGTTCATCGCCGTGAGGAAGCCGTAGACGCCGCGCGCGAAGTGGCGGCGGCCGATATACGCCTTGAGGAAGTTCGCCGGCAGTTCGACGAAGACGCGCCAGGTCGGGATGGCGACGCCGCGGGCCGCGAGGTCGTCCGCCTGCTGGTCGGAATAGCGGTTGAGCTTGTCGAGCTGGTCGCCGAGCGAGCGCACCGAGAAGTGGTGGATCACGCCCCTGAGGCGGCGCGTCGGCGTGCCGGGGGCGAGGTCGACCCGGTCGTGCACCGGCGAGGGCGAGTAGCGCCCGCGGTCGCGGCGGTAGAGTCGCACCGGCCAGAGCGTGTAGGCCCAGGGGTGGGGGCGCGTCTCGCCGGGGAAGATCTCGGCGATGCCGAGCCGGTAGGCCGGGCAGGGTGGCTCGCCGCCCGCGAAGAGGCCGCGGATCTCGGCCGCGAGGTCGGGGGGCACCACCTCGTCGGCGTCGACGTTCAGCATCCAGACGTGGCGGCAGAGGTCCTCGGCGAAGCGCTTCTGCGGCCCGTAGCCCGGCCAGGGATTGTGCACCACGCGTGCGCCGAGCGAGGCGGCGAGCTCCTGGGTGCCGTCCGTCGAGCCCGAATCGACCACGATCACGTCGTCGCCGAGGTCCCGCACGGCCTCGATCGTGGCCCCGATCCGGTCGGCCTCGTTCTTGGCGATGATGAAGATGGAGAGCGGAAGCGGCGGGGCCATCGGACGCGGGGGAGGGCGGCGGGCGACGCCTCGCCGAGGAGACCGGAAACGCGTCTGGAGGGATGCGGCGGACCGCTGGCCCGCGGGCGCCTGCTTAGACCGAGCCCGGGGCCTGCGACAAGCGGCGGCGGCGCCACAGCCGGCCGGGAAGCCGGCGGCTCCCGCCGCGGCGCCCCATTCGTGCCGCATCCGCAGGGCTTCCCCCTCGTCGGGTCGGGAGGGCGAAGGGCGGCATGGCGGTCTGGTCACGGTTCGGTCGCGCGGGGCGCGGTGGGGCGCTCCTCCTCGTCGCGGGATGGCTCTCGGCCTGCGCCGGCACGCCCCGCGGGGTGCTGCTCCCCGTCGCCGCCACCGCACCGGGGACGAGCCGCGTCGAGATGCTGGTCGCCACGACCCGCAAGAGCGCCGCCGATCCGGGCGAACTGTATTCGGGGGAGCGCGCCGGCCTCTCCTTCACCGACATCGCGGTCTCGATTCCGCCGGACGCCGTGCGCGAGCCCGGCAGCGTGCAATGGCCCCGATCCCTGCCGGGCAACCCCGCCACGGATTTCGTGGCCCTCAAGACCGCACCCCTCGACCGGCTGGAGGCGAGCGAGCGCCTGCGCCGGGGCGGGCGCGGCGCCCAGCGGCCGGTGCTCGTCTTCGTGCACGGCTTCAACAACCGCTTCGAGGACGCGGTCTTCCGCTTCGCCCAGATCGTCCACGACACCCGTGCCGCGGTGACGCCGGTGCTGTTCACGTGGCCCTCGCGCGGGAGCGTGCTGGCCTACGGCTACGACCGGGAGAGCACCAACTACTCGCGCAACGCCCTGGAGGCGGTGCTGCGGCGCCTCGCGCAGAACCCGGAGGTCGGCGAGGTCACGGTGCTCGCCCACTCGATGGGCAACTGGCTGGTGCTCGAATCCCTGCGCCAGATGGCGATCCGCGACGGCCGCGTGCTGCCCAAGATCCGCAACGTCGTGCTGGCCGCCCCCGACGTGGACATGGACCTCGCCCGCGAGGCGTTTCGCGATATGGGGCCGAACCGGCCGCATCTCAGCCTGTTCGTGTCGCAGGACGACAAGGCGCTCGCCGCCTCGCGCCTCGTCTGGGGCAACGGCACGGCGCGGCTCGGCGCCATCGATCCCGAGGCGGAGCCCTACCGCAGCGAACTCGCCCGCGAGAACATCACGGTCCTCAACCTCACCGCCCTGCGCTCGGGCGATGCGCTCAACCACGGCAAGTTCGCGTCAAGCCCGCAACTGGTCCAAGTGCTCGGCACCCGCCTCGCGCAGGGCCAGACGATAACCGACGCGCGGGTCGGCCTCGGCGAACGCATCGTGCAGATGACCACCGGCGCGGCCGCCACCGTGGGCACCGCGGCGGGCCTCGCGGTCTCGGCGCCGGTCGCCGTGATGGATCCCCGGAGCCGCGACTCCTTCGGCGACCACCTCCAGAACCTCGGCCAGGGCCTCAGCGACACGGCGGGCGCCACCGTCGACCTCGCCCGCGAGCCGGGCCGCGCCCTCTCGGGGCGCTGAGCGGCCGTCTCGCTGCGCCCCTCCGGCATCGTGCCGACCGGCAGGGCCGGGTTGCCGCGCTGGTGTCCGGCCCCGAACGAGGGAACCGGACGTCTCCGCGCTCTCCAAAACCCACCCACGAGGCTGCGACGCAGCATCTCGGACGTGAAGGGACGAGGTCGCGAGCGGGGGCGGCCGGACGACGGACGCCGATCGGTCTCCGGGCGGCCGTCGCGTTGATCGGGCCAGGCCTCCGCCGGCATCCGTGATGGATCGCCGGCCGAGTGAACCGACAGACGCGGTTCCGCCGCGCTGATCGTCCTGCCTCATCGTTTCGCCGGCCCATCGGCGACGACGTCAGCGCAGAGGGTGAAGCCCCGTCCAACTCCGGGCTGCTCTGCCCCAAGGTTGCGATCCTGTCATTCGGAATCTGTGAGTGCTGCATGCGATTGCGATCATCGGTGTCACTCGTGCAACGACTCCCGGTCGGCATTCTGAAATCCTTGCGATTTTTACACTCGTGGTCATCTGCGGCAATGTGCGTCAAAACCGCTACGATTAACGATCTGTTAACCATTTGGGCCTAGTCTACCCACATAGATAGACTTCCCATGCACGCTTCGCGAATGGCGGGTTGGGGAAGCGATCGGGGCAGTCGCAGGCGATGAGCGGATACGAGACGAGGTCGACGGCAGCACGCCTCAAGGGCAGTGCGAAGCCCGAGCCATCTCTGAACGGCACCGGCATGATCGGAGATGCGAGCCGAACGGTCGGCGCGTCGACCGCGCGCAAGCGTGTCGCCCTGGGCGGTACTCTGTCGCGGCGACGATCGCGGCCGTGAGCCGCGATGGCAGCTGCGCGCTCCGCGTCGCGAACGACGGCGGGGCATCGGCACTGCTGCGGTGAATCGTGGCGGTGACGGCAGGGCCGCTGCCGGGGCCGCACGGCCATTCCCACCGCGACTGCAGAGTGCTCGGCCTCCCGCCCCCGGCCTCATTCGGAAACGCGCGGCGAGGTCATCCCGCCGCCGCCGGCGCCTCGGCCGAAGCATCGGCCGGCGCTGTCATCCCTGACGCCGCTGCCATCGATGCAGCGGGCCTCCTCGCACGATCTTCATCAACAGGTACGAGCCGATGACCGCGTCCAGAATCTTCGTCCAGTCCACCGATCGGGATCGTCGCGCGGGCGGGTATTTCGGCAGCGCGGTGACAGGGATCGAAGGCCGCGACGGCGAGGAAGCGTTCGCGCAGGCGCTCGACGGACCGAGCGGCATCCTGCGATCGATCCGCGGCACGGACGAGAGCGTCAGACGGATTCCGGGCGATCGCGCGCGGGCAGCGTCTCACAAGCCCGCGCTGCGCTCGGGTGAAGCCGAGATCCGCATCGCGTCGCGATCGACCGATCGCCGGGTGGCGACGGGCCGGCGCGAGGTCGCCTTCATCGACCAATCCGTCGACGGCTGGGAAGCCCTGGCGCGCGGCGTGTCGGACCGCGCCCGGGTCGTGCTGCTCGACGAAGGGCAGGACGGGCTGTCGCAGATCGCGGCCTGGGCCGTGGGACGGCCCGGGCACGACGCCGTCCACATCCTGTGCCACGCCACCCCCGGCGTCCTGCGGCTGGGCTGCGTGAGGCTCGATCGGGCGGCGCTGGCCGTCCGTGCCGACGAGATCCGCCGACTGGGGCAGTTGCTCAAGGCGGATGGCGACATCCTGCTCTACGGCTGCGAACTGGCCAAGGGCCCGGCCGGCGCGGCGTGGCTCGACGCCTTCGCCGACCTGGCGGAGGCCAATGTCGCCGCCTCGGTCACCCTGACCGGCGCGGCCCATCTGGGCGGCGATTTCACGCTCGCGGCCCGCATCGGCTCCGTCACGACACCGGGATTCGCCATTCCCGCCTTCCGCGGGGTGCTGGCCCCCAGCCCCGGCTATTCCTCGGCCATGGGCTATGTCGGTGAGAGCACCGTCACCATCCTGTTCGACCTTCCGCTGGACGAGGCCCATCCGCCTCTCCCCAACGCCTTCAACGTGCAGGTGAACGGCACGACGGTAGGGATCTCCGGCGTCTCCGTCGATGGTGCCGCCACGACGGTCACCCTGACGCTGGGATCCTTCATCTTGGTCGCCGGCGACATCGTCGACTTCACCTACACCGATCCGACGGTCGGCAACGACGTCGATGCCATCCAGGGAACCGCCGGCTCCGACGTCGCCGACTTCAACCACAGCACCGTCGTCGCCATCAGCCGTCCGGTGGCGCCGGCCTTCGTCGGTGCAGCGGTGACCGGCACCTCGCTGGTGCTGACCTACGACACCGCGCTGGATGCGGCCCATGCGCCGGCGGCCGGGGCCTTCACGGTCACGGTCGGCGGCAACGCCGTCTCGGTGACCGGCGTCGCGGTGGACGGCCCGGGCAAGACCGTCACGCTCACGCTGGCCCAGGCGGTGAGCCAGGGTCAGGCGGTGACGGTGGCGTATGCCGATCCGACCGGTGGCGACGACGCCAGCGCCCTGCAGGGCACGTCCGGCACCGACGCGGCCAGCCTCCCGGCCACGGGCGTCACCAACCTCACGGGCCAACCGGCTTCTCAGCGATTCGTGTTCAGCGCCAATGATGGCGCTACGGGTGCCGAACTCTGGGTGACAGACGGGACCGAGGCCGGCACCACGCGCCTCAAGGACATCAATCCCGGAGGGAACGGCTCCGGTGCCGCCAATTTCACGGCGCTCGGCAACGGCAAGGCCGTGTTCAGCGCGAGCGATACCGCGGGCAACGAGCTCTGGGTGACGGACGGAACTGCGGCCGGCACCAGCCGCGTCAAGGACATCTACGCCGGAGCGACCAGTTCCGGTCCTGCCAATTTCACGGCGCTCGGCAACGGCCAGACCGTGTTCAGCGCCAATGATGGCGCTACGGGCAGCGAACTCTGGGTGACGGACGGGACCGCGGACGGCACCACACGCGTCAAGGACATCAATCCCGGAGCGGGCGGCTCCACTCCTTTGGCTTTCACGGCGCTCGGCAACGGCAAGGCCGTGTTCAGGGCCGCCGACGCCAGCACGGGTGCCGAACTCTGGGTGACGAACGGGACCGAGGCTGGCACCTCACGCGTCAAGGACATCAATCCCGGAGTGACCGGCTCCGGACTTGCCGGTTTCATGGCGCTCGGCAACGGCAAGGTCCTGTTCAGCGCCAGTGATGGCACCGCGGGCAACGAGCTCTGGGTGACGGACGGGACCGAGACCGGCACCAGCCGCGTCAAGGACATCGTTGCCGGAACGACCGGTTCCAATCCTACCGGTTTCACGGCGCTCGGCAACGGCAAGGCCGTGTTCAGCGCCAATGATGTCACCATGGGTTATGAACTCTGGGTGACTGACGGGACCGAAGCCGGCACCACGCGAGTCAAGGACATCAGAGCCGGAACGGGCAGCTCCCTTCCTTCAAATTTCATGACGCTCGGCAACGGCAAGGTCCTGTTCAGAGCCGATGATGGCACCACGGGTGGCGAACTCTGGGTGACGGATGGAACCGAGGCCGGCACCAGCCGCGTCAAGGACATCTATGCCGGAGCGATCAGTTCCGGTGCTGCCATTTTCACGGCGCTCGGCAACGGCAAGGCCGTGTTCAACGCCAATGACGGCATCACGGGCAGCGAACTCTGGGTGACGG
The DNA here is from genome assembly GCF_046557895.1 of Methylobacterium oryzisoli. Classification (NCBI taxonomy): domain Bacteria; kingdom Pseudomonadati; phylum Pseudomonadota; class Alphaproteobacteria; order Hyphomicrobiales; family Methylobacteriaceae; genus Methylobacterium; species Methylobacterium oryzisoli. The sequence goes on along the minus strand of NZ_JBKIBX010000022.1, from coordinate 38,393 downwards.
ATGGAACCGAGGCCGGCACCAGCCGCGTCAAGGACATCAATTCTGGAGCGAACGGCTCCGCGCCTGTCAGGTTCACGGCGCTCGGCAACGGCAAGGCCCTGTTCAGCGCCGATGATGGCACCGCGGGTCCCGAGCTCTGGGTGACGGACGGGACCGAGGCCGGCACCACGCGCCTCAAGGACATCAATCCCGGAACGACCGGTTCCGCTCCGTCCATTGCCGTCGCGGTGACCGCGCCCGCCGACACGACGCCGCCGGTGATCAGCGCGGTGAGCATCCCCAATCAGCCGATGAAGGCCGGCGACACGGTGACGGCGACGATCACCGTGGCAAGCGACAGCGACACCTACACGCTGGGCGCCGGCAGCACGGTCGCCGGCTTCGCGCTGGGCAACCTGACCAGGGTCAACGCCACCACCTACACGGCGGGCTTCACGGTGGCGGCCGGCCAGGACGTGGCGGCGGGCGCCGACCTGCCGGTGAACCTCGTGCTGACCGACACGGCGGGCAACTCGAGCGCCGCCTACACCACCGCCATCGTCCAGGGCCAGGACGGCATCGACGCCACGCCGCCGAGCCATGTCTCGGCGGCGGTGACGGGCGCGTCGCTGGTGCTGACCTACTCGGAGGCGCTGGACGCCGCCCACGCGCCGGCGGCGAATGCCTTCACGGTCACGGTCGGCGGCAGCGCGGTCTCGGTGACCGGCGTGGCGGTGGACGGCTTGGCCAAGACGGTCACGCTCACGCTGGCCCAGGCGGTTCAACATGGTCAGGCGGTGACGGTGGCGTATGCCGACCCGAGCGGCTGGGCAACCTCATCAAGGTCAACGCCACCACCTACACGGCGAGCTTCACGGTGGCGGCCGGCCAGGACGTGGCGGCGGGCAGCGACCTGCCGGTGAACTTGGTGCTGACCGACACGGCCGGCAATGCCAGCGCCGCCTACACCACCGCCATCGCCCAGAGCCAGGACGGCATCGACGCCACGCCGCCGAGCCATGTCTCGGCAGCGGTGACGGGTGCGTCGCTGGTGCTGACCTACGCGGAGGCGCTGGATGGCACGAACATCCCGGCGGTGAATGCCTTCACGGTCACGGTCGGCGGCAGCGCCGTCTCGGTGACCAATGTTGCGGTGGACGGCCCGGGCAAGACGGTCACGCTCACGCTGGCCCAGGCGGTGCAGCATGGGCAGGCGGTGACGGTGGCGTATGCCGATCCGACCAGCGGCGACGATGTCAGCGCCCTGCAGGACGTGTCCGGCAACGATGCGGCCAGCCTGCCTGCCACGGCCGTCACCAACCTCACGGTCCAGGCGGCCCCTCAGAGATTCGTGTTCGGCGCCGATGATGGCACCATGGGATACGAACTCTGGGTGACGGACGGGACCGAGGCCGGCACCACGCGCGTCAAGGACATCAATCCCGGAACGAACGGCTCCTCTCCTTCCGATCTCACGGCGCTCGGGACCGGCAAGGCCGTGTTCAGCGCCAATGACGGCACCGCGGGCAACGAACTCTGGGTGACCGATGGGACGGCCGCCGGCACCACGCGCGTCAAGGACATCAATGCCGGAGCGGGCAACTCCGCTCCTTATGGTTTCAGGGCGCTCGGGAACGGCAAGGCCGTGTTCATCGCCGATGATGGCACCGCGGGCAACGAGGTCTGGGTGACGGATGGGACCGAGACCGGCACCACGCGCGTCAAGGACATCGTTGCCGGAGCGGATAGCTCCTCTCCTTCCAATCTCACGGCGCTCGGGAACGGCAAGGCCGTGTTCAGCGCCTCTGACGGCACCGCGGGCAGCGAACTCTGGGTGACGGACGGGAGCGAGGCCGGCACCAGCCGCGTCAAGGACATCAGAGCCGGAGTGGGCGGCTCCGCTCCTGCCAATTTCATGGCGCTCGGGAACGGCAAGGCCGTGTTCATCGCCGATGATGGCACAACGGGTTACGAGATCTGGGTGACGGACGGGAGCGAGGCCGGCACCAGCCGCGTCAAGGACATCCGATCCGGACCGGGCGGCTCCTCTCCTGCCAATTTCATGGCGCTCGGTAACGGCACGGCCCTGTTCAGGGCCAGCGATGGCCCCACGGACAGCGAACTCTGGGTGACGGACGGGACCGAGGGCGGCACCACGCGCGTCAAGGACATCAGAGCCGGAACGATCGGCTCCACTCCTTCCAGCTTCACGGCGCTCGGCAACGGCAAGGTCCTGTTCAGGGCCAATGACGGCACGACGGGTATCGAGCTCTGGGTGACGGACGGAACGGCAACCGGCACCTCGCGCGTCAAGGACATCAATCCCGGAGCGACCGGCTCCGCTCCTGACAATTTCACGGTGCTCGGCAACGGCAAGGCCGTGTTCAGCGCCAGCGATGGCACCGCGGGCAACGAGGTCTGGGTGACGGACGGGACCGAGGCCGGCACCACGCGCCTCAAGGACATCTATGCCGGAGGAGGCGGCTCCGCTCCTTATGGTTTCACGGCGCTCGGCAACGGCAGAGCCATGTTCACCGCCGATGATGGCACCGCGGGTCCCGAGCTCTGGGTGACGGACGGGACCGAAGCCGGCACCACGCGCCTCAAGGACATCAATCCCGGAGGGAACGGCTCCTTTCCGTCCAGCGCTGTCGCGGTGACCGCGCCCGCCGACACGACGCCGCCGGCGATCACCGCGGTGAGCATCCCCGACCAGCCGATGAAGGCCGGCGACACGGTGACGGCGACGATCACCGTGGCAAGCGACAGCGACACCTACACGCTGGGCGCCGGCAGCACGGTTGCCGGCTTCGCGCTCGGCAACCTGACCAGGGTCAACGCCACCACCTACACGGCGAGCTTCACGGTGGCGGCGGGCCAGGACGTGGCGGTGGGCGCCGACCTGCCGGTGAACCTCGTGCTGACCGACACGGCCGGCAATGCCAGCGCCGCCTACACCACCGCCATCGTTCAGGGCCAGGACGGCATCGACGCTACGGCGCCGGCCTTCGTCGGCGCGGCGGTGACGGGCGCGTCGCTGGTGCTGACCTACGCGGAGGCGCTGGATGCGGCCCACGCGCCGGCGGCGAATGCCTTCACGGTCATGGTCGGCGGCAGCGCCCTCTCGGTCACCAATGTTGCGGTGGACGGCTTGGCCAAGACGGTCACGCTCACGCTGGCCCAGGCGGTTCAGCATGGGCAGGCGGTGACGGTGGCGTATGCCGATCCGAGCGGCGGCGACGATGCCAGCGCCCTGCAGGACGTGCTGGGCAACGACGCGGCCAGCCTCCCCGGAACGGGCGTCACCAACCTCACGCCCGCCGCCGACACGACGCCGCCGACGATCAGCGCGGTGAGCATCCCCGACCAGCCGGCCAAGGTCGGCGACACGGTGACGGCGACGATCACCGTGGCGGCGGACAGCGACACCTACACGCTGGGGGCGGGCAGCACGGTCGACGGCTTCGCGCTGGGCAACCTCACCAAGGTCAACGCCACCACCTACACGGCAACCTTCGCGGTGACCGCGGACGGTCGGCGCACGGGCGACCGGGCGGCGAACCAGGACGTCCCGGTCGACATCGTCCTCGTGGACGGCGCCGGCAACGCCACTACCCCCTACGTCACCGCGATCAGCCAGACCAACGACCGCATCGACGCCAACGCCGCGCCGAGTCTGCCGGTGCCGGCCACGCCGCCGACCCTGGTCGACACGGCGGCCGCCGATGCCTTCCCGATGGTGACCGGGCAACTGGCCGCGACGGATCTGGAGGGCGACACGCTGACCTATTCGGTCGCCGGCTCGCAAAATTCGCCTGTGCAGCACGGCCGCGCCACGCTGAGCAACGGGATCACCTACGACACGTGGTCCACCGGTGCCGGCGGAACCTCCTACGTCAACAGCCAGACCGGTGCCTACGCCTTCGTGTTCGATGCGGCGCTCCTGAACGGCCGGCCGGCGGGGTCGTTGCAGAGCACCAGCACCTTCAGCGTCTCCGACGGCAACCGGAGCGTCTCGCAGGCGATCACCCTCAGCTTCACGGGTGCGAACGACAGCCCGATCCTGTCCGGCAACATCCGCCGCCTGGCCCGCATCGACCAGGGCATCGCCGATGCCTCCAACGCCGGGACGACCGTCACGGCCATGCTGGCCTCCGCCGGCACGGCCACCGACGCCGAGTCCGACGTCCCTCTGGGCGTCGCCATCACCGGGGTCACCAACACCCACGGCGTCTGGCAGTCGCGCATCGGCAGCGGCTCCTGGGCCGACATTCCGGCCGGGTCGTCCGACGGCGCCGCTCTGCTGCTCGCCGGGTCGGACCGCATCCGCTTCGTGCCGAGCGGGTCCGGCTTCACCAACACCGAGACCGGCGGCATCACGTTCAAGGCGTGGGACCGGACCAGCGGCACCGCGGGCAGCACCGTCGACGCCGCCGGCGACTCCGCCTTCAGCACGGCCAGCGCCACGGCGACGATCACCGCCGATGCCGTGCCGACCCTGACCGCGACCGGCGGCCGCGCGGTCTTCGGCATCGGAGCGTCGTCTCCCACCCGCCTGTTCGGCGGCGTCGCAGCCTCGACCGTCGAGGCGGGACAGAGCTTCCGCGGCGCGGTGTTCACCGTCAGCGGCGTGGTGGACGCGACGGAGGTCCTGCGCATCGGCGGAACCGACATCGCCCTGGTCGGGGGCACCAACGGCACCCTGACCGGACTGGGAGCCGCGGGCGGCGATGCCGGCGTGACGGTTTCGGTGATGGGCGGCGTCGCCACCGTGACCGTCGATGGTCTGGAGCGCGACGACGCCCAGATGAGCGCGCTGCTGGGCGGCCTCGCCTACAGGAACTCCAGCTTTGCGGCGACCCCGGGCAACCGCGTGATCGCCATCGCCGGCCTGACCGACAGCGGCGGCGCGACCGGTACGGCGTCCATCACCGGCGTGAGCACCGTGGTGGCCGTGGCCGACGTGACGCCCCCCACGGGGCCGGCGATCACCAGCGCAGCCCTGAGCAACAGCGCCGCGCCGATCCTCTCCGGCACGGCGGAGGCGGGCAGCCGGGTGGGCGTCACGGTGGGCGGGGCGACCTACGCCGTCACGGCCGTGGGCGGAACGTGGTCGCTCGACCTCGCCACCGCCGCGCCGGTGAGCGGTGTGCTGAACCTCCACCGCAACGGCGCCAACGCCGTCTCGGTCACCGCCACCGACGCCGCCGGCAATGTTTCCGCGGCCGGCACGCAGACGCTGGTCATCGACACGACCCGCCCCAACGCGCCGGTGGTGACGACGACCCTGAGCAACAGTGCCGCGCCGATCCTCGCCGGCACGGCGGAGGCGGGCAGCCGGGTGGGCGTCGCGGTGGGCGGGGCGACCTACGCCGTCACGGCCGCGGGCGGAACGTGGTCGCTGGACCTCGCCACCACCGTGCCGGTGAGCGGTGCGCTGACCCTCGACCGCAACGGCGCCAACGCCGTGTCGGTCACCGCCACCGATGCCGCCGGCAATGTTTCCGCGGCCGACACGCAGACGCTGGTCGTCGACACGACCCGCCCTGACGCGCCCGCGGTCACCAGCGCTGCCCTGAGCAACAGCGCCGCGCCGATCCTCGCCGGCACGGCGGAGGCGGGCAGCAGGGTCGGCATCACGGTGGGCGGAGCGTCCTACGCCGTCACCGCCGCGGGCGGAGCGTGGTCGCTCGACCTCGCCACCGCCGCGCCGGTGAGCGGCGTGTTGACCCTCGACCGCAACGGCGCCAACGCCGTGTCGGTCACCGCCACCGACGCCGCCGGCAACGTCTCTGCGGCTGGCACGCAGACGCTGATCATCGACACGACCGGTCCCAGCGCGCCAGCGGTGCCGACGCCCCCGAGCAACGGGCCCACCCCGCCGATCGCCGGCACCGTCGACGGTGCCACCGTCGACACGGCGGTCACCACCGGTTCCGACGGCAGCCCCATCGTCACCGTGACCATCGCCGCGACCGATGCCAGCCGCGTCGAGGACCGCACCACCGCCAATGCCGATTTCGCCGACGTGCCGGTGGTGCGCGAGACCATCCTCGATCCGCTGACCGGCCAGGCCACCAGCGTCGCCATCCTGACGGTCAGCGTCCCCACCGGGGTGGGCGTCGTCGCCACGGGCAGCGCCGGCCGGCAGACGGCCGAGCAGGCCCAGACCGGGCTGACCGGCCTGATCGCCGCCATCCAGGCCCGCACCGACCAGGGCACGGCCGCGCGCACCGATCTGACCGGCGGCGGTTCGGGCTTCCTCGCCGAGCTGCCCGCGCAGGCCCAACTCCTCGTCCGCACCATCGCCGTCAGCGCGCCCGGCGTGGCGCCCGGGCAGCCGGTGCAGCTGCGGGTGAGCGGCAACACCCTGGGCGGCACCGGCAGCACGATGCCGACCGCCATCGTGTTCGACACCACGGCGGTGTCGGGCCCGGTGACCATCCGGCTCGACAACGTCGATTTCGCCGCGGTGGTGGGCAACGCCACGCTGGTGGGAGGCGACGGCCGGCAGGTCGTCTACGGTGACGGCAACCAGCAGTACCTGTATCTCGGCGCTGACGACGACATCCTGCATGGCGGCGGCGGCAACGATACGGTGGCCAGCGCCGGCGGCAACGACACGCTGTTCGGCGACCAGGGCGACGACAGCGTGCTGGGCGGCGACGGCGACGACCGGCTGTTCGGCGGGACGGGCCGCGACACGGTCTTCGGCGAGCTGGGCGACGACGTGCTGTTCGGCCAGGACGACGACGACTTCGTCGGGGCCGGGTCGGGCAACGACTTCGCGTCGGGCGGCTACGGCAACGACGAGGTGCACGGCGAGGACGGCGACGACCTGCTTTTTGGCGACGAGGGCCGCGACGGGGTCTACGGCGAGGCCGGCAACGACCGGGTCCATGGCGGCACGGGCGGCGACTTCCTGTTCGGCGGCGACGGCAACGACGCGGTGCTCGGCGAGGGCGGCGACGATCTGGTCCGGGGCGACGCGAGCGACGACGCCCTGTCGGGCGGCGAGGGGAACGACCTGCTGTCGGGCGATGCCGGGAGCGACCTGCTGTTCGGCAATGCCGGGAACGACGAGCTGATCGGCGGCGACGGCCGCGACCGGTTCGCGTTCGGGCGCGGCGACGGGCACGACGTGATCCGGGACTTCGTGACCAGCGGCGCGGAGGCGGACACGATCGCCTTCAACGGCGGGGCGTTCACGCGCTTCGAGGAGGTGCAGGCGGCGGTCCGGCAGGTCGGAGACGACGCGGTGATCGATTACGGCGACGGCGACACGGTGACGCTACGGAACGTGCAGGCAGCGAGCCTGACGGCAGCGAACGTCACCTTCTCCTGAGGCGCGCGGGGGTCCGAGGCCCCTGACGAGGGGCCTCGGGACC
>NZ_JBKIBX010000022.1:4036-30922 GCF_046557895.1 Methylobacterium oryzisoli | reverse complement strand
GGTGTCCCCCGGGACCGGGCTTCCTACCCGTCGCGCCGAGCCGGCCGCGGCGGGGTCCGGCCGCTCACGCCGCCTCGGTCAGAGGCCGCATCACCGCGTAGAGGTCGGCCTTGGCCTCGAAGCCGATGCCCGGCACGTCGGGCATCGCCACGCGGCTGTCGCGCACCGGCACCGCGTCCGCGAAGCCGCCGAAGGGGGCGAAGACGTCCGGGTAGCTCTCGTTGCCGCCGAGGCCGAGGCCCACCGCGATGTTGAGCGCGAACTGGTGCCCGCCATGCGGCACGCAGCGCCGCGGCGACCAGCCGTGGCCGCGCAGCACGTCGAGGGTGCGCAGGTACTCCACCAAGCCGTAGGACAGGGCCGGGTCGAACTGCAGCACGTCCCGATCGGGCCGCAGGCCGCCGTGGCGGATCAGGTTGCGGGCGTCCTGGTGCGAGAAGAGGTTTTCGCCGGTGGCGAGCGGTCCCGCATAGGTCGTGGCGAGCGCCGCATGGGCGAGGTAGTCGAGCGGATCGACCGGCTCCTCGTACCAGCGCAGCCCGAGCGGCGCGACGGCGTGGCCGAAGCGGATCGCCTCCTCGAGGGTGAAGCGGCCGTTGACGTCCACGCAGAGCCGGCGGCCGTCGCCGCCGAGCAGGCCGAGCACCGCCTCGATCCGGGCGAGGTCCTCGTCGAGCGGGACCAGCCCGACCTTCATCTTCACGGTCGTGTAGCCCCGGTCGAGATAGGAGCGCATCTCGTCCTTGAGGGCGTCGAGCCCCTTGCCCGGGTGATAGTAGCCGCCTGCCGCGTAGACCCAGGCGGCCTCGTCCGCCCGGCCGCCGTTGTAGCGGTCGGCGAGCAGGCGCCACAGCGGCACCCGCCTCGCCTTGGCCAGCGCGTCCCACAGCGCCATGTCGAGGACGCCCACCGCCACCGAGCGCTCGCCGTGACCGCCGGGCTTCTCGTTGCGCATCATCGCCGCCCAGGCGCGGTGCGGGTCTATCAGCCCGTCCTCGCCCAGCAGGCTGTCGGGTGCGGCTTCGAGCAGGCGGGGAATGAAGCGCTCGCCGAGCAGGCCGCGCGGGGCGTAGCGCCCGTTGGAGTTGAACCCGAAGCCGACCACCGGCCGGCCCTCGACCATCACGTCGGTCACCACCGCGACGACGCTCGCCGTCATGGCGGAAAAATCGATGAAGGCGTTGGCGATCTGGGACTTGATCGGGACGACGTCGTCCCGGATGGCGGTGATGCGCATGCGGACCCCGAACCCGGCCGGAGAGGCACCGGCGGGCGGGTCCCTCCGGTCGGCCGTACGCCGCCGCAGTAAACCCCGGTCCGCGGCCGGGCAAGGCGGCCCGGCGCGGGGCGCCGCGTGAGGCCCGTCTCGGCGGCCGGTCCGGCCTCAGTGCGCTCCGACCGCGCGGGCGATGGTCTCGAACCGGCGCTGGATGTTGCCCACGTGCTCCCAGGTGGCCTGGCGGGTGCAGGCCCCCATGGTCACGCCGTAATACAGCAGGCCCGCCTCCCGGCGCTGGCGGCAGTCGAAGTAGCCCGGACCGAGCGCGACGACGGCCAGGACCGCGGCCGTGATCCCGAACCTGACGAGGAAGCGGAGCGGCCAGGGCACGTAGGACATCGGCTTCTCGGCCGGCGCCTCGCGTACGGCGCGGTAGGACACCTCCGCGCGGGCGTCCTGCCCGCGGATGTCCTGCCCGCGGATGTCCTGGGGCGATCGTGCGGTGCCGGACACCCGCCCGAAGCGGTCGGGGGGAACGCCGCCTGTCGGGTCGCCCCGGCTGCCCCGTCCCTGCATCCTCTCCATCTGCCACCCACGCCCGTAGATCCTGCCGTCGGCATGCTGCACCCGACCCGTTAACGTCGGGTCACCGCGCCGCGGCGGGCCGCGCTCCGCTTGACTCCGCGGTGGTGCCCGCGGTCAACCGGGCGGATCCTCGCCCTGACACGGATGCCCGGAATGCTCTCGCTCCTCGACCTGCGCGCCCGGATCGATGCCGGCACCCTGACCCCGCAGGGGTCGGTTGATCTCGCCCGCGAGGCCATCGCGGCGCGCGACGGCGGCGTCGGGGCCTTCGCGTGCCTCGATCCGGCGCCCGCCGTGGCGGGGGAGGGGCCGCTCGCCGGAATCGCGGTCGGCATCAAGGACATCATCGACACCGCCGACCTGCCGACCACGATGGGGTCGCCGATCTATGCCGGCTGGCGCCCACGGGCCGATGCACCGGTGGTGGCGCGGCTGCGCCGCCTCGGCGCGGTGCCGCTCGCCAAGACCACGACCACGCCCTTCGCCTTCCTCGACCCGACCGCGACGCGCAACCCCCGCCATCCCGGCCACAGCCCGGGCGGCTCCTCGGCGGGCTCGGCGGCGGCGGTCGGGGCCGGGATGCTGCCGCTCGCGCTGGGCACCCAGACGGGCGGCTCGGTGATCCGGCCGGCCGCCTTCTGCGGCGTGGTCGGGGTCAAGCCGTCCTTCCGCCTGCTGCCGACCGTGGGCGTGAAGTGCTACTCCTGGGCGCTCGACACCCTGGGGCTGTTCGCGGCCCGGGTCGGGGACGCCGCCCGAGCGCTCGCGCTGATGGCCGATCGTCCCGCCCTCGATCTCGCGGCGGACGCCGCCGCCCCGCGCATCGGCGTGGTGGTGCCGGATTTCTGCGCCGCGGCGGATGCGGAGGCGCTGGCGGCCCTGCAGCGGGCGGCGCGCGCCGCCGAGCGGGCGGGCGCGACGGTGCGCGATCTTTCCCTCGCGCCGCTCTTCGGCGAGGCCTTCGCGTGCCATCCCGTCATCCAGGATTACGAGGCGCGCCAGTCGCTCGCCTGGGAATACGCCCACCACCGCGAGGCGCTGCCGCCGCTGCTGCGCGCCGCCCTCGACGAGGCGCAGGCGATCGAGACGGACGCCTACGACGCCGCCCGCCGCACCGCGCACCGGGCGCGGCGCAGCCTCAAGGAGGTTTTCGGGGAGGGCGAGGTCGACGTGATCCTGACTCTCTCGGCCCCGGGCACCGCGCCCGAAGGCCTCGCCTCGACGGGGGATTCCCGCTTCAACCGCCTCTGGACGCTGATGGGCGTGCCCTGCGTGACCGTGCCGGTGGAGACGGCCGGCCACGGCCTGCCGCTCGGCGTGCAGGTGATCGCCCGCTTCGGCGACGACGGGCGGGCGCTGGCCGCCGCGCGCCTCATCGAGCGGGCGGTGGGCTGAGGGGATTCATGCCCGGCCTCCTCGTCACCGCCTTCGGTCCCTTCCCGGGCATGCCGGTCAACCCGAGCGAGGCGGTGGCCCGGCGGCTCGTCCGCTCGCCCCGCCTCGTCCTGGCGGCCGGCGGGCCGCCGAAGCTGCGCATCCTGCCCACGACCTACGCGGCGATCTCCACCCACCTCGATCCCGCCCTCGCGGAGGCGCCCGCGGCGGTGCTGATGATCGGGGTCGCGGGCCGCAGCCGGCGGGTGCGGGTCGAGATGCGGGCGGTCAACCGGGCGAGCCGGCTGTTTCCGGACGCGGGCGGGCGCCTCGCCGCCCGCCTCACCCTGGAGCCGGACGGGCCGTACCGGCGCCCGGCCGGGCCGGGCGCCGCCAAGGCGCTGGCCCTGCTGGCCCGCCGCATCCCGGTGCGGCCCTCGCGCGATGCGGGCCGCTACCTGTGCAACGCCGCCTATTACCGGGCGCTCGCCGGGCCGGTGCCGGTGCTCTTCCTGCACATTCCGCGCCCGCCCCGCAGCGGCGCCCCCGCTTGGGCGGACGGCCTCGCCGCCGCCTTCGCGGAGGTGGCCGTCCTGCTGCTGCGCGAGGGCCGCGGGCGCGCCGGAGCGCACCCGCGGTGAGGCCGGCGGCTATTCCGCCGTCCAGCCGCCGTCGACCGAGATGTTGGCGCCGGTGATCTGGCTCGCCGCGTCGGAGCAGAGAAACACCGCGATCCCCGCCACCTGATCGACGGTGACGAACTCCTTGGTCGGCTGCGCGGCGAGCAGCACGTCGCTGATCACCTGCTCCTTGGTCAGGCCCCGCGCCTTCATGGTGTCGGGGATCTGCTTCTCGACGAGCGGCGTCCAGACGTAGCCCGGCGAGATGCAGTTCACGGTGATCTTGTGGGTGGCGAGTTCGAGGGCCGCGGTCTTGGTCAGGCCCGCGATGCCGTGCTTGGCCGAGACATAGGCGGACTTGAACGGCGAGGCGACGAGCGAGTGCGCCGAGGCCGTGTTGATGATCCGGCCCCAGCCCCGCTTCTTCATGCCCGGGATCGCCGCCCGCATGGTGTGGAAGGCCGAGGACAGGTTGATGGCGATGATCTGGTCCCACTTCTCGGCCGGAAAGTCTTCGATGGCCGAGACGAACTGGATGCCGGCGTTGTTCACCAGCACGTCCACGGCGCCGAACGCCGCTTCGGCCTCGGCGATCATGCCGGCGATCGCCTCGGGCTTGGTCATGTCGGCGCCGGAATAGAGCGCCTTCACGCCGAACTCGGATTCGATGCCCGAGCGCTCGCGCTCGATGTCGTCCGGCTGGCCGAAGCCGTTGAGGACCACGTTCGCGCCCTCGCGCGCCAGCGCACGGGCGATGGCGAGACCGATGCCGCTCGTCGAGCCGGTGACGACGGCGCTCTTCTGGGTCAGTGTCATGCGGATCTCCTGTGATGGACGGGCGGGGGCCTCACGCGAGGTAGTCGTGGAGCACGTGCCCGTAGGGCAGGGTGAAATCCACCACCTGATGGCGCCCGCGCACGACGCGGCGCACCGGCAGGTCGGCGACGCGGCAATTGGCGTGCGGGATCAGGTGCAGGCGCGCCTCGCCCTCCCAGGCGCCGTGGACCGTGATGTCCTTCAGGCGGTAGCCGACGAGCTGGGCCACCTTCGGGTTGCCGTCCACGTCGGGCAGGAGCTTGAGGTTGACGTTGAGCTGGCCGATCCCGTCGCGCACCTGATCGAGCCGGTCGGCGAGGCTGTGGTGCTTGTAGGTCATGGTGCCCATCGCCACCCGCTCCTCGTCGTAGTGCAGGGTGCCGGTGAGCGTGTCCTTCATCACCTTGAGGCGGGGCACGCCGTACTTCTTCGGAAAACCCCAGATCTCGCGCCCGGCGGTGATCGGCGGCTCGTCGTCGAGGTACATCTGGACCGAGAAGTTGCAGGGCTTGCCCTGGTAGGTGGCCACCACGCCGGTGCCGCTCTCCTCGTAATCGCCGAAGCCGGAGGAGTCCGGCATCTTCATCCACTCGTAGTAGGCGAGGTTGCCGGGCGCCGGTTCGAGGGGCTCGGGCAGTGCCGCCCGCAGGGCCTCCGGGTCGGTCTCGTAGGTGATGATGAGGTACTCGCGGCGGATGAAGCGGAAGGGGCCGCGCGGGTAGCTTGGGCTGAATACCGGCATGGAAGGGCCGCGCAGGATCTCGTCGCGGGTCATGGCGCTGTCACTCCTGTGCACGGGGGCGGAGGTGCCCCGGCTTCGGATCGCATCCGGCATCCGGCCGATCGCGTCGGGCGATCGCCCTCGCACGGCGGGTGTCGGCATCGCTCAACGGTGCGGAGCCCCGGCTCCGCCGCGCGGACCACCCCTCAATCGCGGGCGTCGCGCGTCAGGTCGAAGACGGCCACGCCGGTCTCCGGCCGGCAGCGGGAGAGCCAGTCGCGGTGGCGCATCGAGCGGCGCACGTCGTTGCGTCCGGCCAGCCAGTGCTCCAGCATGGTCTGTCGCGAGAATTCGTAGTCCTTGGCGTTGCCCTCGTAGTTCTTGCGCCGATAGATCAGCTGCAGGATCGTCACCGCGTTCTCGTGGCTCACCTTCGACAGGAAGGCCACGTCCGGATCCTGGCGCAGCTCCGGCGGCAGCTTGTCGGCCAGGCGCCGGAAGGCGGTCTTGGCCATCCGGATCTGGGCCTGATCGTCGGTGTTGAGCCGGGTGCGGCTGGAGAAGCGGATGTCCTTCTCCCGCTCGGCCGCCTCCGAGATAGTGCGCGGCATCGGCCCGCGGGCGCTGAACAGATCGACCTGGAAGATCATCAGGTCGCGCTGGCGCTCCTCGTCGAGGACGTGCTGGAGCGGCGTGTTCGAGACGATGCCCCCATCCCAGTAATGCTCGCCGTCGATCTCGACGGGCGGGAAGCCGGGCGGCAGCGCGCCCGACGCCATGATGTGCTCCGGCCCGATCCGGTCGTGGTGGTTGTCGAAATAGACGAAGTTGCCCGTGCGCACGTTGACCGCCCCGACGCTGAGGCGGGTCTCGCGCCGGTTGATCCGGTCGAAATCGACCAGGGAGAGCAGCGTCTCGCGCAGGGCGGCCGTGTCGTAGTAGCTCAACGCCTCCGGCGCGCCCGGCGGATAGAGGTAGGCCGGTGGCACCCGCGGCACGAAGAAGCCCGCGACTCCGAAGGTGGCCCCGAAATTCGCGCTCACCTCGTTGAAGAGGGTGCGCGCCTGCTCGCCTGGCCAGAGCGGGCTGATCTGGAAGCCCGAGGTGACCTGCTCCCAGAAGCTGCGCAGCCGCGCGATGCGCCGCTCGGGCGGATTGCCGGCGATCAGCGCGGCGTTGATCGCCCCGATCGAGATCCCGGCCACCCAGTCGGGCTCGACGCCGCCCTCCTGCATCGCCTCGACGACGCCGGCCTGATAGGAGCCGAGCGCCCCGCCGCCCTGCAGCACGAGCACGTGGCCCTCGTCCCGGTCTTCCGTGGCCGATGCCATCGCTGCCCTCCGCACGCCGCCGCGGCGCCCTGCGGCCACGGTCTTGCCCGAGTAGATGACGCAGGCGTGACGGTGCGCAAGCCTCATGCCGGTTCGGAGCGGGCTCGCGATCTCCGATGCTCCCGCCTGAGCTGGGGATGGCAGGCCTCGCGCGACGGAGATCCTTGACAGGGTGCCGAGCCGCTGGATTCACTTCCGAGTGGACCGGGGCGCAGGAACGCCCCGGTCCTGTCAGGCTCTACGCTAGCCGAGCTTCACGCGGAGGATCAGGATCACGCTGGTCCTCCGCACTCGCTTGTAGACGACCGACACGCTGATGCGTGGCAGGAACCACATCATCAACGCCTCCTGGGTTGCGAGCGGGCGATGCCTTCGCCCGAGGGCACCCGGCGGCTCACCGGGTGCGGGGCCGTGATGCCCTGGCGTTTCCGGCCCGCTCGCCCGGACGATGAAGCATGGGGGGGCATGAAGGATTCGTGCCGCCGGCCCGCCGCGCCCGACGCGGGTTGACAGGGGCCGGCCGGTCCGCCAAGCCTCCGCCGCCCGTGGCCGTGGCCCTCGCGCGCCGCTTGCCCACGGCCGTCTCCGGCTCGGTCCCCCGCGGGCCGGCCGCCCTCCACGCCCGGCCCCGCGCCCCTCGCCGGACCGACCTGCACGGGATCCGATGCGCTCCTACCTCGACTTCGAAAAGCCCGTCGCCGAACTCGAAGCCAAGCTGGAGGAGCTGCGCGCGCTGGGGAACCGCGACGGCGCGCTCGCGATCAGCGACGACGTCTCGCGCCTGGAGACCAAGGCCGCCGCGGCGCTCGCCGAACTCTACGCGACGCTCACCCCGTGGCAGAAGACCCAGGTCGCCCGCCACCCGCAGCGGCCCCACTTCGTGGATTACTGCGCCGCCCTGATCACCGAGTTCACGCCGCTCGCCGGCGACCGCAGCTTCGGCGAGGACGAGGCGGTGGTGGGCGGCTTCGGGCGCTTCCGCGGCCGGCCGGTCTGCGTGATGGGGCAGGAGAAGGGCGCCAGCACCGAGGCGCGCATCCGGCACAATTTCGGCATGGCCCGGCCCGAAGGCTACCGCAAGGCCGTGCGCCTGATGGACCTCGCCGACCGGTTCGGCCTGCCCGTCCTCACCTTCGTGGACACGGCGGGCGCCTATCCGGGCATCGAGGCGGAGGAGCGGGGGCAGGCCGAGGCCATCGCCCGCTCGACCGAGGCCTGCCTCGGGCTCGGCACCCCCAACGTCGCCCTGGTGATCGGGGAGGGGGGCTCGGGCGGGGCCATCGCGCTCGCCACCGCCAACAAGGTCCTGATGCTCGAACACGCGATCTACAGCGTGATCTCGCCGGAGGGGGCCGCCTCGATCCTGTGGCGCGATGCCGGCCGGGCGCAGGACGCCGCCACCGCCATGAAGATCACCGCCCAGGACCTGCTGCGCCTCGGCGTGATCGACGGCATCGTGCCCGAGCCCACCGGCGGCGCGCACCGCGACCCCGCCGCCGCCCTCAAGGCCGCCGACGAGGCGATCGCGGCCGCCCTCGACGGCCTGTCCGGCCTCGGCCCCGACGCGCTGCGCGACCAGCGCGCCCAAAAGTTCCTCGAGATCGGCCGCCGGCTGTGAGCCGAGGGCTCGCCGCGCGCGTCCTGCGAGGCCTCGGCGGCCGCAGGCACGCGCGTGAGCCGGGCCGCCTCAACCACGTCTCGCTCGGCAGCCACTGCCACATGGCCCACCTGCTCAAGGGGGCGGGTCTGCGCACGTGGTCGGGGCCCTTCGACTGGATCTTCTCGAACGCCCGGATGGTCCGGCACTGCCTCGCGGACGACTTCGCGACCCTGCTCGACCGTTCGGCCTATCGCAGCGTGCCGCTGCCGGAGCGCCTCGGCCCCGACGTCACCCGCTGCCGCCACCGCGACTACGGCGAGGCCTACGGGCTGCCGGTGGTGTTCAACCACCACGACCCGGCGGTCTCGGACGAGGATTACCGCTTCCTGCAGGACGGCGTGCGCCGCCTGCGCACCGCGCTGGCGAACCCCGAGGCGGAGAACCGCCTCTACCTGCTGGCGACCCTGCCGGTGGCGCCGGAGGATGCGGTCGCCATCTGCGACAGCCTGGCCCGATACCCGTCGCGCAACCGCCTGATGGTGATGCAGGTGGAGGCCGGCGCCGCCGCGCCCGCGGCGCAGCGCGTCGGTCTCGGCTGCGCCGCGCTCGCTTTCCACGTGATTCACACCCGCAGCGCCTCACTCGGCCTTCGTTTCGCCGAAGAGGCTGACGATGCCTTCCTTCTCCGCCTGATCCGGTCCGAGACGTGGCCGGATGGGAACAGGTGCAGTTGAACGCACGCCGGCCGCCGCTCGGATTCTTGCGGTAAGGGTCGGTCAAGTTTAACGAAGCTATGGGGTGGAGAGGGTCGGCCCGACGCAGCATGCTGGGCCGGGCCGGGTGTCGGAGACGGGGAGCCCCATGGCGATGCGTGCGGTGCTGGCGGTGAGCGGTCTTGCCCTCGCGCTCTCCCTGGCGGCCTGCCAGGACGGCGGGTTCTCCGGGAGCGGCTCGACCCGGCACCTGCAGCCGATCCCGCAGAAAACCCTGGCGCTGATGTCCCAGAAGGGCATGTCGGCGAGCGACCCGATCCTGATCCGGGCCTTCAAGAAGGAATCGGAGATGGAGGTCTGGAAGCGCGGGAGCGACGGCCGCTACGCGCTGCTCAAGACCTTCCCGATCTGCCGCTGGTCGGGCCAGCTCGGGCCGAAGCGCAAGGAGGGCGACCGGCAGGCGCCCGAGGGGTTCTACACCATCACCCCGGGGCAGATGAACCCGAACTCCTCCTATTACCTGTCCTTCGACACCGGCTATCCCAACGCCTTCGACCGCGCGAACGGCCGCACCGGCAACTACCTGATGGTGCACGGCACCTGCTCGTCGGCGGGCTGCTTCGCGATGACCGACGAGGCGATCGCCGAGATCTACGCCATCGCGCGCGACGCCTTCGCGGGCGGGCAGCGGGCGTTCCAGTTCCAGTCCTATCCGTTCCGGATGACGGCGCAGAACATCGCCAAGTACCGGCACGACCCGAACATGCCGTTCTGGAAGAACCTCAAGGAGGGCTCGGACCACTTCGAGGCCCTGAACGAGGAGCCGCGGGTCGGCGTCTGCGGCACGCGCTACGTCTTCGGCGGCCAGGACGTGGCGGCGGGCGCCTGCGCGCCGCGGGTCGATCCCGTGGTGGTGGCCAAGCGCGACAAGGACGAGCAGGAGGTGGCCGACCTCGTCGCCAAGGGCACGCCGGCGGTGCGGATGGTCTACCAGGACGGCGGCCAGCACCCGTTCTTCCGCGGCGACTCGCCGAGCACGACCCTGTTCGCCGAGCAGCAGATCCGCCGGCCGGAGATGGGCATCATCAGCCGCCCGGACGCGATCGCGGCGGGGCCCGAGGAGATCACGATCGACGCCAAGGGCAAGCCGGTCCTGATCGCCGCGGCCAAGGCCGCGGACGCCAAGCCCGCGGACGGCAAGCCCGGCGAGTCGAAGCCCGGCGGGGCGAGCGACGCCCGCAGGGGCGCGCAGCAGCCGGCGGCGCTCGCCTTCGCGGCACCCGCCGCCGTCCCGACCCGCGAGGCCGCCCAGGCGCTCGATTCCGCCCCGAAGCCCGCCCCCGTCGTGGTGGCGAGCGCGGAGGACGATCCCGCGGCCTACCGCAAGCTGCTCGGCACCCTGTTCGGGGGCACGCCTGCACCCACCGCGCCTGCCGCCCTGCCGCCCGCCGCGCCGGAGCCTGAGGCGGCCCCCGCCCCCAAGAAGGTGACGGCCCGCCTGCACCCGCCGGCCACCGCCGCGGCGAAGCCGGCCGAGCCCGGCAAGCCGGAGGCGAGGAAGTCCGAAGCCCCGGCCGCCAGGGCGTCGGCGGGCAAGCCGTCGGAGGTCAAGCACCCGGAGTCCAAGCCGGCCGAGGTCCCGGCCAAGCGCGCGGCCGCGCCGGGCGGCCACCGCGTCGCGGGAGTGGCGCCGAGTCCCTGAGCGGGAAAGCGCCGCATCCGCATCGTTGCGGCAGCCGGCTCACCGGATGGCGTCGATACCCTTGTGAGCGGCGAGTGCCGGCAGCTTGAGTGACGCCCGGCTCGGCGTCGCCTCGCTCCCCCTTGCTCACGACCGACGTCGTGACGTTGAGCGCCCACGCGACGATCGCTTGGCACATGGGGGCCTTTTCGCGGATCCGACGGATCGTCTCCGGAGGCATGGGCTCGACCGCCATGAGGCACGCGAGGTCGAACCGGCGCATCGTCGCCCGATCGATGGCGCGGATGGCGTGCAGGTCTTCGGCACCCTGTTGAAGCATGCCGAGGAGGGTCGCTTCGGGAGATCTTCGATCGACTGCTCATCGAACATCGCCCTCCATTTTCGCTCCAAGACCAGACGTTCGGAAGCCTCATCTCCCAAGATTGCTGGCAGCCTCACGCGATCACGCAACGGCTACCGATCGTCCGCGCGGCGTGTCCCTGGCGCGGGGCAGCTTCGAACCTTTCGGAACTCCGTCGGATTTGGATCGAAGGGCCGGGCTGCCGGTACGGCCTCAGGCGCACCCGCTCGCCCCGACCAGCCCCGCGTGCCGGCCGCGGTCGCTCGGCCCACGTCGCGGACGGCGATCCCGATCAACCGCCGGCAGCAGTGCAAGTGCCGGTGGAAAGAGATCGGCGCCGGTTCTTCGAACCCAACTCAGGAATGCATAGTAGATATGAACAACCACAAGAAGTAACGCGCCATCCTGCGTGGATTTTCCATACCAGATATTAAGGCGATACATGTTCCGGTCGGCTCGTTCCGCGCGGACACCCGCGCCGAAGGAGCATGGAATGGACGGCCTCGTCACCTACCCGGCAGGCAATCTCGGGGATGCGCATGAGCGGAGCGCCGCCGGGACCGCCTCACCCTCCGTTCCCCGCGGCTCGGACGCGAGGAGCGTGCCGCAGATCGCCGACGGCGACTGGCCCGAGCAGTTCGCGCGCTTCGAGGTCGCGCTGCAGCACATGAACCAGGGCCTGTGCATGTTCGACCGGCACGCCCGCCTCGTCGTCTGCAACCACCGATACCGCGAGATCTTCGACATCCCGGGCGACTACCCGCTGTTCGGCAAGACCCAGGAGGAGATCTGCGGCTTCCTCGTCGCCCGCGGCCGCTATCTCCCGTCCGTCACGCTCGAAACGATCAGGCAGAGCGTGCGTGGCGCACTCGCGCGGCAGGACGCTCGCCCGGTCTTCCGCGAACTCGCCAACGGCCGGATGATCTCGATCCTCTACCGCTCCATCGCGGGTGGGGGCTGGGTTTCCACCTTCGAGGACATCACCGAGCAGCGGCGCAGCCAAGCGCAGATCCAGCATCTCGCCCGCTACGACGGCCTGACCGAACTCGCCAACGCCCGCACCCTGCGCGAGGCCGGACGCGCCCTCGCCACCCCCGACGCCAAGGGCCTGCCCGTCCTGGCCTGCCACTACCTCGACCTCGACCGGTTCAAGTTCGTCAACGACACCTACGGCCACGCCATCGGCGACGAACTGCTCCAGGCCGTCGCAGGGCGCCTGCGCGCCTGCGCCCGGCGCGAGGACATCGTCGGCCGGCTGGGGGGCGACGAGTTCGCGCTGATCCAGCGCGTCCCCGACACGGCGGCCGCCCTCGCCTTCGCGCACCGGCTCGTGGCCGAGATCGCCGCGCCGTTCGACCTGTCGGTCGGACGGGTCGAGGTCGGCGTCAGCATCGGCGTGGCCACGCACCGGGATGGAGACGATGCTGGGGCCGCCGACGTCGAGCGCCTGCTCCAGGATGCCGACCTCGCCCTGCGCCAGGCCAAGGCGCTGGAACGCGGCACGGTCTGCGCGTTCGAGCCGGCCATGTCGGAGACGGCGCGGCAACGCCTCGCCCTCGAACGCGAGCTGAGCGCGGCCCTGGCGGCGGAGCAGATCGCGGTGCATTACCAGCCGCTGGTGGAGAGCCGGACGGGCCGGATCATCGGCGTCGAGGCCCTGGCCCGCTGGGAGCACCCGGAGCGGGGATTCATCCCGCCGGCCACGTTCATTCCGCTCGCCGAGGAGGTCGGGCTGATCGTGCCCCTCGGCGCCTGGGTGCTCCGCCGGGCCTGCCGGGACGCGGCCGCGTGGCCGGACCACCTGAGCATCGCGGTCAATGCCTCCGTCGTGCAGGTCCGGCAAAAATCCTTCGCCGACACGGTCCTGGCGATCCTGGCCGAGACGGACTTCCCGGCCCGCCGGCTCGAGATCGAGATCACGGAGAGTTCGCTCTTGGAGGAGAGCGAGACGACCATGCAGAACCTCCATCGGCTGCGGGACGCCGGCGTGCGCTTCGCGCTCGATGATTTCGGCACGGGGTATTCCAGCTTGAGCTACCTGCGCCGCTTCCCCTTCGACAAGATCAAGATCGACCGGTCGTTCATGCGGGATGCCGAGGCGAGCGCCGACGCCCTCGCCATCATCCGCGCGGTGGCGGGCCTGGGCACGAGCTTAGGGATCACGACGCTGGTGGAGGGCGTCGAGACCGAGCAGCAGTTGCAGCTCGCCCTTGCGGAAGGATTGAAGCAGGTCCAGGGCTACTTGTTCAGCCGGCCGATCCCCGGCGCGGGCATCGCCGATCTGGTGGCGGCCTGAGCAGAATTGCACGGCAATTCTGCTCAGGCTCTTGATGCTGCATCATGTCCGCCGCAGAACCGGCGACCGCTTCGGCGAGTCATGCTTCGATCGAGATCAGGGCGGAGGCGTCGGCCACGCCTCTCGCGAGGCCTCCGCCACGCCGGCGCTCGACACCGAGGGTGCCGCACGGCGCCGGATCCCGCCGGGTCATGCGCTCGATCAGGGATACGAGCGCGGAGCGGATGCTCTCACCAGCTCGGCAGCACCGACCCTTCGAAGGTTTTTTCCACGAAGGCCTTCACCTCGGGCGAGCGGTAGGACTCGACCAGCGCCTTGACCCAGGGCTTGTCCTTGTCGGCGCTGCGCACCGCCAGCACGTTCACGTACGGGCCCTTGGGGTCCTCGCGCAGGATCGCGTCGGAGGGCTTGAGGCCGGCCGGGCGGGCGTAGTTGGTGTTCACCGCCGCGGCGTCCACGTCGTCGAGGGAGCGCGGGGTCTGGGCGGCATCGACCTCCACGAAGCGCAGCTTCTTGGGGTTCTTCACGATGTCGGCGACGCTGGGCTTGAAGCCGACGCCCTCCTTGAGGGTGATGACACCCTTGTCCTGCAGCAGCAGCAGCGAGCGGCCGCCGTTGGTGGGGTCGTTCTGGATCGCGATCGTAGCCCCGTCGGGCACCGCGTCCCAGGACTTGTGGCGCTTCGAGTAGAGGCCGAGCGGGAAGTTCACGGTCTGCGCCACGGACTCGATCTTGTAGCGGCGGTCGGTCTTCTGGTTGTCGAGGTAGGGTTGGTTCTGGAAGGAGTTCGCCTCGATCTCGCCGGCCGAGAGCGCCTCGTTCGGCACCACGTAGTCCGAGAATTCGAGCACCTGCAGGTCGATGCCGTGCTTGGCCGCGATGGGCTTGACCGCCTCCAGGATCTGCGCGTGGGGGCCGGGCGTGGCCGCGACGCGAACGCGCTCGGCGGCCTGAACCGGGAGCGCGCCGAGGCCTAACGCAACGGCGAGGGTGAGGGCACGCAACATGGGTGTGAGTCTCCGTCGGGAAGAGGAAGGGGGATCAGGCGTGGCGCAGGCGCTTGTTGAGGCGGCGCGCCAAGCGGTCGCCGATCGTCTGCACGGCCTGGACGAGGACGATGAGCACGGCCACGACCGCGGCCATCATCTCGGGCATGAAGCGCTGGTAGCCGTAGCGGATGCCGAGGTCGCCCAGGCCCCCGCCGCCGACCGCGCCGACCATCGCCGAAAAACCGATCAGCGAGACCACCGCGAGCGTCAGCCCCAGCACGATGCCGGGCAGCGCCTCGGGGATCAGCACCTTGAGGACGATCTGCAGCGGGCTCGCCCCGAAGGCCCGGGCCGCCTCCACGAGGCCGCCGTCGACCTCGCGGATCGCGCCCTCGACGAGGCGGGCGATGAAGGGCGTGGCCGCCACGGTCAGCGGCACCGTCGCGGCGCCGGTGCCGATCGAGGTGCCGGCGATCAGCCGCGTGAACGGGATGATCGCCACCACGAGGATGATGAAGGGCGTCGAGCGGGTGGCGTTGACCAGCGTGCCGAGCACCCGGTTGATCCAGGGCGCGGCGAACAGCTCGCCCCGGCCGCTGGTGGCGAGGAAGACCCCGAGCGGCAGGCCGAACAGCGTGCCGAGGCTGGCCGCCACCGCCACCATGCGCAGCGTGTCGCCGGTGGCGGCAACGAGGAGACGCAGGAGTTCAGGCGACATGGTTGGCTCCGTTCTGCGCGGTGCCGGCCGGCCAGTCGGCGGGGAGGGCGCCCAGCACCTCGGCGCCCAGGCCGCGGGCGTGCAGGAAGGCGGTCGTGCGGGCGGCCTCGTCGGGCGGAATGCTCACCACCAGGGTGCCGAAGGGGCGCCCGGCGATCTCGTCCACGGTGCCCGACAGGATGCAGGCCGTGATGCCGGCCTCCTGGGCGAGCTGGGCCAGCACCGGGTCGGTGGCGTGCGGCCCCCGGAAGGTGATGCGCAGCACGAGCGCGCCGCCCGCGCCCGCCGGCCGCAGGCGGGAGGCCAGCAGGGGCGGCAGCATCCGGCCGGTCTCGCGGTCGAGGAAGGTGCGGGTGATCGCCGCCTGCGGGCGGGTGAAGACCTCGAACACGTCGCCGCTCTCGGCGATGCGGCCCTGGTCGAGCACCGCCACCTCGTGGGCGATGGCCCGGATCACCGACATCTCGTGGGTGATGAGCAGGATGGTGAGGCCGAGGTCGCGGTTGATCCGCCCGAGGAGGTCGAGGATCTGGTGCGTGGTCTCGGGGTCGAGGGCGGAGGTCGCCTCGTCGGAGAGCAGCACCTTCGGGTTGGTGGCGAGCGCCCGGGCGATGCCGACGCGCTGCTTCTGCCCGCCCGACAGTTCCGCCGGGTAGCGGTCGCGCCGGTCGGAGAGGCCCACGAGGTCGAGGAGTTCGCCGACCCGGGCGCGGATCGCGGCCTTGTCGTAGCCGGCGAGTTCGAGCGGCAGCGCCACGTTGCCGGCCGCGGTGCGGGCCGACAGCAGGTTGAAGTGCTGGAAGATCATGCCGATGCCGCGCCGCTCGCGACGCAGCGCCCGCTCCGAGAGGGCGGAGATCTCGGCCCCGTCCACGATCACCCGCCCGCTGGTCGGCCGCTCCAGCCCGTTGACCAGCCGGATCAGGGTTGACTTGCCGGCCCCCGAGCGCCCGATCACCCCCACCACCGAGCCACGGCGCACCGCGAGGTCGATGCCATCGAGCGCCGTCACCGCAGCAGCGCCACGGCGGGCCGGATAGGTCTTGGCGACACCTTCGAGCCGCACGAGCGCGTCCTGCGCGCCGAGGCGGTCGCCGAGATCGGCCGGTACGGGAACGCGGACCGGCGCCGTCATGGCCGGACCTCAGGGAGAAGGAAAGGGAAGGGCATCGGTGTCCTGGCTGTCTGATAGAGCGGACACAAAACCGGATTGGACCGGCATGTCAACCGAAACGTTCTTTTTGCAGAACGAGGCGCCGGAGAAGACCGTTCTGCCCTCGCCGCCTGCCGGGGAAGGCGGTTCCGGCGCGGGCGCCCGTAAGGGCGCTTTAGTACTTTCTCACTAGCCTGCGCAGCCGGACGCGAGTGAATGGCACGGCAATGTCTTCTACGAAATTTCGTCTCGTGACGCGCAGCGATTTCGATGGCCTCGTCTGCGGGGTGCTGCTGCGCGAACTCGATCTCATCGACGACATTAAGTTCGTCCATCCCAAGGACATGCAGGACGGCATCGTGCCGATCACGGCGCGCGACATCATCACGAACCTGCCCTACGTCGCGGGCTGCCACCTCGCCTTCGACCACCACGCCAGCGAAGTGGTGCGCGCGGGCGGGCAGCGCCACGCCAACCACGTGATCAACCCGGCCGCGCCCTCGGCCGCGCGCGTGGTCTACGATTATTACGGCGGGCCGGCCGCCTTCCCGCGCGTCGGCGCCGACCTGATGGCGGCCGTGGACAAGGCGGATTCGGCCCAGTTCACGCGGGACGAAATCCTCGACCCGCAGGGCTGGGTGCTCCTGAACTTCATCATGGATTCGCGCACCGGGCTCGGGCGCTTCCGCGACTTCCGCATCTCCAACTACGACCTGATGATGCAGCTGATCGAGCGCTGCCGCGATCAACCGGTCGAAGAGGTGCTGGCGCTGCCGGACGTGCGCGAGCGCGTCGACCTCTACACCGCCCACCACGAGCGCTTCGTCGAGCAGGTGCGCCGCTGCACCAGCGTCCACGGCAAGCTGGCGCTGATCGACCTGCGGGACGAGGAGGTGATCTACGCGGGCAACCGCTTCATGATCTACGCCCTTTTTCCGGAATGCGACGTCTCGGCCCACGTGATGTGGGGCCTGCGCCAGCAAAACACCGTCTTCGCCATCGGCAAGTCGATCCTCGACCGCGGCTCGCCCGTCGATGTCGGCGCGGTCTGCCTCGGCTTCGGCGGCGGCGGCCACCGGGCGGCGGGCACCTGCCAGGTGCCGAACGAGCAGGCCGAGGGCGTGAAGGCCACGCTGATCGCGAACCTGTCCGGCCCGCCCTCGCAGGCCGCGGCCTGAGCGCCGCCTGTTCCCGGGCAGAGCGGGATCACACCGGTGCGGGCGCGCTCGGCGCCCGCACCGCGCCCGCCGGTTCGGCCGCGATGGCCTGCTCCAGCGCCTCCAGGCAGGCCTCCACGCCACCCCGCAGCGAGGTGACGTAAAAATCCGCCCCCATCTGCCGCCGCAGCGCCTGATCCGACAGGATGGCGTCCTCGGCCGGCCACAGGCCGACGAGGAGCGGCTTGCCCGGCAGCTTCTCGCGCAGGCGCTGCAGCAGGTAGCGCAGGTGGGCCGGGTTGCCGCTGATGTCGAGGTAGGAGATGCAGACCATCGCCACGCCGGTGACGTCGAGCGTCCAGATCGCCTCGCGGCCGACCGCCTCGTGTGGCACCACGCGCGCGCCGATGCCGTGCTTGCCGAGCAGCTGGGCCAGCATCGACGCGGCGGCCTCGTCCAGAGGCCCCCGGCCCGCGATGCACATCACCGCCGCCTCGCCCCGCCAGACCGGGGGACGCCGGTCGGGCGCGGGCGCCTGACCGGGCACGGCCTCGTTCTTGGGGTGCTGCTGTTCGGCCAGCGTCGGCACCTCCGCGTGGGTCTTGGGCGGGGTCCCGGCCGGCTCCTCGTCCGGGCGCTTGGTGAATTCGCGCACCAGCGACTGGGTCAGGCCCTTGATCGTCTCCAGTTGCTTCTCGCCGAGGACGCCGCGCTGGTAGTCGTTGGCGGCGAGCTGCAGCGCCTTGAGCGCGACCTCGTCGTAGTAGGAGGAGAGCGAGCGCTCCTTGAGCATCAGCTCGGCCTGCTCCTGCGCCTCGTCGGGATCGCCGGCCAGCATGCGCTGGTAAAAGTTCTCCACCGGCGTCAGCGGCGGGCGGTCGCCGAGCAGGACGTCGAGGAATTCGAGCCGCTCCACGTGCCGGCCGAGCACCACGAGGCAGACGGTGAACGGGGTCGCCAGGATCAGGCCGATCGGCCCCCACAGGAAGCCCCAGAAGAGGGTCGAGACGATCACCGCGAAGGGCGAGAGCCCCGTCGAGTGGCCGTAGAGCATCGGCTCGACCACGTGCCCGGTCAGGGGCTCGGCGATCAGGAACAGCAGCCCCGTCCAGAGCACCATCGACCAGCCGGGATCGACCGCGGCGGTGAGCGCCAGCGGGAAGAGCGCGGCGATGAAGGCGCCGATATAGGGCACGAAGCGCATCAGCGCCGAGAACACCCCCCACAGGATCGGGCTCGGCACGCCGATGAACCAGAGGCCGACGCCGATCAGCAGGCCGAAGGCCGCGTTGATGCCGAGCTGGGCGAGGAAGAAGGTGCCGAGCCGTCCCGCCGCGTCGTCCATCGCCATGGTGGTGCGGTGCAGGTCGCTCGAGCCGAACAGCCGGATCAGGCGGTCGCGCAGATCCTCGCGCTGCATCAGGATGAACACCACGACCACGAGCACGATGCCGACCGTGGTCAGCGGCTCCACGACGGGGCCGAGGATCCGCTCGGCCAGGGCGAGGGGCGAGGGGTCCGGCTCCTGCACCTTGACG
Organism: Methylobacterium oryzisoli; assembly: GCF_046557895.1. Lineage (NCBI taxonomy): Bacteria > Pseudomonadati > Pseudomonadota > Alphaproteobacteria > Hyphomicrobiales > Methylobacteriaceae > Methylobacterium > Methylobacterium oryzisoli. Next base: position 12,050 of record NZ_JBKIBX010000022.1, on the reverse strand, counting down.
AGGAGCGGCTTCGGGGCGTCGGCGCCGGCCTGCACCGCGTCCGCGCCGGCGGCGGTCGCCTTGTCGGAGGCCTCGCTGATCTGGTGGTGGACCTTGCTGATGAGGGCGTTGGCGCGGCCGAGCACTCCCTCCTGCAGGTTCGAGACCTTCCGCTGCACGGTGGCTTGGTACTGCGGCAGGTCCTTGGCGAGGTCGGCCACCTGCAGGCCGAGGGTGGTGCCGATGGCCACGATGACGCCGAGCGCGAGGAGCACCGCCGCGATGACGGACGGCGCGCGCCCCAGGCGCAGGCGCCGCAGTCCGTTGACGACCGGCGCCAGGACGAAGCTCAGCAGCACCGCGAGCACCAGCGGGATGAAGACCTCGCGTCCGAGATAGAGGGCCGCGATCGTCACCACCGCGATGGCGAGCGTGGCCAGGCCGGACGTGCCCGGCGTGGCCGGCGGGGGCACCCGGGCGGGCCGGAGGGCGGCGGGCTCGACGGGGTTGGGCATGCGGAACTCCGGACGACGCCGTGCGGCCGCGGGGCGGGCCGACGGAAGCCCGCTAACGCCCCAAGCCCCGGATGGTCGCACCGTGCCGCGCCCCTCGCGCAGGCGAGGCCGGCCGGGGGGCCGCCTCCCCCCTCACAGCCCTGTGCTGCGCGCGGGGCAGAGAACTCCCCCCAGGTATTCACCGCATGGCTCCGGCCGCCCCAGGCGCGTTGTCCCGCCACGGAGGGAGGCCGGTCGTGCGGCCGGACTCGCAGCGGGAGAGCGCCATGAGGGCCTTGGTGTGGCACGGGACGACGGACATTCGCTGCGAGACGGTGCCCGATCCGCAGATCGAGGATGACCGCGACGCGATCATCCGCGTCACCACCTGCGCCATCTGCGGCTCGGACCTGCACCTCTACGACCACTTCATGCCCGGCATGAAGGCGGGCGACATCCTGGGCCACGAGAGCATGGGCGAGGTGGTCGAGGTGGGGCGCGGCGCCAAGGGCTCCCTCAAGGTCGGCGACCGGGTCGTGATCCCGTTCACGATCATCTGCGGCGAGTGCGACCAGTGCCGGCGCGGCAACTTCTCGGTCTGTGAGCGCACCAACCGCAACAAGGCCATCGCCGACAAGGCCTTCGGGCACACCACCGCCGGACTGTTCGGCTACACCCACCTCACCGGCGGCTATCCGGGCGGGCAGGCCGAGTACCTGCGCGTGCCCTTCGCGGACAAGACCCACATCAAGGTGCCGCGCTCGCTCACCGACGAGCAGCTGCTGTTTCTCAGCGACATCTTCCCGACCGGCTGGCAGGCCGCCGTGCAATGCGACATCGAGCCGACCGACACGGTGGCGATCTGGGGCTGCGGGCCGGTGGGCCAGATGGCGATCCGCTCGGCCGTCCTGCTCGGCGCGCGTCAGGTCGTGGCCATCGACTGCGTGCCGGAGCGCCTCAGCATGGCGCGGGCGGGGGGTGCCATCACCATCGACTTCCGCGAGGAGAGCGTCGTCGAGCGCCTGAACGACCTGACGAACGGCAAGGGGCCGGAAAAATGCATCGACGCGGTTGGGCTGGAGGCGCACGCCACCGCCACCCTCGACTCGATGTACGACCGCGCCAAGCAGGCGGTGATGCTGGAGACCGACCGGCCGCACGTGTTGCGCGAGATGATCTACGTCTGCCGTCCGGCCGGCGTGCTCTCGATCCCGGGCGTCTACGGCGGCCTGCTCGACAAGATCCCGTTCGGGGCGGCGATGAACAAGGGCCTCACCTTCCGGATGGGCCAGACCCATGTGAACCGCTGGAGCGAGGACCTGCTGCGGCGGATCGAGGAGGGCCAGATCGATCCCTCCTTCGTCATCACCCACACGGTCGGCCTGGAGCAGGGCCCGGAGATGTACAAGACCTTCCGGGACAAGAAGGACAACTGCATCAAGGTCGTGCTGAAGCCCTGAGCAGGCTTCGCACAAGCGGCCGCCGGTTTTGCGGTAAGGACCTGCGGCCAAACAAGAATCTGAGCGGACGAAGCGTTGGCCTGCCGACGCAAGTCCGCCGAGGGGCGCGTCCGCCCATCGCATCCTGCCGTGAGGACATCCCATGCCCGCCACGCGTCCCGACCAGACCCTCCTGTCCCGCCGCTCGGCCGAGACCCTGGCCAAGGGGCTCGGCCTGTTCTCGATCGGCCTCGGGCTCGTCGAACTCCTCGCCCCGCGCCGGGTGACCCGCACGCTCGGCATGCCGGGCTTCGAGGGGCTGGTGCAGGCCTACGGGGTGCGCGAGATCGCCACCGGCGCGGCGATCCTCGCCTCGCACGATCCCGCGCCCTGGATCTGGACGCGGGTCGGGGGCGACGCCCTCGACCTCGCGACGCTCGCCACCGGGTTCGACTCCGAGAACGCCCGCAAGCCGCACGTCATGCTGGCGGTGGCGGCGGTGGCGGGCGTGACGGCGGCCGATATCGTCTGCGCCAAGGCCCTGTCCGAGCAGCGCGACACCCACCGGGGGGCGTTTCGCGACTTCAGCGACCGCAGCGGCTTCCCGCGCCCGCCGAGCGCCATGCGAGGCGTGGCCCGCGACTTCGCGGTGCCGAAGGATTTCCGCACGCCCGAACTGATGCGCCCGTTCGATCAGGCGCGCTTCGCCGGCTCGAAGCCCTTCGTGGGCAGCCCCCCGCCCTGAGGCGCGCGCGGGGCTTGCGGCACGGCGCGCCCTTCCTCGCGCGGGAGAGGCGTATTACATCCGGGATGGCCGCATCGTCCGGCCGTCGACCGATGTACCCCCACAAGGCCCACCCGCCATGGCACCCCGCACCCTCTACGACAAGATCTGGGACGACCACGTCGTCGATCGTCAGCCGGACGGCACCTGCCTCCTCTACATCGACCGCCACCTCGTGCACGAGGTGACCTCTCCCCAGGCTTTCGAGGGGCTTCGGCTCGCCGGGCGCAAGGTGCGCCATCCCGAGAAGACGCTCGCGGTGGTCGACCACAACGTCCAGACCACGGACCGCAGCCTCGGCATCGAGGATCCCGAGAGCCGCACGCAGATCGAGACGCTGGCGCGCAACGTGCGCGAGTTCGGCATCGAGTACTACGACGCGCTCGACCGGCGGCAGGGCATCGTCCACATCATCGGCCCCGAGCAGGGCTTCACCCTGCCCGGCCAGACGATCGTGTGCGGCGATTCCCACACCTCGACCCACGGCGCCTTCGGGGCGCTCGCCCACGGCATCGGCACCTCGGAGGTGGAGCACGTGCTCGCCACCCAGACGCTGATCCAGAAGAAGGCGAAGAACATGCGCGTGACGGTGGACGGCAGCCTGCCGCCCGGCGTCACCGCCAAGGACATCATCCTGGCCATCATCGGCGAGATCGGCACCGCGGGCGGCACCGGCCACGTGCTGGAATATGCCGGCGAGGCGATCCGGGGCCTCTCGATGGAGGGCCGGATGACGATCTGCAACATGTCGATCGAGGGCGGTGCCCGGGCCGGCATCGTGGCGCCCGACGCGACCACCTTCGCGTACGTGAAGGACCGGCCCAAGGCCCCCAAGGGCGAGGCCTTCGACCGCGCCCGCGCCTACTGGGAGAGCCTCGTCAGCGACGAGGGCGCGCGGTTCGACCGCGAGGTGCGCCTCGACGCCGCGAACCTGCCGCCGATCGTGACCTGGGGCACCAGCCCCGAGGACGTGGTCTCGGTCCAGGGCCGGGTGCCCGACCCGGCGGCGATCGCCGACGAGAACATCCGCCGCTCGAAGGAGCAGGCGCTGGCCTATATGGGCCTCGCGCCCGGCACCCCGATCACCGAGATCGGCCTCGACAAGGTGTTCATCGGCTCCTGCACCAACGGGCGCATCGAGGACCTGCGCATCGTCGCCCGGATGGTCGAGGGCCGGAAGGTCCACCCGAGCGTGAGCGCGATGGTGGTGCCGGGCTCCGGCTTGGTGAAGCAGCAGGCGGAGGAGGAGGGCCTCGCCCGGATCCTCACCGAGGCCGGCTTCGACTGGCGCGAGCCGGGCTGCTCGATGTGCCTCGGCATGAACGCCGACCGCCTCAAGCCGCACGAGCGCTGCGCCTCGACCTCGAACCGCAACTTCGAGGGCCGCCAGGGCCACAAGGGCCGCACGCACCTCGTCTCCCCGGCGATGGCCGCCGCCGCCGCCGTGGCCGGCCACTTCGTCGACATCCGCGAGTGGCCCCGCACCTGAGCGCGATTCCCGCCACGGCGGCGCCGTTTGGCCGTTGACGCTGACGGCGCCGCCCACTAAACGATCCCCACCGCGGCGCTCTCGGGCGCCTCGGGCCCAGGTGGCGGAATTGGTAGACGCGCTGGTTTCAGGTACCAGTGGTGCAAGCCGTGGAGGTTCGAGTCCTCTCCTGGGCACCAACGCTTCGCGAAGGCGTTGAGGCTCCCCGATCGTCCGTGAGGGATCCCGCATCCGGGCATCGGTGCGGGATTTTTTGTTGCCCGGTGCAGCGAGCGCGAGGCGGGCGGTGCTCCGTCTTCTAAGATCGAATGTGCTGCGTCCGGATTCTCGTCAGCCCCTGTCGGCGAGCAAGCCGGACGCGAGGCACCGGAAGGCCTCGATCGCCTTGGCGAGGACCGCGCGGGGGTCGTCGGAGGCGGCGACCCACAGGGCGGCGTTGAGGGCCGCCCCGTTGATCAGCCGCGCGGCGGCCTCGGCATCCACCGGGCCCACCGTCCCGGCGTCGATGAGGGCCTGGAGCGTCTCCGTCGTCGTGCGCAGGCAGGCAGTTTGGCCCGGCCACTGCGAGGGGTCGCCGAGCACCGCCGGCCCGTCGAGCAGCACGATCCGCTGGATCTCCGGCTCCAGCGCCAGCTCGATGTAGGCAACCCCTTCCTCCAGGAAGCCGAGCCAGGGGGTCTCCGCCCGGTCCCGGGCGGCCCGCGCCGTGGCCACCATCTCGGCGTCGAGCTGCGCGATCACCGCCCGCAGCAGGCCCGTCTTGTCGCCGAAATGGTGGTAGAGCGCGCCCCGCGTCAGCCCGGCCATGGCGGTGAGGTCGTCCATCGACGCCGCCGCGTAGCCCTTCTCGGCGAAAGCCGCCCGCGCCGCCCGCACCAGCTTGGCCCGGGTCTCCTCCATCATCCGCGCGCGCCGTTCCGCGGCCATCCTCGCCTCCGCTCACTCACATACGCCACGTATGCCGGTTGACATACGCCTCGTATGCGACGATCTCCTCGCATACGAGGCGTATATGAGCCTCGCCCCGCCGCCCGAGAAGGGCGATCCGGCGGACAGAAGGAGACGGACCATGGCCAAACGCGACGCGATCTTCCCGCCCGGCCGGCAGGACCTCTACGAGAAACACCGCTATTCCGCGGCGATCCGCTCGGGCGACCTGCTGTTCGTTTCCGGCCAGGTCGGCAGCCGCGAGGACGGCTCGCCCGAGCCGGATTACGCCAAGCAGGTCCAACTGGCCTTCGACCGGCTGAACGCCGTGCTGCGGGAGGCGGGCTGCACCTTCGACGACGTGGTGGACGTCACCACCTTCCACACCGACCCGGCGACGCAGTTCGAGACGATGATGGCCGTGCGCGACGGGGTGATCGGGGCGCCGCCCTATCCCAACTGGACCGCCGTGGGCGTGACATGGCTCGCGGGTTTCGATTTCGAGATCAAGGTCATCGCCCGCATCCCCCAGCCGGCCTGACCGGGTCGGGAGCGGACGGGCCGGGCCTCACCCGGCCTCGCCGCAGTTCGCGGCCTCCTCCCGGGGCAAGTGCTCCGTGAGGTGATCGATGAGGGCGCGCGCGGCCGCCGGCAGGTGGAGCCGCGACAGGTACAGGGCGTGGATGGGGAGAGGGGAGGGCTCCCAGCCCGGCAGCACCAACCGGAGCGCACCCGTGTCCAGATGAGCCGCGACGGCGAAGCGGGGCAGCATGGCGATGCCGATGCCCGAGAGGGCGGCCCGCCGCAGGGCGAGCGCCTCGTTGGTGCGGAAGGGGCCGCTCGCCGTGACGGTCGCGCTCTCGCCGCCGGACCGCAGCATCCACTCGGCCGCGCCGAAATTGGTGTAGGTGAGGCAGGCCTGCGCCGACAGGTCTGAGGGCCGCCGCGGCGTGCCGCGCGCCTCCAGGTAGCCCGGCGACGCGCACAGGACCGAGCGGCAATCCCCGAGCTTCCGGGCGATGCAGCCGGGATCGAGCCGGTGGCCGATGCGGATCGCGACATCGATCCGGTCTTCGACCAGATCCACCGGCTGGTCCGAGGCGCGCAGGTCGGTCGACAGGCGCGGATGCGCCCGCAGGAAGCCCGCCAGCAGCGGGGTGAGCCGCTCCTCGCTCAGGATCGTCGGGGCCGCGACCCGGAGCCATCCCTGCGGGCTGTCGCCCTCCTCCGCGACGGCGGTCAGGCTGGCGGCGAGGCGCACCATCTCGCGCGAGAGGTCGAGCACGCGCTCGCCCGCCGAGGTGAGGCTCAGCCGCCGGGTGGTGCGGTGGAGCAGGCGCGTCCCGGTCCAGCCCTCCAGCGCGCCGAGATAGCGCGACGCCATCGCCCGCGACATGCCGAGCGCCGCGGCGGCGCTCGTCGCGCTGCCGCGCTCGACGGTCTCCACGAAGACCTGGGCGGCGGTCAGGCGGTCCATGATGCGCTCGCTTCATGCAACAGTGTGTCGGCTGAAAACTACTATATCGCTGCTGTGCGCAACATTAAACCGGCCGGTGAAAGGACCGGTCGATGCACGATCTCGAGTGCCGCTACCTCTTCGACCCGCTCTGCGGGTGGTGCTACGCCAGCGCGCCCGCGCTCGCCGGGCTGGCGGAGCGGTATGGCGACCGCCTGCGCATGCTGCCGGTGGGCCTGTTCGTGCAGCCGCGACCGGTCGGCGCGATCGCCGACCACGCGTGGCGGAACGACCAGCGCATCGCCGCGCTGACCGGCCAGCCCTTCAGCGAGGCCTATCACCGCGACGTGCTGCTGGCGCCCGACGGCGTTTTCACCTCCGGACCGCTGACCCTGGCCCTCGCCGCCCTGGGCGAGGCGGATGCCGCGCTCGAACCGCGCGTCCTGCACGCGGCGCAGATCGCCCGCTACGTCGACGGCCGGGATACCTCGCGGGTCGAGGAGGTGGTCCGGGTCGCCGTCGCGGTGGCGGGGGAGGCCGGCTTGAGGCTCGACCCGGACGGTCTGGCCGACCGGCTCCGGAGCGATGCCGGGCTGGCCGAGCGCGTGGCGGCCCGGGTCAGGGCCGCGCAGGCGGCGCTCCAAGGACTGCCGGGCCGCGGCGTGCCGCAACTCCTCGTCCGCGTGGGCGCCACCACGCACGTCATCGACGGGCAGACGCTCTACGCGGGCCGCGACGCGACGCTCGCCGTGATCGCGCGGCTGGCCCGCCCGGCCTGACCGAGGCTCCATCCAGCGAAAGGATTTTTCCGTGAAGATCGCACTCATCGGCGCGTCGGGTCAGGCCGGCTCGCGCATCCTGGCCGAACTCTCTCGGCGCGGCCATCGGCTCACCGCCATCGCCCGCGACCCGTCGCGTATCCCCGCCGCGCCGGGCGTCACCGCGGTCGCCCTCGACATCGCGGATCAGGCCACGCTCGTGGAGACCCTGCGGGGCCACGACGTCGTGATCAGTGCGGTGCAGTTCTCGGCCAGCGATCCCGACAGGCTCATCGCGGCCGTCGAGGAGGCCGGTGTGCGCCGCTACCTCGTCGTCGGCGGGGCCGGGAGCCTCGACGTGGCGCCGGGCCGGATGCTAGTCGACACCCCCGATTTTCCGCGGCAGTACCGCGACGAGGCGCTGGGGGGCGTCGCCTTCCTCGACAGGCTGCGCCGCAACGACAATCTGGACTGGACCTTCCTGTCCCCTTCGGCGCTGTTCACCCAGGGCGAGCGCACCGGCCGGTTCCGGCTCGGCACGGACCAGCTCCTCACCCACGGGACGGGCAGCAGCATCTCGTTCGAGGATTACGCGGTCGCCCTCGCCGACGAGGTCGAGCAGCCGCGCCATGTGCGGCAGCGCTTCACGGTGGGCTACTGAGGCGGCGCGGGACCCGGGCCGGGTCCC
>NZ_JBKIBX010000022.1:0-3954 GCF_046557895.1 Methylobacterium oryzisoli | reverse complement strand
CCCCCCCGCTCCAGTGCCGGCACCGTCCGGCGGTCGGATCGCCCGGCGATGGATCAGCCGCCGACGCCCTTCTCCTTGAAGTACTTCAGGGCGCCCGGATGGAACGGGATCGGGGAGCGGTCGAGGGTCTGGTTCTGCAGGGAGAAGCCCTGCGCCTCCTTGTGCACGGCGACCAGCTCCGGCTGCTGCTCGACCAGCGTCTTCACGATCCGGTAGGCGTCGTCGTCGCTCATCTTCTCGCTGGTCACCAGCAGGTTCCAGACGTCGGCATTGCTGTTGTTCTTGTCGAAGCCCGGGTACGACCCGGCCGGGATGGTGCCGGCGGCGTAGAGCTTGCCGTGCTTGGCGTTCATCTTCTCGACCAGATCGGAATGATCGATGAGCTTCATCTTGATGCCCGGGGTCGCCGCGAGGTCGGTCACCGCGGCGGTCGGAATGCCCCCGACCCAGAAGAAGGCGTCGATCTTGCGGTCCTTGAGCGCGTTGACCGATTCGGCGACTGAGAGGCGTTCGCGCTTCAGGTCCTTGTCCTTGTCGAGGCCCGCCGCCTCGATCACCCGGAAGGCCATCACCTCGGTGGCGCTACCCGGCGAGCCTGTCGACACGCGCTTGCCCTTCAGGTCCGCCATCTTGTCGACGCCGGCACCCTCGACAGTCACGACGTGCATCCGGTTCGGGTAGAGCACCATCAGCGTCCGCACCGGGAGCTTGCCGGACTTGAACTTGTCCTGGCCCTGCGCGGCATCGAGGGCCGCGTCCGCCATCGAGAAGCCGACCTCGCTCTGGCCGGAGCCGATGAGCTTGAGGTTGTCGACCGAGCCGCCGGTGACCTCCGCGGTGGCCTGCATCCCGGGCAGATGCTTCGTCAACACATTGGCGATGGCGCCGCCGAGCGGATAATAGACCCCGCCCGTGCCGCCCGTGCCGATCGCCAGCGTCTTCTGCTGCGCTGCCGCGGGCGCCGCCGCCAGGATCGCGCCCAGCACGGCGGCGCCGAGGGCGCGCACCATCATCCCACTCCGCATCGTTTCCTCCCGGTTCAGGTTCTGGCCGGCGGCGCCGCGGCGGCCGGCATGTAGATCTGCCTCACCATGACCAGGATGCCGATCACGGCACCGAAGGCGGCGAGGTACTGGATGTTGTATCCGGTGAGCGTTTCGAGAAGGGGCTCGATGATGTTCGGGATCACGAGCAGCAGCCCCGACACGAGCAGGAGCCCGCGCTCGACCGGGCTGGTGCGGCGCAAGGCCCAGTTCTGCGCCGCCGCCGCCAGCGCGGCGAGGCCGAGCGCCGTCTGCAGGGTGATCCATGCGATGCTGAGGACCGAGCCGCCGGCCGGGACCTGCATGAGCAGCCCGACGCCGTCCGGCGCGAGCACGAACACGAAGGGCACGATGAAGGCGGGCAGCGTGTACTTCCAGGATTGCAGCGTGGTCAGGTAGGGGTTGCCGCCCGTGATCGCGGCCGCCGCGAAGGGCGACAGCGCGGTCGGCGGCGAGACCTCCGACAGCACCGCGTAGTAGAAGATGAACATGTGGGCCGCGTAATCCGGTACGCCGAGCTTCGTCAGCGCCGGCGCGGCGATCACCGCGCAGATGATGTACGACGCGGTGACCGGCACGGCGAGGCCGATGATCCAGACGATCAGGGCGGTGTAGAGGGCCGTGAGGACGAGCGAGCCGCCCGCATAGGTGATCACGATCGACGAGAACTTCAGGCCGAGGCCCGTGAGCGTCACCACGCCCACGACGATGCCGGCCGAGGCGCAGGTCACGGCCGCGTTCAGCGAGCCGATCGACCCATCCGCGAGCGCCCGCACGAGCTTGCGCGGCCACAGCGCGGTCTCCGGGCGCAGAAAGCTCAGGACGAAGGTGACGACGGTGGCGTAGAAGACCGACAGCATCGGCGAGAAGCCGACCACCATGAAGCCGACCACCGCCGCCAGCGAGACGAAGTGGAAGCCGTAGCGGCGCACCATCACGCCGAGCGGCAATTCCTGCTCGAACCGGACGTCGTGCGCGTGGAAGCGGCGGGCATCGAGCTCCACCATGACGAGGAGGGAGAGGTAGTAGAGACATGTCGGGATGACCGCCATCCGGAGCACGTCGAGGTAGGAGATCTTCAGGAACTCGGCGATCAGGAAGGCCGCGGCGCCGAGCACGGGCGGCGACAGGATGGCGCCCAGCCCCCCGGCCGCGAGCAGGCCGCCGGCCGCATCGCGCGTGAACCCTGCCTTGGCCAGCATGGGGGACGCGACGGAGCCGATCATGACCGTGGTGGCGACGCCCGAGCCCGAGGGGCCGCCGAGCAGGAACGACGACAGCACCACGGTGCGGCCCGCGCTGTTCCGGCGCCCGCCCATCAGCGCCAGCGAAAAATCGATGAAGAACTTGCCGGCGCCGGAATGCTGGAGGAACGCCCCGTAGATCGTGAACAGGATGATGAGCGTCGCCGACACGTCGACCGCGACGCCGAAGATGCCTTCGAGCGTCATGAACAGGTGGCCGACGAGGCGGCTGACGTCGTAGCCGCGGTGCGTCCACGGGGCCGGCAGGTGCGGCCCCAGCATCGCGTAGGCGATGAAGAACAGCGCGACCACCGGCATGATCGCCCCGGTCGCCCGCCGGGTCGCTTCGAGCAGGATGACGATGAAGATCAGCCCGAGCACCACGTCCAGGCGGTCCGGCACGGTGGCGCGGTCGGTGAAGTCCTCGCCGCCCCAGAGCGCGTAGCCGACGATGGCGACCGAGAGGATCCCGGGCAGGAAGTCCCACCAGCGGATCCGGTCGCGGAAGCGCCCCGCGACGGGAAACAGCAGGAAGCACAGCAGCAGCGTGAAGCCGACGTGGATGTAGCGCAGCTCCTGCGTCGGGACGATGCTGTAGGCGGCGTAGAGGTGGAACAGGCTCATCGCGACCGCGATGCCGGTCACGATCAGGCCGATCACGCCGCCGAGGCGGTTTGTGGCGCCTTCCTCCGCCTCGATATAGGCCTCGGCCTCGCGCAGGGCCTCGGTGGAGACAACGTCCGGTGCGCCTGCCGCGGGGGTCGGTCCCGCCTCCCGCCTCTGGGCCTCCGTCATGAGCGTGTCCTGTCTGCGTCGGAAGCGTGGCGGCTGCCGCGAGCGGCGCGCGCGCGCCGGCAGGCCGGGCTGCGTCGGGCCGGTCCGGCCCCGGGGAAGGGGGTAGGGTGTATCACGGCCGGATCGCCCGAGGCGACGGCGGCCTGCGGGCCGGTGCAGCGCGGGACGCGCCGGGCGGCCGATCCCGCAGCAGACTGTGCCAAGCTCGCGCTGAGCAGCCCGTTCAGCGCAGTCATGAGCTCGCGCACATCCGGCATCCTCACCCGACCAGCGTCAAGCTGCGCTGTTGGGCAGGATTTTACACCCAGCCTCCTCATAGTCGAGGGGCAACCCACCGGCTTGCGCAGTTCGCAGCCGGGCCGCCCACGGTCCGGCGCGAGTCCCGGCTTCGGGATGCGATGCGGGAAAGGGCTCCGGCCCGCGAGCCGCGGCGCTCGGACGCGCCTGGCGTCGGGCTCTCAGGCCGCGGGGGCGAGGTGCAGGATCCGCCTGGCTTCGGCCGGGGTGGCGACGCGCCGGCCGTGACGCTCCACCAGCGCGGCCGCCAGCCCCACCAGCTCGGCGTTGCTCGCCGCCAGCCGCTCCTTCGTCACCCGGATGTTGTCCTCCAGACCCGTGCGCACCGCATCCGCCCCCCGCGCCAGCGCCCAGCCCATCACCCGCGCCTGCTCGCGCCCGATCCCCGCCGCCGTCCACGTCGCCCGCGGCAGGATCCGCCGGGTCTCGGACAGCAGGATGTCGAGCAGGTGCTCCTCGGCCGGCATCGCGTTCTTGACGCCCATCACGAACTGCACGTGCGGCGCCTCGTCCATCAGCCCCGCCTCGATCAGCCGACGCGCCCCGTGCAGGTGCGAGAGGTCGAAGATCTCGAT
>NZ_JBKIBX010000021.1:0-96438 GCF_046557895.1 Methylobacterium oryzisoli | reverse complement strand
CCGAGCCTCAGGTCGAGGATGACGAGGTGGGGCTCGCCGACGCGCAGCTGGGCGGCCATCTCCTGGCGGCCGGCGGCGGTGGCGACCAGAACATCGTGCTCGCCCAGGTAGGTGGCCAGCAGCTGGCGCATCGCCGGGTCGTCGTCCACCACCAGCACACGGATCGGAAGTGGCGTCGGATTGTAAGCACATCCTGCGAGAGTTTCCGGCCTATTCATCGGTTCACCCCTCATGCTGAACGAAATGCAAGCCAATGAGATGAGTCGGACAGTTGTTTTGTGTTACAATATTTTCAATGATTTCTTATTCGGCGGCGAGCAGGCGCCGCCGGTATTTCTACTTACGACTACTGCCGTGATTAAATGCGGAATTGCTGCGAGATGAATGGATCCGCCAATCATCATTTCGGATAAGAATCGAAGGAAGCGCGCGCTTGGACATTGATCATGCAGGAAGCGCGCGGACGAGGAGCAACGCTCCCTTGCGATGCGATAGGATGAAGGGTCGATGAGCCGCGATGGAGGTGGACCGAACCCTTCAGCGCGCCGTCAGGTGTCGATGAGACTCTTGTGGGCACCCGGTGGAATTGGACCAGCGGCCTCGTCATGCCGATCGTCGTTTTTCGCGTCTTCTGCGCAGAACCTGGCTTTGCGACTGAGACGAGCCCACCAGCGACCGCGGCGCTGATGGTGGCGCTCACGGCCGGCTCCCACGCGATGGCGCGATGGTGAGCACGCCGTGTGGCGCGCATAGATCTACGCTCCAAGACATCCCGGTTTTATACCCGTTGGACGCAAGATTGTGGCCCAGCGGATCAATCAGCTTTCGCGGCTAGAAGATCTGGTGCACCGTGCCACTTCCACGACTGCGAACGCGCTCAGGTCTGCGCCGCTGGTCCGAGGATGACATGACGAAGGTATTGATGGAGGACGCCTTGAGCGGGCTCGCGCCGCTATTGCGTGTGCGGCCGCAGCTCGAAGACGTCTGCCGCTTCGGCGGAACCTGGGCCTCCGTGCACGAATCCGAGCCGGCCGGGCAGGCCTACTTCCACATCGTCACGCACGGTCGCGCGACGCTGCAGCGGCCCGGGGATGAGACTCTGCAGGTCGAGGCGGGAGACATCCTGCTTCTGCCGAACGGCGACGCTCATACGCTGCGCAACTTGGAGGCGAGCGCATCGGTGGTTCTGCCCGTCGCCGTCCGGCAGCGAGGTCTCCTCCGGTACAAGACCAGTCTCGGGGCCGAGCCGGAGGTCGAACTGATCTGCGGCCGTCTGCGCTTCGAGGCCGCGCCCCAGAGCCTGATCGTCGCCGCCCTGCCGGATCTCCTCGTCCTGCGCGTCGACGAGCAACCCTTCTCCACGCGTTTCCATCCCTTGCTCGTCGGTATTCGTGAGGAGCTGAGCGACGAGCGGGCCGGTGCCTTGGCCATCGCGGAGAATCTCGCGAGCGCGCTGTTCATGTTGATGCTGCGCATCCACCTCGAGGGATCGGCGCCGGCCGACGGGCTGTTGCGGCTTCTCGCGCAGCGCGTCACCGCACAAGCGGTCCTCGCCATGGTGCGCGATCCGATCCGCACCTGGACGCTCGACGATCTCTCCGACGTCTCGGCCACCTCCCGGGCCACGCTCGTTCGGGCCTTCCGCAAGGCCGCGGGAGTGGCGCCGCTGGAGTTTCTGAGCGACTTGCGGCTCGGCTTGGCCCGTCATCGCTTGCGCACCGGGGCGGCGCCCCTCGAAGCGATCGCGGCCGAGGCAGGTTATCAGTCATTGGGGGCGTTCAGCCGCGCGTTCCTGCGCAAGTACGGCGTTCGTCCCGGCTACGCCCGCCGGGAGGCCCACGCTCCCGCATCGGATTGATCCGCCCCGCCACCCGATCCGGCCCGGCCGTTCCATCGAGAGCGGCTCGGCCAGCGGCCACCGCCTGAAACGCCACGGCGGACGGAAGACGGGCCGGATCAGCATGGTGAACAGGTTGGCGGTGCGTGGTGGCCTTCGCGATCACGCTGCGACGCGACGGCCGCTTCACCACCTTACGCCCGTTCCGGTCCTGAGATCGTCACCATCGCCCGGCGTCGATCCGTGGATCTGCCGGATGCCGGGCCAAGGCCGCTCAGCACCACGGGCAGGAAGGCCATTGTCCAGGGTGCAGGGGCGTTGCGGCCCGGCTCCCGAGATCGCGCCGATCACTCCGGAATCCGGGGGGAAGACCCTGGACGAACGCCGTCGGAACGTCGCCGGTATAGGGATCGGCAATTCGACCGGGGCCGGCCTGATCGACCGTTGCACCCCCGAAATCCTGGACCTCGCCATCCCACCCGTCGATGGTACGGTCACCGCGAGCGAAGACCGGATCAGCGGAGCTGACGGCGGTGAGCAGAGCGAGAGCGAACATCGAGGCGCGTGCCATTCTCTGCTGTCCCTTGCCGCTTGGAAGCGATCTGGCTCTGAATGATAGCATCTTGCAGTTTCCTTTCGCGTGGGATGATGTGATCTGAATCAATCTAAGGAGTACGCAATCACGCATATCGGGAATGCGAGTGCGATGTAGAGGTAAGTAATCGCAGCGCGAGTGAAGTTGAAGACTCCGACAATTGGACTCGACTTTCTGCGATGATTGAAGCGCTGGCCTCAAATCACGAAAGCCCGTTAGGCGGTCCGTGCTCATCTGAAATGATCCGGCATGCGCGCAGCGGCATGCGAACAAGGACGGCAATGCTTGAGCTTCATTCCATGCTCCATCTTGTGTGCGCTGATAAAGATGGAGAAACGCGATTGCAAAAGTATTTCCGAATTGTCTGTACTCATTACACCCGTTACATGATAGTGGTGCATCGAGAGGGGATCAATTGACATCAAACGCTCTGACAATCGCAGAAATGTGAGAAGCAAATTGGCCGAATTTGGATCGGTAGCGCGCAATTTTGATGAGTACCTTTAATCGATAAGCTGCTCAATTCGGATCTTGTGAGCATGCGAGTGCATCATCGACAATGCAGACGCTGTAACGACTTGAGATCGAGAGCTCGACTTATGATGATCATGCCGCTTGGCAAGCTGGCTCAGCCGGCGCTCTCAGGGCGCCGCGCCCTGGACGTGATCACGCGGCGGCCGCGAAGCGGCACTCGCCCGCCATGGTCGAGGCCGGGATCTCAGTCGCCCTTGGCGTAAGTGAAGCCCGTGCGCTGCAACTCGACCAAGAACGCGACGACGCTGGGAACGAGCACGGCGCCCGGTACGAGATGATTGGTGAGATCGGCTGCAATCATGTCGGCGGACGGGCCGGATCCTCCGTCTCGCTGATGCACGATGCGGGCGATCGCGTGGATCGAGTCATGGCAGGCGACGAAAACGGCACCACGCTCCTGAAGGGTGCAGATGTTGTTGTTCTCCGGGCCGTAATAGCCGTTGATGCTCTGAAGCGAGTCGGCTGGTGACGTGCCGGGCTTCCGATGAAAATAGCTATTCCTCGAAGCTGCATTGCCGGCAAGCGATGCCAGATTGTGCGTATCCCAGGCAACCTGGTCGAACAGGGCGAGGTGCGCCGAGCCGTGAACCGCGGCGACGGCCAGGAAGCCCGGGTTGTCGTGCGCAAAGACCTGCCCGGTCATCGCTTCTCGCATGAGATTGAGCCATGGCGAGGCGAGCTGTGTGCATTCCCAGACTTGAAGGGATCGGTACTTGTAGGCGAGCACCGCTTCCGCAGCCTCGTGGTCCCACTGGTCGCGGGAGGTGACCACCAGGGGGACCGTGCCGAATGTTCGACGCCGCGGAGCGTCGGCAAGGTGCCGCGTGAGCGCGTCGAGCGCCTCCCTGCCCGGGTCGCTCGAGCGCGGAGGTGGCGCAGCCAACGTCGGCGTTGCCGCGCCCGCCCCTGCGAGCAGGGCCGCCTGGCTCAGAACCCCGAGGGCGATGCGTCGGCTGGGATGCGCAGATTCGTAGGTCATGGCTTGCCCCGATCACGGTTGGCGGGAATTGCGGATGACGCGAAATTCCTGATCGGGAACGAAGCCATCGCGGTTCGGCATCCGGATCATCGGCAGGTTCGAGCGATTAAGGACCTGAGTCGGTGGCACGATGCCGTTGAGGCTGAGTATGTAGGCGACGACCGCATAGGTTTCGTCGTTGCTCAGCGACTGGGGTGCTGGATACGGCATCGCGCGGCGGATGTAGTCGAAGAGCGTCGTGGCGTAGGGCCAGAAGCTGCCGACGGTCTTGATCGGCTGATCGGTGGCCAGGGTGCCGTCGCCGCCCACGAGCCGGTCCGCAACCGCGCCCTGCCCGCGCTCGCCATGACACGCGGCACAGTTCTCCTGGAAGACCTGACGGCCCTGGGCAGCGGTTCCGCTTCCGCCGGGAAGGCCGGCACCGTCGGGCCGTACATCGATGTTCCAGAGGTCTATGTCCGCGCGCGTCGCGGGCCGTCCGAAATCGTAGGCCGATGCGGCCGGACCAAACAACGATGCGATCGAGAGCCCGAGCGCAGCG
This sequence comes from Methylobacterium oryzisoli, assembly GCF_046557895.1. Classification (NCBI taxonomy): domain Bacteria; kingdom Pseudomonadati; phylum Pseudomonadota; class Alphaproteobacteria; order Hyphomicrobiales; family Methylobacteriaceae; genus Methylobacterium; species Methylobacterium oryzisoli. The sequence continues at coordinate 91,952 of NZ_JBKIBX010000021.1, read as the reverse complement.
GCTTTACGATAAGACATTCCGCACCGCTCCATCTTCTGATACCCCCCAGGTTTGCTGGGCGTTATAGTGGAATAGAGCATTCGTTCCGGTCATAGCGATGAATGCGGCTCGATTCGGCTGCGCATTCCCCTTGTCGTCGGTCGATCTGCTGACGATTTTCGTCGATCGTCCATTCCATTCCCAATCCATCTGAAACGATGTTTGGGATTTCGGAAGTACGGGCTGGCCGATATGTGCATCGCGCCAGGTGGCCGCACCATCTGTGCTGACCTCGACGCGGACGATGCGTCCGTAGCCGCTCCAGGCAAGACCACTGATCCGGTTGTAGCCCGGCCGGATCTGCATCATGCCGGAAGGTTTGGTGATGACCGAGTTGACGCCCTGTTTCAGTTGGAACTGCCGAGCCGTTCCGTCGGCCTGGAGCTGCGTGTAGCGCGCCGTCTCCCAGCGCGTCATCCACGGCCTGTCGCCGAATTTCAGCCGGCGCAGCCACTTGATGTTGAGGTTGCCCTCGAAGCCGGGAAGGAAAAGGCGCAGGGGATAGCCGTGCGCAGGCCTCAACGGCTCGCCATTCTGGCCGTAGGCCAGCATGCCTTCAGCGATGATCTCGTCGGTCAGCGGGATGCTGCGCGCGACGGCAGATCCGTCGCCACCCTCAGCCAGCATCCAAGTCGACCGTCTGTCCACGCCGACGAGATCGATGATGAAGGACAGCGGAACGCCGGTCCATTCGTTCGTGCTGATGAGACCATGGGTATTCTGAACGGTCACATCAGGGGGAGCTTTCTTCCAATTCTCCCAGCCGTTGCCGGTGCACTCCAGGAAGGCGATGCGCGACAGCGACGGCATGGCGAGGATCTCGTCCATGGTGAAGACGAGTTCCTTCGTCACCATGCCATGAACAAGGAGCCGATGTTTGCCGGGATCGATGTCAGGTACCCCGGCATGGCTGCGCTCGTAGTGAAGATCTGCGGGCGTGATCGTCCCGACGAGCCGATCGAGCGGGGTCTTCGAGTTGATCGCCTCGCTCGGATCGACGTGGCGCAGGCCCGGCGTCGATTCCGGCTGCCGCTCCAAGTGGACGAATCCCGAGCGCGCGCTGGTGGCGGAGAGAGAGGCGCCGGGTCCGCGGGCCGGCACGTCGGCGAGGCTGTCGGCCGCGACGTTCTGGGCGACGGTTGTTCCTGCCAATCCCGCCGCACCGACCAGCATCTTACGGCGCGACAATCCCCTGGAGAGCAGGTCCTGCTCTGCTCCTCGGCGCATCCGGTTCATGGTTCGATGTCCTTCGGCCGACCCATCGTGAGCGTTGCATCCAGCGAACGGATCAGTTCTGGGTGTGAGCGCCGATCGCGGTGGCGATGAGCGCCTCGGCGCCCGCAAGTTTCTCCGCCTGCCCGGCCGGAAGCCCGTGCTGGCCGTCGAGCGCGCGCGCCGGTTTGTAGACGACGAGGACTTTCCCTGATGCGTCCTCGCGCACCAGCACCTTGAGCGGGAGTTCGATGCCGAAATCCGGCGCTGCGATCATCAAAGGCGTACCGCCCTTGGGATTGCCGTAGACGAGCAACGTCGTCGGCGGCATATCCAGCCCCACCGAGCGCGCAGCCTCCCGCTGATCGATCACGGCGAAGATCGTGATGCCTTTGCTCTCCAACGCCGTCCGCAATCTCTGGACGGTTTCGGAGAACGGGTATGCGCTTTCGCGCTTCTCAACCTCGACCATCTTTGCCTCCGCCGCATCGGCGTTCGTCACAGCGATTGAAGCCAGCAGTGCCATAGCCGAGATCAATGGAGAGAATTTTCCAGGACAAGAGATCATCGATGGGCTCCTGCATGTACATTCGACGCGAAAGACTATGGCTGAAACGATTATATAGCTCAGCATTGTATTTCAATTAATATTGAATATTCGAAAGTGAGCTTGATATCGCCGTAGATCTTGATGAACGGCGCCGGATGACCCTCATCGCGGGTTCAGAAACGTCTGGAAGACGCTAATCCGACATGGGCAGCGGGCAAATGCTCGCCAGGCTCAGCGTTATGTCCGTGCGGATCATTCAATCCGAGCGGCGCTCCACGAGAGAGCCGGGTGGGTTGCCCGTGCGGTCCGGGGCAGGACGGGCGACGCGCCGCCCGCGGCTCGCCCTCGTGCGCGGCGAGATCGCGGGACCGCGCCGTGCCGGGTGCGACGCCCGTCTTACGGCTGAAACAGTCCGCGCCGGTGCCGACACAGCCCTGCAACCGGGGTCCTTGAGCCTCGCGGCATGCATGAGGCGGATCGGCCTCCGCACTCGGCTCCCCGGTCCCAGGCACGCTCCGACGAGGGAACACCTGTCGGCGGCGCGCCGGACGTCGACCCATGGATGCGCCATGTCCCACGACCTGCTCCTCGCCTCCTTCGGCACTTCGGGCAATCTCAGTCCCCTTCTCACCGCCGGGCGCCTGTTGCGGCGCCGCGGCCACGGCATCCGCGTGATGGCCGATCCGGCCATGCGCCCCGAGGTTGAGGCGGCGGGCTTCCCCTTCGCTCCCTGGCGCCGCGCGCCGGTCGGGCGCGACGCGGACCCGTCCGACTTCTCGAACCCCGTGGAGTGGTTGCAGCGCGCCGTCTTCGGCCCCGCTCCGGCCTACGCGGCCGATGTCCTGGAGGAGATCGCCCGGCAACCGACCGACGCGCTGATCTGCATCGACATGCTGATCGGCGTCGGCCTCGCCGCGGAGCGCGCCGGCCTGCCTGTCGCCCTGCTGTCGCCGCACATCAGCCTGCGCCCGCTCCCGGGCCTGCCGCCGGCCTCGAGCGGCCTGGCCCAGCCGGCGACCCTGCAGGAGCGGCAGGAGGCCGAGGCGGCCGCCGCGCAGTTCGCGGCCCTGCTGAACGGGTTCCTGCCGGACCTGAACCGGCTGCGCGGGCGGCTCGGCCTGCCCGACCTGGCCGAGGTCATGGACCTGTTCGACCGGGCCGATCGCGTCCTGCTGGCGATCAGCCGGGCCTTCGACTTCGAGGCCGATGGGCTCCCGGACAACATGGCCTATGTCGGGCCTCTCCTCGACGAGCCGGGCTGGTCGCGGCCCTGGCGCTCGCCCTGGCCGGCGGATTCGCGGCGCCCGCGCGCGCTGATCGCCTGCAGCACCGGGGCGCAGGAGCAGACCGGCCTGATGCAGCGGGTCATGGGTGCGGTCGGCACGCTGGAGATCGACGCCGTCGCGACCGCCGGGCCGAACGTCGCCGTCGAGGCGCTGCAGGCACCCGAGAACGTGCGCCTGCTGCACAGCGCGCCCCACGACGCCGTCATGAAGGAGGTCGCAATCGTCGTCACCCAGGGCGGCCACGGCACCGTCAGCCGGGCCCTCGTCCACGGCCTGCCGCTCCTCGTCCTGCCGAACGGGCGCGACCAGGGCGACAACGCCGCGCGGGTCGTGGCGAAGGGCGCGGGCCTTCGCCTGCCGCCCGACGCGCCGGAGCCCGAGATCGCCGCAGCGGTGACCCGACTCCTGACGGAACCCGGCTTCAGGGCGGCGGCCCGGCGCCTCGGCGCCGCCATCCGCACCGACATCCGCACCTCGCCGCTCGTGCGGGAGATCGAGACCATGCTCTCGGGCCGGCAGGCCGCGCGGACCCGCCCGCAGCGGCCCGCGGCCTAGGGGGGCGAGCCCGATGCCCACCGACACGCGAGCCCGGCCGCGGGGCACGTCTCTGCGGCCCGAGTCGGGAGCCTTCACGCTGCTGCTGGGCGTGCTGGCCTCGCTGCCGACCTTCGGGATCGACCTGATCCTGCCGACTCTGCGAGCGACCGGCGAGGCCCTCGGCGCGCCCTCCGGTCAGGCCGGCCTCGCCATGAGCGCCTACCTCCTCGGCCTCGGCGCGGCGCTGCCGGTCTACGGGCCGGTGGCGGACCGCCTCGGCCGCAAGCCCGTGATGCTGTTCGGCGGCGCGCTCATGGGGGCGGCGAGCCTCGGCTGCCTCCTCGCAGGGACGCTGCCGCAACTGCTGCTGTTCCGGACCCTCCAGGGAGCCGGGGCGGCGGGACCGGGCCTGATCGCCCTCACGCTCGTGCGCGACTTCTTCGAGGGCGAGGCCATGCGGGCGCGGATGTCCTTCGTGGTCTTCGCCGTGAACGTCGTCCCGATGGTCGCCCCCTCGGTCGGCGCGGTGCTGCTCGCGGCGGGCGGCTGGCGCCTCGTCCACGCGGTGCCGCTCGCGGCCGGGTTCGGCGTCCTCGCCGTGCTGCCGGTCGTGCCGGAGCCCACCCGGCGCGTCGACGGTCGCCTCACACCGGGTGCCGTCGCGCGGCGCTACCTCGCCATTCTCCGCCACCCGGTCTGCCGCGGCTACGTGCTGTGCAACGCGGCGGCCTTCGGCATGGTCTTCGCCTACATCACCGGCTCGTCGCTGGTGCTGATCGACGCGATCGGGGTGAGCCCAGCGCAGTACGGCCTGATCTTCGGAGCCAGTTCCCTCGCGGTGATGGCCGGCGCGCTCCTCAACGGATGGCTCGCCGCCCGGGGCGTCTCGTCCGACCGGGTGATCGCGTCGGGTCTCGCCCTCGCGACGGCGCCCGCCTTCCTGCTCGCCGGGGCGTCGCTCGGCCCGCCCTCAACCCTCCCGGTCGTGCTCGCCATGATCGGGATCGCGCTGGCCTTCGGCCTGATCTCGCCCAACGCCGTGAACCGGGCGATGCAGCCGCACCGAGAGATAGCCGGGTCGGTCAGCGCCGTCGTGCTGTTCGTGCAGATGGCCGCTGCGGCCGCGTCGAGCGCCCTCGTCTCGGGCTTCTTCGACGGCCATTCCGCTCGCTCGTTGGCGGTCGTCACGGGCGTCTCCTGCGCGGCGGCGATCGCCGCCTATCGCAGCATCGACCGCCGCGAACGGCGGGCTTCCGGCCGCGTCCCCGCGGCCAGCGCGCCGCCCCTCGATCCCGCTCAGTGAGGACGATGATTCCATGTCCGACGAACGTACCCCTCCCGTGCGGTTCCTGACGCGCAACGGCGTGCGCCTCGCCCACGCCGAGGCCGGGCCCGCCGACCCGTCCGGCCCGCCGCTCGTCCTCATCGGCGGCTGGACCGGCGACCACCGGATCTTCACGCCGCAGATCGCGCATCTCTCGCGACGGCACCGCGTGGTCGCGGTCGACCTGCGCGGCCACGGCGCGAGCGAGGCGCCCGAGCAGGAATACACGCCGGCCGGCTTCGCCGCCGACGTGGCGTGGCAGTGCGAGGCGCTTGGGCTGGAGAAGCCGGTGGTGATCGGCCACAGCATGGGCGGCGCGGTGGCGCTCGAACTCTGCGGGCGTTACCCGGACCTCGCCGCCGGCCTCGTGATGATCGACACGATCGTGCTGCCGCCCGCGGCGATGCGCGAGAGCCCGGACGTGCAGCATCTGCTGGAAGGCATCGGCGGCCCCGACTACGCGGCGGTGTCGCGCGCCAACGCCTGGGACATCGGCTGCGACTACGACCATCCGGACCGGCGTCGGGCGATCTTCGAGCGCTTCATCCTGCCGCCCTGTGAGCGGACGCCACAGCACGTGGCCTCCTCGACCCTGCGCAACTTCGTTCTGAACCACGACCCCGAGCCGGCGGCGCGCACCTGCCGGATCCCGATGGCCTACATCTCGGCCGACGTGCCGCTCGTCACCGCGGCGCGCGATCTCGGCCGCCTCCAGGCGCTCTGCCCCCAGCTCGTGGTCGCCAAGACCATGCTCGCGGGCCATTTCTGCACCATCGAGGTCGCCGAGCAGGTCAACGCCATGCTCGACCGCTTCCTGGCGGTCGGACTCTCCCGCCCATCGCAGACGGTGCCTCAGCCGCACTCGACACCGTTGCGATCCGCAGCCACCCCGTGACCGGCGCCCTCCAGCCTCGCTCCCGACATCGCCGCATGCGCGCCGCGCCGCCCGTTCCCTCTTCACCGGACATGATCGGCAGACAGAGACTCATGGTCCGAAAGCAGAGCCTCGCGTAGTCGGATGCAGCACGAACGCCGACGGCATGTCTCGATCTTGGTAAGCCTCATCGCTTTGTGTTGCTTGCTGATTGCCTGTGCATTGTACAGTGGATCCCTCGGTCAGCTTTTCGGCGCTGGCACGAAGCTTTGGAGTATCGTGCACGGCCAGTGTGTTCCTCGCTGGCTGTCGGAGCACAAACCTGACCCTTGTCGAAAAGTCACCATTGATGACGACCCTAGGCGAGGATGGGTGATCCTCAAAGATCGCATCGGCAGGGCTCAGCACCTCCTCATCCCGACAAGCCGGATCTCGGGGATCGAGAGCCCGCTCTTGCAAGCCGCTGGGGGTCCAAACTATTTTGCTATCGCTTGGCGTCATCGCGAGTTTCTTGCCGACAGCCTTGGACGGCGGCTGACGAGCCATGACGTCATTCTGACCGTGAACTCACAATATCGACGCTCGCAGGGGCAATTGCACGTCCACATGGATTGTGTGCAGTCGAGTGTACGGGAACGCATAGAATCCATCAAATCTCAGATCGGTGAAGAATGGTCCTTGTTGCCTTTGCGGTTGGCGGGGCATCGATTTCGCGCAAGACGGATTCTAGTCCAAGACACGATCGAGCAAGACACGATCGAGCCGGACCCCTTTCGGCTTCTGGGCATTCTCGGCGATGTCCCGACTTCCGAGATGGGGCATCATTCGCTTGCAGTACTGGCTGCCGATTTCGGGAAGGACGGCTCAGGCTTCATCATTCTGGACGGTTATGTCAGCGATCGACTGAGGGGCGGCGCCAACGGGGGAGAACTTCAGGACCACGATTGCAATCTTTCACGATAGACTGATCATGCTTTTGCGAAAATTCAAATTATGATTGTTATCTGATTGTGTCATGCCGATCATGCCTGGTGTGATCGATCAGGATCTTCGTCGGCTTAATGAGGCGATAGACAAAAATCCGATCACGTTGGCGTCGGATCTTGCTCGTGATCATCGATTTGATCGCATTCTCTGCAATGGAACGGTACCCGCTTCCTCGGAAAACGCTTCAGCCTACCGATCAGAGGCGATTTCAGTGTTGAGCCAGATCCTCGATCCGGATCGGCAGACGGCGGATGCGGTGGCCGGTGGCGTGGTGCACCGCGTTCGCGATCGCCGCATTGACGCCGATGATGCCAAGCTCGCCCAGGCCTTTCACGCCGAGGGGATTCACGCTCGGATCCGGGTCCGGCAGCAGCAGGGCCTCGACCACGCCGACATCCGCCGACGTCGGCACGAGATATTCGGCCAAGTCCGGATTGCGGTAGGTGGCGCCATCGAGGACCGTCTCTTCCAGCAGGGCCGAGCCGAGCCCCCAGATCATGCCGCCGACGAGCTGGCTCCTGGCGGTGAGCGGGTTCAGGATCCGGCCCGCCGCGAAGGCGCCGGTCAGGCGCGGTACGCGGATCTCACCCGTCTCGGCATGAACATGCACCTCGGCGAACTGCGCGCCGAAGGCCCAAGACAGCGCGTCACCCCCCGTGGTCAGGCCGATATGGCCCGAGCGCAGATCCTCCAGCGCCCTGGGCTTCGACCCTGGCGGTACGAACTCCGCCACCACCTCGATGCCCTCAGGATCTTCGAGGCCGGCGGCTGCACCAAGCGACAGCCGGCGGCCGTCCGGTTCCGCCAAGGCGCCATCCGCGAGGACGAGGCTCCCCGCGTCGCAGCCCTCCAGGGGCCGTCCGGGTGCCGTGGCCGCCCGCGCCAGATGCGCCCGCAGGTGATCGCAGGCGAGCATCAGCGTGGTCATCAGGCTCGTCGTGGTGCTCGACCCGCCCGAAATGCCGGCTGGCGGCAGGGCGGTGTCGCCGAGCCGCACCCGCACCCGCTCCACCGGCACGCCGAGCCGGTCGGCGACGCCCATCGCGAGGAGCGTGGTGATGCCGTTGCCGATCTCGTGATGGGCCGCGGCGACCTCCGCGGAGCCATCGGGGAAGAGCCGCAGCCGCATCGTTGCCGCGGCAATCTTCACCGGCCGCACGGAGGACGCACAGCCGAGACCGATCTGCCACGGCCCGTCGCGCAGCCTCTCGCCTCGCGGCAGCCGGCGCTCCCAACCGAAGGCCGAGGCCGCCGCATCGAAGCAGGCCATCAGCGGTCGCGTCGAGAAGGGCTTGCCGGTGATCGGATCGGTCGCGGTGTCGTTGCGGCGGCGCAAGGCGATCGGATCCAGCCCGAGCTCCCAGGCCATCTCGTCGACGGCGCTTTCCAGGGCGAAGAGGTAGGGCACCTCCGGGGGCGCCCGCATCGGTCCCGGCGTGTTGCGGTCGACCCGGACCGCCCGCTCCTCGGTGCGAACGGCCGGGCAGGCGTAGAGGCTCGCGGTCACGTCGGTCCCCTCCATCGCGAAGGGATCGAAGCGCGAGGTGATCACGTCAGCCTCGTGCACCAGTGCCGTGAAGCGCCCGTTGCGGTCGGCGGCGAGGCGGATGTCGTGACGAGATTCCGGGCGGTAGTTCGCGATGGTGAAACATTGGCGCCGCGTGGGCACCAGCGAGACCGCACAGCCAAGGCGCTTGGCTGCGAGCGCGACGAGCGCGGTATGCTGGGAGAGTCCGAACTTCGATCCGAAGTGCCCCCCGATCGGGCCGGAAATCACCCGGATGCGGTCCGGAGCGATGCCGAGCTGCGCGGCGAGACCGTGCTGCACGGCCCCGATGGACCGGGCCGGCTCGTGCACGGTGAGCCTGTCCCCGTCCCAGGCGCAGCGGGTGGTGAACAACTCGATCGGATTGTGGTGCTGGACGGGCGTCTCGTAGCGCGCCGCGACGCGCGCCGCGGCGGTCCGCCAAGCGGAATCGGGATCGCCCTTGGCGATATCCTCGTGGTGCGACGTCAGGTCGGCGAACCGCACGACCTCAGCGCCCGGATCGTCGAAGGTCCCGGCGGCGGGCTCCGATTCGTAGCTGACCCGCAGCAATGCGGCCGCCCGGGCCGCCGCCTCCTGCGTTCGGCCGACGACGAGCGCCACGACCTGACCCGCATAGGCAATGCGGTCGGATGCGAGCGGACGGTGCGAGCTGTTGACGTAGCCGCCCGCCATCAGGTGGGGCACCGGGGCGACGGCGTCGGCAAGCTCGCGATGCGTGAAGATCCCGAGAAGTCCCGGCACCGCTTCGGTATCCGACCGATCGAACCCGGTGATCCGGCCTCGTGCCACCGTGCTGGTGACCAGAGCCGCATGGGCGACCACCCCCTCTCGCGTATCGGACGCGTAGACGATTCCGCCCGTGACCTTGGCAAGGCCATCGATCCGGACGTGCGGGCGCCCGAGCAAGCCCCGCTCAGCTGGGGTCTTCCTGTCCATCTCGACCTTCTCCGACTGCCGGCTCGCTGAGACGGCAATCGCGACCGGGGGGCTGGGGTCCCGTGCGGCATCGGATCGATGGGGTGACATGATGCTGCGCCGGAGGCACCGGGGTGGCGCCCGGTGCGGTGGAGGCTCCGCGCTGGCTGCACCAGACTATTGCCGCGATTCACCACGTCGGCGGCCTTGTTCCCGATCGAACAAGGGGCCGCCCTAGCCAGCTGCCAAGTCTGGGGAGCAATCGCCCAAGCAGCACAGTAGGACCGCGACCTCGCCGCGGCCTTGCATTGCAACAAGGCGTGCTGCGCCGCAGTGTTCCGCTCCCCGAGTCAGCGCTGCCAATGCGAACTTCGCTTTTCGCTCTCACGCAACTTGGCAGAAAGATAACGCGTGCTAACGTGGCTTCCGGCTCCTCGAATCAGTACGGTTGGGCAAACAGAGGGGCCACATTCGCACTCGTTCCGTATTTGATGAAGGAAATGCCCACAGACGATGCACGCAGAATGGCAACAGGTGTGCCATATTCTTGGTGCGTCGGCGTACATTGAAGCTCACGATACGATTGTGGGCTCAGGAACCGCACCTGAAGGCCAGTCGCATGATGGTTCTAACTCCTGCGCTGCGGGCGAAGTTCGTTCGCTGGAACCCTCTTAGGTTGCACGAGGACGACCAGGTTGAGGCATCGTATGCCGTGCGAGACGCAGCCACCGAGACCAGTCACGCCCTCTCGGCGCGTGAGCTGATCCAGATGGCACGCGCTGCGCGGGGGCCCAGGGCGGGATGTGCAGGTTCGCCGCGTCCGGAGCGGCCGGGGGGCTAGTGGATCGTGCCGCGCTCCGTGGCTGGCAGCTCGGTGGCGGCAGAGCCGGTCGGCGCGAGCATGCTCAGCGACGCGGCGAGCTGGACAGCCAGCGCACGTGAGAGCCCGATCTGCGCACGTCCGTTCAGCTGGACCGGCTTGCCGGTGTGTTCGGCGTACACGTCCCAGCCCTGGCGTCCCCTGCGCAAGGCATAACCGCGGTTCGGCATGGCGTTCCTCCGATCATCGTTGGCGCACTGGCCTGCTGGAGGCCATCGCCAGCGACAAGGATCGGTTCCGGGCGTGTACAGAAGAATAGCGCTGCCACTCGCTGGGGCTTAGCCCGCGCCGTGCTCGGTCAAGGCGAATGCGGCTGCCGTCCTGCACCGCGCGGCGGATTCGCGACGGCTTGGATCTCAGCCGAGCCGTCTCGATGGGGGGCAACTCGCGAGCATCGGCCCTGAACTTCGGCAGATGCTCGACTAAGAGGAGTGCATTTGTCATGGATGTCGACGAATTCAATTCCGCTCTCTCGATGCTGGAGAAAGAGTTCAAATATCACTTGCTGGAATTCTGGTTATCTGACGGTCGAACGATCACGGGCCTGCACATGGCTATGAACAAAACCGGCCTGATAAGAGTCGAAGGTGGGCGCCCGTCGGGCCCGATGTTCTTCCACGCTCACGGCGTCATCGCTATTCAACCCGTCATCGAGACGTAGGCGGCGTGCCCCCGCCGGGGATGGAGATGAAGGCAGAACAACCCAGGGACAGAACCCAATCAAGGTATCGCTCTGGCTGAGGAACGCTGATGTGTGGGCGCGCGGCGAGCGTCGAAGGCGCGTCATGGCAGGCCTGTTCTGACTATCAGACGAGCAGTGGGCGGTGATGGAACCGTTCATGCCGATCCATCAGCCGGGCCCGAGCGCAACGACGACCGGCAGGTCATCTCCGGCATCATCCATGTCCTGATCGGTCCCTCAGGCAAAGGTCAGACCACCAAGATCCACGCGCTCGCTGCCGTCACCCGCTTCCGGTGCTGATCGACTCTCTATCCCATCAACCTAAAATTTTTCCATAATGATACGCTCGTGAAATGAGTTATCAATGCTCAGATGTTATTTGATGAAGATCATATGATGTGATATGGGCATGGCTTCATGCGCCGATGTAATGCTGATAGATTGATTGTCTTGGCCGGCTTGCTTCTGAGCAGACCAGCGCCGCCTCGCCGCATCGTTCACCGCGAAGTGGTGCCCAACTCGCCGACAAGCGCTCTAGAGCAGGATCCGATCGCGTTGCAATCGGATCCTGCTCCAAGCTTTTGATGGTGTCGCATTTTCTGCGACGAACCGCTGACCGCTTCGTCGGAGAGTGCTCTAGTACGGCACTCTATCGGCCTTCTCGTGGTACTTCTTCCAGACCTCCACCGCTTCGGCCCGCATGATCTGGCGGGTCGGAATCGAGCGCTCGTTCACCGGCTTCTTCAGCTCGCCATAGATCATGCTGTCGTCGAAGTCGCCGTAACGAAGCGCGTCCTCGTTGGTGGAGGCGTAGTAGATGGCTTTGATGCCGGCCCAGTAGGCCGCCGCCATGCACATCGGGCAGGGCTCGGCACTGGTATAGAGTGTGGCGTCGCGCAGCTTGAAGCTCCCCTGGGCCTTGCAGGCCTTGCGGATCGCTTCGATTTCTCCGTGCCACGTCGGGTCGTTCTCGGCGACCACCCGGTTGGCGCCCTCCGCCAGGATCTTGCCGTCCTGGACGATCACGCTGCCAAAGACCCCGCCGGCGCTCTCGACGAGCGAGGTCTTCTCCGACAGCTCGATGGCACGCGCCATGAACTTCTTGTCGTCTTCCGTCATCGTGGGATCCTTTCGTCTCAAAGCAGCAGGGTGAAGGTGGCGAGTTCGACCGCGTAGAGACCCAGCAGGACGCAGGCCCCGAGGATCTCCATCTGCCAGCGGCGGCCTGGTGTTGGGCGCAGCCACCAGCCGAGGCCGGAGACCGCGATCCGCATCAGCGGCCAGGACACCAACGCCACGCTGATCGCGTTACCGACAAACGTCGCCACCGCAAGCGGCAGCCCGGCGGTGAGTGGGCTGAGGAAGCGGATCTCCAGCATCACCACCGGAAACAGCACCAGCAGCACCAGAGCGGTCTGCTTCCAGGCCGGCGGCGCGGTGCCGGTCTCCTCCGGGAACCAGCCTGCGAACGGCCCGTCGAGCCGCCGGCTGGTCCAGGTCGCGACCGCCGGGTCGGCCTGCCGGAGCAGCGCCTGCCGCTCGGAGGAGCCGAGCCAGGCGTCGAGCTGGCCCGGCGTGGCGAAGCGCACCAGCGCGGTCCAGTACGGGATCTGCGGCGGCAGGGGCGCCTGGACGAGCGTGCCCGCGTAGCCTGGGAAGCGGGCCTGCACGGCCTGCACCGCCTCGACCCAGGCGCGGAAGGCCTGCTCCCGGCCGGGCTCGACCCGGGTCGTGATCACCTCGGTCACGCAGGCCAGCGCGTGGAAGTCGGGCGCGGCCTCGTCCGGCGCGGCGGGTTGCTCGGGGTGGAGCAGCGGCCGGAGCGTTGCGAAGCACGTCGCCCGGTCCGCACTGCTGCGCCAGGCGTCGAGCTCGGCTGCCGTGCGAAAGCGCTGGACGACGTGCCAGTCCGGCGCCTCCGGGACAACCGGGACGACCTCGATGCTGACGAACCCCCGGGCTTCGCCGGCCACCCGGGTCAATGCGGCCTGCCAACGGGCGAACTCTGCCTCCGTGCCCGCCCGAAGGCTGACCCGTGTCACGATCGCAGTCACGCGGGCAGTGCTGGGCACGTCCATGAGAGCAGGCGGGTGAGAGAAGACAGCCTGCAGCCTATGCGGCCGAGCCTACCGGCGTCTTAAGAGCATCATTCGGATTCCCCGCCGAACGGCCGCACCTCGTCGGCCTCCCGGCGACCGTGCGGCCGCCCCGGTCGGCACGCCGTGAGCCCGTGCACCATCGGATCTCCGTTGGCCCCCGGGTCTCCATCGAACGGGAGCCTCGTCCCTCTGCACGTGGGCAGCAGGCCCACCCAGACAGATGGGCCTGTGTGGCCCGCTGCGACCAGGCCTAAGGCCCGGAGGGACGGTCACTTCCCTATCGCAGCTCTGGCGGCCTGGATCTTCGCCTTGACCGCATCGAGGTTGAAGCTCCCGCCCTTCTGCATCGGGGGGAACTCGATGGCGGTCATGGCGAGCTTCTCCACCTCCTGCTGGACGAAGACGAAGCGCCAGAACTCGTACAGGAACCAGCTCATGTAGTTCTGCGCTCCGGTCTTGGTCCCGTTGTCGGGCCAGCCGGTCCGCTCGAAGGGGTCGAGCCGCAGGTTGGTGATGTAGGGCACGTCGGGCTTCGTCTTGTCGCCCAGCCATCCTTGGGGCTGATCGATGAAGCGGTACTTGTAGTCGCCGATCCGAACGGCACCCAGTTCGCTCTCGCCGAAGTACCAGACTTCGTTGCGCTTCGACGGACCCTTGCCGGTGAGCATGTCGAGCTGGTTGTAGCCGTCCAAATGCACCTTGTAGGTCCGATCGCCGATCTGCTTGCCCTTCTTCAGCTCCTCGGCGATGTTCGGGTTGCCCGCGGCCGCCACGAGCGTCGCGAACCAGTCGAGGCCGGAGATGACGCCGTTCTCGACCTTGCCGGCCGGCACCCTGCCGGGCCAGCGGATCATCGCCGGCGCGCGGAAGCCGCCCTCCATGACCGTGCCCTTGGACTGCGCGAAGGGTGTCTGACCGCCGTCCGGCCAGGTGAAGACCTCCGTGCCGTTATCCGTGGTGAAGACCACGATGGTGTTGTTGTCGATGCCCAAGTCCGTCAGCTTCTTCATCACCGCGCCGACGACATCGTCGAGCTGCGCCATGCCGGCTTCCTGGATGCTCCAGCCATTCTGTGCGTTGCGCATGCCCTGGTACTTCGGCGACAGGTGCGTGGTGACGTGCATGCGGGTCGGGTTGAGCCAGACGAAGAACGGCTTGCCGTCGGCCTTGGCCTTGTCGATGAACCGGAGCGCCAGATCGCGGATCTCCTCGTCCACGGTCTCCATCCGCTTCGGGTAGAGCGTGCCGGCATCCTCGATCCGCTGCTTGCCGACCCGGCCCCAGCGCGGGTCTTCGGTGGGATCGTCGACGCCGGTCGCCCAGGAATGGACCATGTTGCGCGGGCCGACCCTGTTGAGCAGTTCCTGCGGATAGGCGGGATGGGCCGGGTCCTCCATCGCGTCGAGGTGGTAGAGGTAGCCGAAGAACTCGTCGAAGCCGTGCACCGTCGGCAGGAACTCGTTCTTGTCGCCCAGGTGGTTCTTGCCGAACTGGCCCGTGGCGTAGCCCATGCCCTTCAGCGCGGTGGCGATGGTCACCGCCTCCGCCGGAATGCCGATCGGGGCACCGGCTTGGCCGACGGTGGTCATGCCGGTGCGGATCGGCAACTCGCCGGTGATGAAGGCCGCGCGTCCCGCCGTGCAACTCGCCTCCGCGTAGTAGTCGGTGAACAGCATGCCCTCGGCGGCGATCCGGTCGAGATGGGGAGTCCGCCCGGCCATCATGCCGCGGTGATAGGCGCCGATGTTCCAGATGCCGATGTCGTCGCCCATGATGACGAGGATGTTCGGCTTCTCCCCGGCCGCCGGCTGCTGGGATGGTGACTGGGCCTGTGCGGACGTGGTCGGGGCGGCCGATACCATCGCGGCGGCCGCGAGGGCCGTCGTCCCGGTGAGCAGGATGTTGCGGCGGCTGAGAGCGTGTCCCTCGCCGGCGCCTGCCTGGTTCGCCTCGTGCGTGTCGTCACTCATGGCTGCGTCCTCTCCCTGATGGTGGTCGGGAAGCCCACGTGGCTCATGGATGTGTCGATGGGCCGAGACCGGGGGGCCGGTGTCGCCGGCCTTGTTCCGCCGGACCGAGATCCTGCCGCGGTGTTCAGATGCGGGACCACGGCATCGGCCTCCGGCGCCGGGAACGGACACGGGTCGGCGAAAAAGCCCGACGATGATCAGGACGAACCCGTCACACCGGTCCACAGCCTTGGGATCGATCTCGCTCGACGATCCTGCGACTCGGCGAGCGGCAAGGTATCGGCGCCGCCAGACCATGCTTGATCCGAGGTGACACCTGAATCGAATTATTCGCGGCGATCCGCAGGCTAATAAAGGCGGCGGCGACCGGCTCAGCGAAGAAGTTTGATAAAAGTTAAGCAGAAAGCGTTCAGCACAATCAGCTTGGCCGTTGCGCCTCAACTCGCTTTATGGAAGTCTGTAGCCACAGCGGAGATTTCGGAGGCACGGCCATGTCGGGAACCGGGCGGACGCTTGGCTTCGTGGTTTCCTGCGTGGCAGGGCTCCTTGCCACGACGGGCGCTCGGGCCGCCGAGTCGGCCCAGGGCGTGTACGTGCTGGGCAATCGCGGTCCCCTCGCCGGCGTGACGCCGCCGCCCGGCTTCTACTTCGAGAGCGAGACCTACTATTACTCGGGCAATCTCAGCGGCGGTCGCGCCTTCCAGAGCGGCGGCGTCGTCGCCGCGAACGTCAAGCTCGACATGAGCGCGAACTTCGTGACACCGGTCTGGGTCACGCCGGTCGAGATCCTGGGCGGAAACCTCGGCTTCTCCCTGACCATCCCGTTCGGTACGCCCAACGTCAGCGCCGGCGCGGTCCTGTCCTCCCCCCGCATCGATCGCATCATCGCCGGGCGCGAGCGAGACGCCATCGTCAATGTCGGCGACATCTATCTCGCCTCGTTCGTAGGCTGGCACTCCGGCAACTTCCACTGGACCGGCACGCTCCTCGGCGTCGTGCCGTCCGGCTCCTACGAGTCCGGTCAGCTGTCCAACATCTCGCTCAATCGCCCGGCGATCGATCTCAGCGGCGCGCTCACCTACCTCGACCCCGTTCTCGGCTATGAGCTGTCGGTCGTGCCGGGCGTGACCTTCAACTGGATCAACCAAGCGACCCAGTACCTCACCGGCACCGAGTTCCACCTGGAATGGTCGGCCTCGAAGTATCTGAGCAAGGAATTGTCGGTCGGCCTCGTCGGCTACTACTACAACCAGCTCACCGGCGACAGCGGCTCCGGCAACCGGATCGGTCCGTTCAAGGGACGGGTGACGTCCCTTGGCGGCCAGATCGGCTACACGTTCAAGCTGGGTGAGATCCCGGTCTCCACCAACGTCCGGTTCTTCCGCGAGTTGGATGTCAAGAACCGCTTCTCCGGGACGGCCGCCTACCTGACGATCTCGGCGCCACTCTGGGTCGCACCGCCGAAGCAGGTGGCCGATGCCAAGCCGCTCGTCTCGAAGTTCTGACGCCGGGCGCTCTGCTCTGCCGGCAACAGAGCGGGCTTTCCGGATGCAGCCGCTCTCGACGCATGTGCGCGAGCCCCGGCACAGGATGGGTCTGGTGAGGGGAGCCCCTGCGCCTTCGAGAGGGTCCGCTCGTGGGTGAGGACCGGCCATTCGGTCGGAAGCCAACGGGAGCCTGGACGTGGCACAGACGAACAAGCGGAGCGCGATGCCCTGACGCGAAGCGGACCGGCGCCCCTCTCGCGGCAACGACGTGAAGTCGACATTCGCGGGTCGACCGGCTTATGAGTCCTCCTTTCCTCGCCGATCGATCAGCACCGCCTGTTGCCAGCGGCTGGGAGCCTTGTCGGTGCGGTGGATGCAACCCGCCCAGCAGCATGGCCGCTTCTTGCCCTCCAGAAGCTCGTCACAGGTTCGCGCGATACGCCTTTGGCGCGTCGCGGGCTGTTTCGCATCCTCGACCCAGCAGATGAACTCGTTTCGGCCGAGCGGCGTCAGGCTCTGCCAAAGCGCGAGGATTTTAAGATCGCGTTGTATGGCTGCCTGAATGTCTTCGGCTGCCTCGTGGACAGTCCCATGCTGAAAAGAAGTCGTCACGAGCCCTCCGAACGGTGATGCGACAGGCCGAACTCACAGCACAGTATCGAACGGGAGCGTAAAGATTTGCCCCGACGAACGCCCGAATGCCCACGATGGGGCCAGGCCTTGTGAAACGCGAGCCGGCCGCTCCGCCGTAAGACGGGAGAACGGCAGGGCGGTGATCGAATGTCTATCAGGTACGTGCCCCAGCAATTCAAGTAGTTCTGAAACATGCTGCCGTGTGTCGGAAGCAATTCCTTACGCGAAGCGATGCATGAGCATGGCCCGGCCCCACCTCGTATCGATCGGCCCGGAGCCTGTCACGAAGTCCGCGCGTGCGAACGCGCGCAGTGCAGGTTCATTGTCGGGATGCGGGTCGATGCCGATCGCGGGCGCACCGAGATCGAAGAGATGTTCGACGTGCTGCCGCACGATCCGCGCACCGTGCCCTCGGCCGATCTCCTCTCGCTCGCCGATGTAGAGGTCCATGCCGCGCGACCCCGGTGGCAGGTAGCTGAAGTGGTGGGGCATCCAGTCGGCGACGGCGTAATCTTGGATGAAGGCCAGCGGACGCGCACCGATCGCGGCGATCCACATCGCTACCCGGGTCTCGCGCAGCGTCTCCGCTTCGGGCTCGACGTCGGGTGGCCCCCACCAGCGGCGCACGTGGGCTTGCTAACGCCAGGACGTGAGCAGCGGTAGATCATCCTCGCACACCGGGCGGATCAGGAAGCTCGGGGTCATCGAGGCATGATGCCAAGGGTCACCGCTCGCAGGAAGGTCCGCACAGGCTTGAAAGCAGCCCCTTGTGGCGAGATGCGCGGGCGCGGCGATGGCGGCCACCGGAGGTGCGGACCCGCACATCGGCATTGCACAACCCTGCGTATATGGTGCGTAGTGAAGGCGTTCCTTCGGTTTTGCCCAGCAGTTCGTCCTGGGTCTGTCCCGCTCGTTCGCGGGATCAAAACAGGGGACATTCCCATGAAAACGCCCATCCTCCATCGGCATGCCGACGGAACAGCGCATTACTCGCATTGTTACGCTGAATATGCCCCGACCCCGCACCGGTTTGCTTGGCAGGCTCCTCGCCGCACGACTCCGGTCGGTCGTCGCGTGCGCATCGTGCTGACGACGTTTGTCTTGGCGGCGGCCGTGTTCTGGGCAACGATGCCGACCACTCCGCCGAACACCCACGCCAAGGCGCCGGCCGCTCTCGGCACGCACGAGCTCTCGCTCTAAAGCCATCCTCAGGCTGGCCCGGCCAACGACGCCGGCTGAGGTTACTCCTCTCCTGACAGGCGGTCGTGGATGCGGTGAGGCGGGCGGCGCCGCAGCGGAGGCGTGGGCGAGCAGAGATCTGACCCGCCCGGCGCGAGGGCACAGGTGCCGAGGGTCGGTCGCAGCCCCATGCAGGCCTGAGCGCGCGGGTTTGAGCTTGGACCCTCGGCATCATCCAGTCTGGGAGCGGCGTCGTGGATCGGCGCCTCGTCGCGTGGAGATGGTGCGCCCCGCCACGCGCTCGGGCCGGCGGAGTTCACCCTGTGTCCCCGCGGATCAAGCCGGGTCGTTCTCCTTCGGGTCGAAGGGCTTGGCGCGTTCGTCATCTGGCGACTGCGCGTCGGGGTCGAGGCGGCCGTCGACGATGCGGTCACCGGTCTGAGGCTCGGGCGCCTCGCCGCCGCGCCGGTTCTCCTGGTCGTCCGCGTTCCTGGGCTTCTCGTCGGGCATGGGTGCGTCCTCCTCTCGGAGGCCGGCACATAGGGCGCAATCGACCCTGCGACGACGGAGGCGACCTCGTCCAACCGGCAGCGGAGCCTTCTTGCTTGAGCGGCGGCTGAGGGTCGAAAGCGGCGGTTCAGGCTCCGCGAGCCGAAGGGCAGCTTCCGGTGCATAGCCGAACAAGCCGAAGGGGCATCCCTAACCTGAGGCGGTCTCAGGGAGGAGTTGCTTGCGCTTGGACCGATCCGGTGGCCCTGAGGGACCGACGGTAGGCTACTTCAGAGAAGGCGGGAGAGTGAAGCGGGCACGCCGTTTCCGGGCCGATTTTAAGTCTTATGCGGGTAATACTCGATATTCGCTTCCGGCTATGGCAAGCGCCGACGCAATTAGATTTATGCCGCTGGCCTAGATCCCCGGAATTGATGGGGCGAGCGCGTGGCAATACACCTCGATCTCACCTTTCCCTTTGAGCAGCACCTTGCCGATCGGTCTGACGGCCCGCTGATTGGCCAAGCGCGCGAATGCCTCACGGGACAGGTGAAGAGAGCATCCGTCCCCGAGGCCCGAGAGGCGCGCGGCGACGTTCACCGTGTCCCCCCACAGATCGAAGGTGAATTTCGTCCGGCCCACGATGCCGCCGACCACCGATCCGATGTGGATGCCGGCCCGGATCTGCCAGCCCGGCGCGCCGTCAGCCGCGATCGCCACCATCTGGCTGGCGCATCGGATGGCCGCCTCGACCGGATCCGCGTGGGGACGCAGCAGGTTGGCGGTGGCCATGAAGGCGTCGCCGATCGTCTTGATGTTCTCCAGGCCGTGCTCGTGCGCCACGATCTCGAACGCCTCCGCCAGGCGCTGGATCTCCGCGACGACCACATCCGGGGTCTGCCGATGGCACCAAGCCGTGAAACCGACGAGATCGATGAAGAGAACCGCCACGTCGTCGAACAGGCGCGGCTTGACCTGACCGGTCTCCATCAGCTCCGCCACCGCCGGGACCGGAAGGATGGCGTGGAGGAGTTCGTCGGCGCGCCTGCGTTCGCGCTCGATGGTCCGAAGATGCGCCATTTCCCGGTCGCGGAAGCGCTTTCTCTCGAGGCAGGATCGGATGCGCGCCTCGAGGAGCACCGGCTCGAACGGCTTGGGCAGGTAGTCCTCGGCCCCGAGTTCGATGCACCGGACGATGCTGCCGATCTCGACGAGCGCGGAGATCATCACGACCGGCGTGTGGCGCCAAGCCTCGTGCGCCTTCATGCGTTCGAGCACGGCGTAGCCGTCGAGGGCCGGCATCATCACGTCGAGCAGGACCAAGTCGAATGGGTCCTCGTTCAGCCGGTCGAGGGCGGCGCGGCCGTTCGCGGCGCGCACGCTCGTATGGCCGAGCAGCTCCAGCTCCTGCTCAAGCAGGTCGAGATTGAACGGTTCATCGTCGACGATGAGGATGCGCGCCGGCTCCACGGGTCTCCCTCTCTCCGGGCCGGAGCCGTGCCCGACCGCGCTCAATCCAGCCATCGGCGCAGCTTGGCGAACAGCAGGTCCTCGTCGATGGGCTTCGTCATGAAGTCGTCGCAGCCTGCCGCCTTCGCCCGCTCCTCGTCACCGCTCATCGCGTTGGCGGTGATCGCAACGACGGGGATGCCTGCGGTGGTGGCGTTCGCCTTGATGCACCGTGTCGCTTCCCAGCCGTCGAGGAGGGGCAGCGACAGGTCCATGAGGACGAGATCGGGCCGGTGGGCCACCGCCATCTCGACGCCCGCGGCGCCATCGACGGCGATGAGGAGATCGTAATCGTCCTCAAGGAGCTGCGTCAGCAGATCGCGATTGAGCGCGACGTCCTCGACGATGAGAATACGCTTCATGTGACATTCCAGAAGGATGCGGGCTGCCGCGTGGAGCTCTGGACAGGTCATCGGCCGCTTTCGACCGCATCGGTCTCCGAGAGCGGCAGCACGCGCTGAATCTCGCGGACGAGGGCGGCACGGTCGAGCCCCTGCTTGTCGACCAAGCCGAGCACCCGCTCCCGCAGCATGCCGCGCTCCGCCGAATCCAGGGACGCGGCCGTCAGCACGACGACCGGAATGGTCCGCGCGACCGGATCGGCCTGGAGCGCGTCGAGGAAGGAGAGTCCATCCATCCGGGGCATGAGGAGGTCGAGGAGGATCACGCTCGGGCGGGCCTGCGCGATGCGCGCCAAGCCGGCGGCGCCGTCCGCCGCCCAATCGACCGTGCAATGCTCGGAGTTCAGCAGCTGGCGGACGAGGTCGGGCACGTTGGGGTCGTCGTCGATCACCAGGACGCGCTCGTTGTTGGGAGCGATGCGCGCCAGCGCGCCGATCAGGGCTTCCCGTTCGAAGGGCTTCACGATGTAGTCGGTGGCCCCGAGCCGGAAGCCGAGTTCCTTCTGATCGACGATCGAGATCAGGACGACGGGGATGTCGCGGGTCTGTGGATCGGTCTTGAGCGCGTGCAGCACCTGCCAGCCGTCCGTGCCGGGCATCATGATGTCCAGCGTGATCGCCCGCGGCTGCAGCTCCCGCGCCATCCGCAGCCCGTCCTGGCCGCTCGACGCGCCGACGACGGTGTAGCCCGCATCGGCGAGGTTTTCCTGCAGCAGGTAGACCACGTTCGGATCGTCATCGATGGCGAGCACGAGCTTGGGTCCCGACCGGGGCGCCGGCGACGCCGAGGGTGCCGGCTTCGGCGGGCTCAGCCCCATCTCGGGCGCGCCGGCGATCCACGGCGGGATGCTGAGCGTGAAGGTCGAGCCCTTTCCTTGCTGGCTCTCGACGTCGATGTGGCCGCCGAGAAGCCGGGCCAGCCGGTGACTGATCGCGAGGCCGAGCCCGGTCCCGCTATGGGACCGGGTCGCGCTGTTGTCGACTTGGTGGAACTCCTCGAAGATCGCGCTCAGCGCCTCCGCGGGGATGCCGATGCCCGTGTCCGTCACGGCGAACGTGATGTGCTCGCCGGCCGAGCGGACGTGGAGCGTGACCGATCCGGCCTCCGTGAACTTGATCGCGTTGCTCAGGAGATTGATCAGGATCTGCCGGAGCTTCTCCTCGTCCGTGCGCAGCGTCGCGGGCGTATCCTCGATGTCCCGGACGAGATGCACGCCCTCGCTCTTGATCAGGGGCTCGACCGTTCTGAGGCAGAGGTCGAGCACCGGCTCGAGGGTGAACTCGGACGCCTTCACCTCCATGCGTCCTGCCTCGACCTTGGCGAGATCGAGGATGCTGTTGATGAGCGAGAGCAGGTGCTCGGAACTCGCCAGGATCTTCTCGAGGTTCTCGAACTGCTTCGCGGGCAGAGCATCCTTGGCCCGGCGCATCACCAGCCGAGTGAAGCCGATGATGGCGTTGAGCGGGGTGCGCAGCTCGTGACTCATGTTGGCGAGGAAGCTGCTCTTGGCACGGCTCGCGTCCTCGGCCGCTTCCTTGGCTTGGCGCAGCGTCTCCTCGGCGCGCTTTCGCTCGATGACACGCCCGAGTTGCGCACCGACATTGGTCATCACGCTGAGCAGGGACGGATCCGGCGGGGTCGCGTCGCGGGAGAAGAACTCGAAGACCGCCACGACCTCTCGCCCCACCGTTACGGGAAACCCGAAGCCGGCCCGGATCCCATCCGCTGCGGCGGCGGCGGCGCGGGGATCGTCGTGAGCGGAGGGGTCGCCGAGGATCCATTCCGGTGCTCCCGAGAGCAGCACCCGGCCAGCAGCTCCCGTGCCGGCCCCGATCCGCGTCCCGGCCGTCGCGGCGCGAAACCGTGCGAATTGCTCCGGCGCGTCGCAGTGCCAGATGCCGGTCGGGACGAGCGTGCGGCTTCCGTCGTCGGCCACGACATGGGCATGTCCGATCGGCCAGCCAGCATGCTGCGAGACGCGCTCCAGGCAGAAGCGCACGGCATCCTCCACCGTGGACGCCTCATTGGCCGCCGTTGCGGCGGCATGCAGCAACTCGACGAAGGCAGTCTGCTTCTGCAGTGCGAGTTCAGCCTCCTTCTGCTCGGTGATGTCGCTCCAGGACTCGACGACCTCGACCGGCGCTCCTTGCGGATCACGCAGGAGGCGTTGCTCGTCTCTCACCCATCTGTAGGTGCCGTCCGCGTGCAGGAACCGGTACTCGATGACGTTGTGCCCTTGCTGGAGCAGGCGCGGGAATTCGGACAGGACCCGGTCCCGGTCGGCGGGATGGAGACGGTCCAGCCAGAATTCCGGCCCGGCCAGATAGTCGCTCGGCTCGTAACCGAGAAGGTCGCGCACGTTCTCACTGATGAAGGTCGGCGCGTTCCGACCACCCACCTCGAAGCTGCAAATCATCGAAGGGGATGCGGTCAGGAGGTAGGTCAGCCGACCCTGCGTCGTGAGCACGACCTGCTCGGCGCGCTTGATCTCGGTCACGTCCGTGTAGACGGCGACGACGCCACCGTCGTTGGTCTTGCGCTCGTTGACCTGCACCCACCGTCCGTCGACACGTTGGTGCAGGATCGGCCCGCGAGGCTCCCGATAATGAGCCATCCGCTCCGCGAGCCACGCCTCGGCGGTCGCACCGTCCGCGCGAACGATGCAGGATTCGGCGGTGGCACGGGCGATCGCCTGGAAGGACGCGCCCGGAACGATCACCTCCGCCAGACCTGGATGGAAGTCCCGGAAGTGATCGTTGCAGAGGACGAGACGGTCGTCGGAATCGAACAGCGCGAAGCCTTCCGAACTGCTCTCAATCGCCTCGATCAGCT
Organism: Methylobacterium oryzisoli; assembly: GCF_046557895.1. Lineage (NCBI taxonomy): Bacteria > Pseudomonadati > Pseudomonadota > Alphaproteobacteria > Hyphomicrobiales > Methylobacteriaceae > Methylobacterium > Methylobacterium oryzisoli. The sequence continues at coordinate 68,517 of NZ_JBKIBX010000021.1, read as the reverse complement.
TCTGCTTGGCGACGCCGGCGACATCGAGGATTTTCTCGCCGTGCGTCGCGGCGTCCAAGCTGAGAACCTCCTCGTGGGGCGACCCGATCGGCGCTTGGGACATGTGTCGGACCATCCTCTTGGCAGCATGCCGCCGGTGTCCCTCCCCTTCGTCCCAGGCCGGACACGCACCACGCTCGTCGCCACCCTGCTCTTTGTCCGTCACCGTTGCATGGTGCAAATTCGGGATCAAGTGAGGTGGAAACTGCCGCAGGATTGCGACGCCCGACGATCGGTTTGAGCGAAATCTGCTCTGGTGGGCTCTGAAGTCAGCATCCCGCTGCCTGACAGCTGTCATAAGGGCCGAATCGGACATCAGGCTGCGGGAACGCGTCCCGATCGCGAGCTCACCGGCTTCTCGTGAGTTAGGAAAGCTGCCGCGAGCGCCGCCACCGCCAAGCCTTGGAGCAACGGTCCTGTCGATGGGCAGATCGGGCTCCTCAAGTTCGACAGGCGCAGCCTGTGTGGCCGCGTCAGGTTCGACCTGCAGCGTCAGTGCGTCTTGCACGCCGCTTGAGCCGACAACGGCAGAGCGGAGCCAATACACGGCTACTCAGCACGGTAGCGATGGATGGAGCCGCCCCGAACATCGACATGCACTGATGTTCGTGAGCCAAAGCGGTCCCAAGCGACGCGAGTCAGCGACGTCCGAATGCGAACGAACAACTGATCTTCCGGGCTTCGAGGTCGCTGGTCATCGCGACCTGAGCGTTCAGGCGGACACCCAGATCCCGGCTGTTGCGTGCTCTGTCAGTCGCGCAGGGGATCGATGGGCCGCAGCGACCGCCGCCATATCCCGGTATCTTGCCTTTGCGATACGCGCGGATGCCTCAAGGGCTTGCCAGCCCGCCAATACGCACGTCAAAATTCGCGCACACAAGCAATGAGAAGAGCTGCGCCATAACACCGATTTGGCGCCAGTGCTGCGACCAGGGCCGAAATGTCCGCCTCGGCTTTGCGCGAGGCAGTTGCACCTGCAACAGAGGCACAGAGGTAGATGGTATGGCGACGCGGCGTGACATCCTCAATGCTATCCCGATCACCGGGGCGGCCTTTGCCGTGGCGGGGCACTTCGTACTCGATGAAAGCCCCACCCAGGCACAGACCGCGCCTGCGACCGCTGCTGGGCATTTCCACCCGAAGGGCAAGGCACCGTCGCGCCACACCCGCGCCGTACTGGACACTGCGCGCAGTGCCCTGCCCTTCGCCGACACGCGCGACTTCGAGGAGAACCGCCGCGGGCTGATCGCCCCCATGGCCGAGATGCGCATCGTGGCCGATGCAGGCCATGTGGCCTGGGACATGGACCGGTTCCGCTTCCTCGATCAGCAGGACGGCTTCGACAGCGTCCATCCCTCGCTGCAGCGCATGGGACGGCTGAACAACAACTACGGGCTCTACGAGGTCATTCCCGGCATCTATCAGGTGCGCGGCTTCGACTTGGCACAGATGACATTCGTCCGTGGTCGCACCGGCTGGATTGTCTTCGACGTGCTCGTCTCCGCTGAGACGGCACGCGCGGCTTGGCGCCTGTTCCAGCAGCACCGCGGTGCGAACCTGCCGATCACAGCCGTCATCTTCTCTCATAACCACGGCGACCACTGGGGCGGCATTCGCGGCATCGTGGAGGAGGCCGACGTGCGATCGGGCCGAGTGCCGATCATCGCGCCGCGCGACTTCCTGCGGCATACCGTTGAGGAGAACATCTACGCCGGCAATGCGATGAACCGGCGGCTGTTCTTCCAGTATGGATTGCTGCTGCCCCCCGCTCCGCACGGTTTCGTGGGTCAGGGGCTCGGCCAGGGCGTGTCGTCGGGGGCGACGGGCCTGATCGCGCCGACCCGGATCGTCGAACAGGATGTCGAAGCCTTCGAGGTGGATGGCGTGCCGATGGTCTTCCAGAACACGCCCAACACCGAATCGCCGGCGCAGATGAACACGTGGATTCCCGGGCTGAAGGCGTTGTGGATGGCGGAGAACGTCATCGCGTCGCTCCACAACATATACACGCTGCGCGGCGCGCCCGTGCGCGACCCGCTGCGCTGGTCGAAGTATATCGCCGAGGCGCTACACAGGTTCGGGATCGAAGCGGAGGTCATGGTCGCCTCGCATCACTGGCCGCGGTGGGGCAACGCGCGCATCCAGGAGGTTCTACGGGCGCAGCGTGACCTGTATGCGAACATGAACAACCAGGTTTTGCACTATGCCAACCAGGGCGTCACGATCAATCAGATCCACACCGTCTACGAGATGCCGAAGTCACTTCAGGAGAAATGGTACTGCCGCGGCTATCACGGCTCGCCCGAGCACAACAGCCGCGGCGTGGTGCAGCGCTTTTTGGGCTTCTGGGATTGCAACCCGGCCACGCTGATCCCGCTCACCCCGGCCGACAGCGCCCCGCTCTACGTCGAGATGATGGGTGGTTCGGCAGCCATCCTGGCACGCGGCCGCGCGCTGCACGACGAAGGCCGTTATCTGCTCGCCACCGAGATCCTGAACAAGCTGGTTCTGGCGGAGCCGGCCAACGAGGCTGCCAAGGATCTCCTGGCCGACGTCTACGAGCAACTCGGCTACCAGCAGGAGAACCCGGGCCTGCGCAACAGCTTCCTGGCCGGTGCTTATGAACTCCGTAGCGGCATTCCGCAGGGTGCTGCAGTCAGTTCGAGCAGTCCCGACGTGATCCGCGCCATGTCCACCGAGCTGTTCCTGAACTTCCTCGGCATCCGCATGGACCCGAAGCGGGCCGAGGGACTGCGCTTCACGATCAACTTGGTCACGCCCGACACCGGCGAGCGCTTCATCATCGAGCTGGAGAACGCGACGCTCACCAACATCCAGGGCTTTCAGGCGCCAAGCCCGGACCTCACGCTGACCATCGACCGCAGCGATCTGGAGGCCGTGATGGCTGGTACCAAGACACTGGAGGCACAGATCGCGGCAGGCCGTGCGCAGGTGCAGGGCAATTCAGCCGTACTGGGGCAGCTCGCCTCGCTGATGGTGGAGTTCGATCCGCGGTTCGAGGTGCTGCCAGGAACTCATGCGAGTGGTGTCGCAGCCCGCCCGGCTGACGCGCTGCAAGCAGCGATCGGCCATGTCGTGGCGGAGTAGCCGTGCGTCGCCTTCGACTGCGCGGACCGGCGGCCCTTCTCCAAGCTCCGCTTATGGCGCCGTGTTGATGGGTTGGCGCAGCTGTCCTGGCTGGCAGAAGTATGGCTTGTCCCAACCCGCTGCGATCGGGCTGATTCGATACGCACGCTCATGCGAACCGCATGCGTGAGGATGGGGAGCGCAGTCGGCGCGCTATCGAATCGTCCGCTGTCGGGTGACGGGCAGCCGCTCCGGCAGCGTTGCTCGAAGGTCGGGACGTGGCGCGGAGGCGCAAGCCGAGCGCGATGTCCTGACCCCTTCCCGACCTTGCGCTGCACTGGTCCGAAGGACCGCTTCAAGACGGGAAGCGGACAGCGCCGGTGGCCACAGATCGGCCTGTCATGGCCGATTCGGCGGGGAAACCCTGCCGCTTGCGCAGTCCCCCTCCTCGGCCTCGACGTCGAGGACCGCAGGCCATCCCTCTCGGCTCGCGGCTGGGGCGATGGCGAGGCGCGACAGCCCGAGCCATGCCGCCATCGTGCGGAGTTCCTGCAGCAGCCGTTCCGCTGTGCTGGAGGGCGCGCATGGCTCGAGATGCACGCGCTGGACCGTCAAGGCTCCGCGCTTGCGGTCCGCCTTCAAGTCCACGCGGGCGACGAGCGCTCCGTCCAACAGGAACGGCAGCACGTAGTAGCCGTGCTCGCGCTTGTGGGCGGGCGTGTAGATCTCCAGGCGGTAGCGGAAGCCGAACAGCCTCTCGGCTCGCGGACGATGCCAGACGAGCGGATCGAACGGCGACACCAGCGCCGCGCCCCCGCGGTCGCGGCCCGGCCGCGCATCCTTGTGCAGGTAGGCCTGGTGCTGCCAGCCCTGCACCCGCACGGGAACGAGCGTGCCCTCCTCGACCAGCTGCTCGATGGGCAGCCGGGCATCCGCGGGACCGATGCGGTAGTAGTCGCGCAGATCGTGCGCCGTCGCGACCCCGAGCGCCCGCGCCGCCCGCGCGATGAGCGCGCGCCGGGCCTCGACGCCGCTCGGCGTCGGGCGCAGCAGGACGGCGCGAGGCAGCACCCGTTCGGGCAGGTCGTACACCCGCTCGAAACTGCCGCGACGGTGCGTCGAGGCGACCAGCCCCGCCCAGAACAACCATTCCAACGCATGCTTGGCGGCGCTCCACACCCACATGCCCTGGGAGGCCCTGGTGCCCGCGACGTCGGAGGCCGCCAGCGGCCCCTCCCGCTCGATGCGTGCGAGCAGCGCGTCGGCCTCGCTCCGCCGGTCCGTCGCGAACGGTTCGAGCTGCCGCCACACGCCCTGGCCACGCAGAGCGCGGGCCATGCGCCAGCGCAGCAGGGGCTGGGCATCGACGGGCAGCAGCGACGCCTCGTGGCCCCAGTATTCGAAGAACCGTTTCGGCCGAGCGGCCACGACCGCGTCGAGGAGCGTGCGGTCGTAGGATCCCAGGCGCGAGAAGAGCGGCAGGTAATGGGCGCGCACGAGGACGTTCACGCTGTCGATCTGAAGCAGGCCGAGCCGGCCGATTCCACGGCGCAGCCGGGTCGCGTCGACACGCCCCTGGTGTCGCCGCGCGTTGAAGCCCTGCGCCGCGAGTGCGATGCGCCGGGCCTCGGAACCTGACAGCTCTGCCTTCAACGCCGCCCTCCCGGGATGCTCTGCGCGCCGGTCCGCAGGCATCGGGGTACGTCTATCAACCCTGAGGCTTCCGGTCGTGCATCGGCCCGCCGGTGAGGACCGGCTCGGCCGTTGCGCTTCGAGTGGCCTGACGCGGCCACCGCTGAGGTGCACCTTCGGAGCCGAGCGCCTCGCGCGGATGGACTCCCCCGAGCCGGACAGCCGGCTTGCGCGGTATCCGCTATTGGATACAGTTATGTATTCCACAGGAGGTGAGTCCGATGATGCGGGATTTCGAGAGGCCCGGCCGCTCCGTCGTCACGGCGCGGAACGGCATGGTGGCCACCTCCCACCCCGCATCGTCTCTGGCCGCGGTGGATGTCTTGCGCGCGGGGGGCAACGCACTCGACGCCGCCGTCGCGGCCTGTGCGGTGCAATGCGTCGTCGAGCCCGGGTCGACCGGCATCGGCGGTGACTGCTTCGCCCTGATCTCGCCGGATGGGACCGACCGCATCATCGCCTACGACGGCTCGGGGCGCGCGCCGGCGGCGGCCTCGGCCGAGAGCCTGCGCGGGCAAGGTCTCGGCGACATCCCGCGGCAATCACCGCACGCCGTCACGGTGCCCGGCGCCGTGGAAGCCTGGGCGCGGCTGCTCGCGGATCACGGGACCCGGGGCCTCGGGGAGGTCCTGCAGCCGGCGATCGCGCTCGCCGAGGAAGGCTACGCGATCGCCCCGCGCGCGGCGGCCGATTGGGCGAAGCAGGAGGCCTTGCTGCGCGCCGATCCCGATGCGGCGCGGGTTTTCCTGCCCGGTGGTCGCTTGCCGCAGGCCGGCGAGGTGCATCGCCAGCCGGAACTCGGGGCGACCCTCCGGGCCATCGCAGAGGCCGGGCCGGAGGCGTTCTACGCTGGGCCGATCGCGGAGGACATCGTCGGCAAGCTCCGGTCGCTCGGTGGCTCGCACACGCTCGCCGACTTCGCCGCCGCGCAGGGCTGCTACCGGACGCCGATCAGGACGTCGTTCCGTGGCCATGACGTCTACGAGTGCCCACCGGGCGGTCAGGGCGTCGTCGCCCTGATGATCCTGAACATCCTCTCGGGCTTCGAGGGGTGCGGCGATCCTCTCTCGGCCGAACGGCTCCATCTCGAGATCGAGGCGACCCGGCTCGCCTATTCCGTCCGGGACGCCGTCCTGGCTGATCCCGAGCAGTCGGACGTGCCCGTCGATTGGCTGCTGTCGGAAGAGCTGGCGGGCGCGCTGCGCAGGCGGATCGATCCTGCGCGCGCGATCGACGGCATCCCCGCCTATGTCCCGCCCGATCACCGTGACACGGTCTACGTCTGCGTGGTCGACCGGAACCGGATGGCGGTGAGTTTCATCAACTCGCTTTTTCATCCCTTCGGCTCGGGCATCCTCGCCCCCCGGTCGGGCGTGATGCTGCACAACCGCGGCCAGAGCTTCGTGCTGACGCCGGGCCACCCGAACGCGCTGGCGCCCGGAAAACGGCCGCTGCACACCATCATCCCCGGCATGCTCGCGCGCGACGGTCGGGTCGAGATGGCCTTCGGCGTCATGGGCGGCCACTACCAGGCCATGGGGCACGCCCACTTCCTCGCGAAGGTGCTGGATTACGGTCTCGACATCCAGACGGCGATCGACCTGCCCCGGTTGTTCCCGCGGCCCGGAACGGATCAGGTCGAGGTCGAGGACACCATGCCCGCGGCGACGCGGGAGGAACTCGCGCGGCGCGGCTTCAAGCTGATTCCGCCGAACTGGGCGATCGGTGGCGCCCAGGCGGTCGCGATCGACTGGAGGAACGGCGTGCTGGCCGGAGCGTCCGACCACCGCAAGGACGGGATGGCGCTCGGCTACTGAGGTCCGCCGCCCGAACTCTCCTGGGCCTCCGACAGCCCGTCGGAGCCCCGCCTGCCCCGCTGGTGGCGCAGGACTTGCTGCACCTTCTTCATGTTGCGAAGCGAACTGCGCACGTGCTCGCGCGCTGCGGCCGCGGCGCGCGGACCGTCACGGGCCACGATCGCGTCCGTGATGGCGCGATGCTCGGAGATCGCGGTATCGCCGAGGTCGACCCAGAGAACCTCCAGCCAGAGGGCGAGCCGAAGCTGCTGGTAGATCTGCTCGCTCACCCGGATCAGCGCCGCGTTGCGCGTCGCGGCGGCGATCACGCCATGGATCTCGAGGCCGAGGTCGAGCTCGCGCGCCTCGTCCGCGGTCGTCCTGTCCGTTGCGGCATGGAGTGCCGTCAGCTCGTCCATGATCCCGCGGATCCGGATCATGTCGTCGTCCGTCGCCGCCGCGCAGGCGAGTTCGGCCGCGCAGGCGTCCAGGGCCTCGCGGACGACGAGAAGGTCGCACACGGCAGCGATGTCGAGGTCGGCCACCCGATAGCCGAGGTTTCGCTGGCCGATGACGAGCCCCTCCTTCTCCAGCTTCATGAGGGCTTCGCGCAGGGGCGTGCGGCTGACCCCGAGGCGTTGAGCGAGACCGTTCTCGGAGAGGCGCTCGGACGGGCGCACCTCGCCGCTCAGGATCATGCCCTTCAGATCGGCATAGGTTTTCTGCCTGACCGACTGACGTCGATCGTCGTTCGTACCCATCGGTCCGCGCACCTCACTCGCCAGCGGTCTAACGCTGCGTAGCGCATGACGGCAAGGCGCTGCCTTGCGTGTTTCCAGAGATTGGATACAACATTGGATCCAAGTTGTCGTTCCTCTCGCTCGGGCTCGCAGACAGGCGCTCCCAGGCAGTGACGGACGCGAGGCTCCGCCGCGCGGCGCGCGCCGCCCCGGAGGCGATCACGTGACGGAGGCCAGGATGCCCCTGCGGCCCAATTCGACCGAAGCGCGCGATGTCGCGCACGTGCTGCATCCCTACACGAACGCCGTCGCCCACGAGGCGGAAGGCCCTCTCGTCGTCGCGGGAGGAGACGGCATCTACATCCTCGACGGCGACGGGAACCGCTACATCGAGGGACTGGGCGGGCTCTTTTGCGCCTCGCTCGGCTTCAGTGAGAAGCGCCTGGTCGAGGCGGCGTATCGGCAGATGCAGGCACTGCCGTTCTACCACAGCTTCGGCGGCAAGACCCACGAGACGGCCGTCGAACTCGCCGAGCGCCTGAAGTCCCTCGCGCCGGTGCCGATGACGAAGGTTTTCTTCGCCAATTCGGGCTCCGAGGCCAACGACACGGCGATGAAGGTCGTCTGGTACTACCACAACGCGATCGGCAAGCCGGAGAAGAAGAAGATCATCTCGCGCGTCCGCGCGTATCACGGCGTGACCATCGCCACGGCGAGCCTCACGGGCCTGCCCAACAACCACCGCGACTTCGACCTGCCGATCGACCGGGTGATCCACACGGACTGTCCCGGCTTCTACCGCTACGGCCGCCCCGGCGAGACCGAGCAGGATTTCACCGACCGCTGCGTCGCCTCGCTCGAGGCGCTGATCGAGCGCGAAGGGGCCGAGACGATCGGCGCCTTCTTCGCCGAGCCGCTGATGGCCTCAGGGGGCTGCATCGTGCCGCCACGCGGCTATTACGAGAAGGTCCAGGCGGTGCTGCGCCGGCACGACATCCTGTTCGTGGCCGACGAGGTGATCTGCGGCTTCGGTCGCCTCGGCACCCTGTTCGGCTGCGAGAGCTTCGGCATCGAGCCGGACATGATCACGATGGCCAAGCAACTCTCCGCCGCCTACCAGCCGATCTCCGCGCTGATGCTCAACGAGCGAGTCTACGGACCGCTGCGCGACCGGAGCGGCACGATCGGCACCTTCGGCCACGGCTTCACCTACGGCGGGCACCCGGTCGCGACGGCGGTCGCGTTGGAGACGCTCAAGATCTACGAGGAGCGCGACATCGTCGGCCACGTCCGCGCGGTCGCTCCCGGGTTCCAAGGGGCCCTGAGGCGGCTCGGCGAGCACCCGCTGGTCGGCGAGGCGCGGGGCATGGGCCTCATCGGCACCCTCGAACTCGTGGCCGACAAGGCGTCTCGTGAGCCCTTCGACCCGGCCTGGGGCGTGGCGGCCTATGCGGGACGGCGGGCGCAGGCCCACGGCGTGATCACCAGGGCGCTGGGCGACACCGTCAACCTCTGCCCTCCGCTCATCATCACGGCCGACGAGATCGCCGACCTGATGGGGCGCATCGGCGCCGCTCTCGACGACACCTGGCAGTGGGTTCAGGCTGGCCGGCGCGACGCCACCTGATCCGATTTTTTCCGAGGATCCGCGATGAGCACCAACGCACCGATCATGGCACGGCGGCAGGCGGCGATTGTGCGCGACATCGACACCTGTCTGGGGCCTTGAGCCGATGGGCGCCATCCCAGCCCGAGAGGTTCGTGCGACCGCCGCGGCTCCGGCAGCGGCCATCACGGTCGACAACCTGACGAAGCGCTATCCGGTCGGCGCGACCAGCCTGACCGCGCTCGACGGCGTGTCGTTCGACGTGCGGGACCGCGAGCTCGTCGCCATCGTCGGCCCCTCGGGCTGCGGGAAGTCGACGCTTCTGAAGATCCTGACCGGGCTCACCGCGCCGAGCGCCGGCGAGACGCGGGTCGGCGGCCGCGTGACCACCGGGCCCCGGCGCGACATCGGGGCGGTGTTCCAGGCGCCGCTGCTGTTTCCGTGGCGGACGGTGATCGAGAACGTGATGCTGCCCGCCGACGTCCAGCGGCTCGACCGGGCGGCCAGCCTGCGCCGCGCGCGGGACCTCATCGATCTCGTCGGCCTCGGCGAATTCGTGGACCGCTACCCGAACGAGCTCTCCGGCGGCATGCAGCAGCGGGTCGCCATCGCCCGGGCGCTCGTGCACGACCCCGCCATTCTGCTGATGGACGAACCGTTCGGGGCGCTCGACGCCATGACCCGCGAGCGCATGAACCTCGAGCTCAAGCGGCTCTGGCGCGAGAGCCACAAGAGCATCCTGTTCATCACGCACTCGATCCCGGAAGCGGTGTTCCTGGCCAGTCGGGTCGTCGTGATGACGCCGCGGCCCGGCCGCGTCGCCGACGTGGTGGAGATCGACCTGCCGTCGGACCGAGGGCTGGAAGCGATGAACGCGCCGGAATTCGGGGCCTATGTCGGCCGGATCCGGGCCCATTTCGGCGCGGTGGGGGGCCTGGACTGATGACCGGAAACGAACCCCTGCGGCCGACGCTGCGCCGTCGCGCCACGAGCCTCGCGCTCTTCCTCGCCCTCATGGCCGCGTGGGAGGCGGCGATCCGCCTCCTCAAGGTCCCGGCCTTCGTCCTGCCGGCGCCCTCCGCCATCCTCTCCGCCCTCGGCAACGGTCTGTCGAGCGGGCTCTACCTCAAGCATCTCGGCGTCACCTTCGCCGAGGTCGTGGCCGGTTTCGCGCTGGGATCGGGCCTCGGCTTCCTGCTCGGCGTCGCCATCGCGACCAACCGCTACGTCGCCTACTTCCTCTATCCCTACATCGTCGTCGTTCAATCCCTGCCGAAGGTGGCGATCGCCCCGCTGATCGTGCTCTGGTTCGGGCTCGGCATCATGTCCAAGATCGTCTCGGCCGCGCTGATCTGCTTCTTCGCCGTGATGGTGAACACCGTCGCGGGCCTGCGCGCCGTCGACGAGGACCGGGTCGACCTCATGCGCTCGCTCGACGCCTCGAACGGGCAGATCTTCCGGATGCTCCGCCTGCCCGCGGCGCTGCCCTTCATCATGGCCGGGCTCGAGATCGCGCTGACCTTCGCGCTGATCGGTGCCATCGTGGCGGAGTTCCTCGGCGCCGAGAGCGGCCTCGGCATGCTGATGCAGAGCATGAACTTTTCGATGGACGTGGCGGGCTCGTTCTCCGTGCTCGTCGTCCTGGCCGTGCTCGGCCTGTCGCTCAATCAGCTCATCGGCTTCGTCCGGCGGCGCCTCATCTACTGGGAGCGCTCGCCCCCGCGCGCGGCCGAGGCGCCGGAGAAGACGCCGGCACGGGCCGGTTCGCCCTGACGGGCTGCGGCCGGCGCAAGGACACCTGGGACCGTTGTGAGGGAGCTTGGCATGTCTCGATCCACATTGCTCGGAATGCTCGCCGGCTGCGCGCTGGCGCTGGGGGCGACGGTTCCGGCATCGGCCCAAGCGAAGCTGCGCGTCGGCTGGTGCTCGAAGACACTCAACGCCTCGATGGCGCCCTTCGCCGTCGCCCAGAAGATGGGCTGGTTCAAGGAGAACAAGGTCGACTACGAGCTGTTCACGTTCGCCGGCTCGACGGATTGCATGCGCAATCTCGCCACCGGCGAACTGGCGGTGACGCTGGCCTCGCCCGAGCCGCTCGGCATCCTGACCCTGCAGGGCGTGAAGGCGAAGGTGTTCTTCGAAGCCTATCGCCGCAACATCTTCGGGCTCGCGGTCGAGGCCGACAGCCCGGTCAAGAGCTACGCCGACCTCAAGGGCTAGGCGATCGGGGTGCCCTCCATGGGCTCGGTCGCGGTGGTCGTGGCGCGGTCGGTCGCTGCCTCGGCGGGGCTCAACCCGCAAACCGACATCCGAATCGTCGTCTCGGGCGAGCCGGCCCAGACCGCGACCCTGATGCGCCGGGGCGACGTCAAGGTGCTCAGCCAGTTCGATACCTACTACACGCTGATCGAGCGCGCGGGCGTGAAGCTGCGGCGGCTGAAAGATCCCGAGATCCAGCGGTTCCCGAGCAATTCCTGGATCGCGCTCGATGAAACGATCGCCAAGCGGCGCGCCGAACTGGTCGGGTTCGCGCGGGCCTACGCGATGGGCACGGCCTATGCGATCGCCAATCCGCGCGAGGCGGTCAAGGCCGTCTACGAATTGTATCCCGAGACGAAGCCACAGGGTGTCGAGCTCGAGCAGGCGGTGACGAACGACCTCGCGGTGCTCCAAGACCGGATCGAGACGTGGCGCCTCGACAATCCGGCGACGGATCAGTGGGGCGCGATCGATGTCGCCGCCTTCCAGGCCTACTTCGACTGGCTGCAGAAATGGGATCTGCTCAAGGGCAAGGTCGATGCCGCGCAGGTCACGACCAACGAGTTGATCGCGGACATCAACGCCTTCGACCGCAAGGCGGTGTCGGGTCGCAACTGACGGGGCTCGCGCGGCGGGAACACGGGGCGGGGCGTGGCGTGGGGCCGGACAGGCGGGACGCAAACCCCCGACCCGGACGCTCCGTCAGCATGCGCCCGATCGACGATCGGAGACGGCGCGATCACGGGCCCTTCCGCGCGTTGATCGCAGGCCCGGAGCGCCGCGTGGCTCGACCGTGCGGGGTGGAGCGGAGGCGTACCCGCAGGAGAGCCCCGGCATGACCCGGCGGCCCTGCCGTGACTGCGCCCGAGACGGGGCCTCGGCCGACCGGCGGGAGTTGAAAGCCGGGCGGCATCGGCAATCCATCGCTCGCCCGCAGGGTGAGTCCGGCGTGATCCGACCCCTCACTCCTGGGGCTTCAGGTCGATCTGCGCCGCTCAGATCGCGTTGCAGAACCAGCCAGTTCAATAAATTTCCAGCTTATGTTGTAATTGGCAAGCAATATAATCATATTCAGGCGATCAAAATACCAACCTCATCATTATATTAGCTAGCAGTTAGAGCCAAAGAGTCGGCACGGTGTGTCTTGAGAATATGATTACAGGCGCGCACGGTCAGCGCCATGATTGTCAACGTCGTATTCTGTGCGCCGCTCGACACGAAGCAGGCCCCGTCGGTGACGAAGACGTTATCCGCATCCCAGCATCGATTGTATGGGTCGAGCACCGAGTTCTTCGGATCCGTCCCCATCGGCGCGCCGCCGACCTCGTGGATCGCGGAGCCAGGAATGCTGGCGCCGGATGGCATCACCAAGCGCTTACGCATGATCTTGAAGGCAAGGTTGTGCAGTGGCTTGCCGATCGGCGTCGCCTTCGGCTCGAGACCCGCGACCGCAGCCATGCGTTTCAACGTCGCGAGGGCGTCCGCGACCATCCGCTCCTCGTTCTCGGAGTAGCTGACATCGACGTGCGCTGCCGGAATACCCCAGGCGTCCCGCTTGTACGGGTCGAGCGTCACCTTGTTCTGTGGCCGCGGCAGCATCTCGCCCTGCGCCGTCAGATACCAGAACGGATAGCCCCGACCGATGCCGCCCATGATTCCGAAGCCCCGGAGATAGGGCCCGGCAACCGGCTCCTTCGTCCGGAAGGCAGGCACGTAGAAGCCGCCGATCTTGCCGAAATCGAAGGCGTCCGTCTGGGCCGCCGGCATCTGGGCCTCGACGTCTTCGTGCGGCCCGGTCAGCGCGATGTGGACCGCATCCATGAAATTCTGGCCGAGGCGCCCGGACGAGTTGCCGACACCACCTGGATGGCGTTGGCTGCGCGAATTCATCAAGATGCGTAACGTCTCTATGCTGCCTGCGCAAAGGACGACGAACTTTGCCCGTGCCGAGTGCTTCTGTCGCGTGATCCGGTCGAGATAGCGCACGCCTTTGGCGCGCCCTGTCGCCTCGTCGATATCGAGCGACTCGACGACTGCATCTGTTCTGAGCGTCAGCAGCCCTGTCTCCTGCGCCGCCAGAATGGGGAGTGGAATGCGCGACGCGTTGTTCGCGACGAAGCGAGTCGGGATGATGTGCGCGCCGGGGAAGGCCTGTCCGACGAGGGCGCGGAACTTCGTCTCGGGTCCGTTGAGAGTCGTTGCCTTGACGTACTTCCCGTCCGGCAGTCCGGGAATTCCCTCGAGCGTGCCATTGACGCCGAGAAACGTCTCGACCTTATCGTAATGCGGCGCGACATCGCTGTAGGAGACCGGCCAATCGGCGCCGTGCCCGTCCCTGCTCGCGGCCTTGAAGTCGTCATCCGACATGCGGAAGACGAGGCGCCCCCACAGGTACAGCCTGCCGCCGACCTGACGTCCACGATACCAGTTGAACGGTCTGCCCGGCGGCGTCGTGTAGGGGTTCTCGCGATCGCTGACGAAGAACCGCTCGGTCAGCCGGCTGAACGCGATGCAGCGGGCCTGTACGAACTGACCGCCGAGAAAGGCGGCCTTGGACCGCGCGATCAGCGGATTCCCGACTGCGAGGTGATGACCTGCTTTCGCTGGTTTCGGGAAATCCTTGACCGGATCGATGTTGCGGCCAGCCTCAAGAAGCAGCACCCGCATCCCGCCTTCGGTGAGCTCCTTCGCAGCCCAGCTTCCTGCCGCACCGGAGCCCACGACGATGGCATCGAACTCACGACTGTCGATCATGAAGTTACATCACTCCGCGGGCTAGTCGCATCTGGGCCTGTTCGATTGCTCTATGCTATGATGGAGTTAGTGAAAAGAGTAGATCGGATGGTGATAGCTGTCGATCCTGGTGACTTGGTTGCATGTCGAACTCGATCTGGCCCTGCGCGTGCTTGAGGAACGCGAGCGTTGCTACGGCGGTAGTCCCAATGAGCGACATTGCTCGAATCCTATTTTGAGCGATAGAAATTTACACAACGCAATTTGTTTGTACCGGCACGACTGCTACCGCGAATCGTAAGAAAAACATTTGCGCGTCATGCATGTTTGCACCTGTCCTCAAGATGGCGCGCGAAAGCAATATACCATCGAGAGTGGGATTCGGAGTGCGATTCGGATGAGGACTGGCGCGCGAAGGGATTCATCCGAAAGGGACTGGTGGATTCCGGTGGGAGGCTGATCACAAGGAATGCATCCGCGCTGCGATCGCATCGGCCAACGATTCCGCGACTGTGACCCTGCCCCCGGATGGTCGGTCAGGTCGGTGGCGAGGCGGGCGGCCCGCGCGAACCTGAGCTCGCACGCCGGGCGACGCCGTCGCGACGATGGCGCAGCTCCATGGGCCCCGTCATCCGGTAACGGCATCGATGCCGCCCATGCGAAGAATTCACGAGGTCGATCGTGGTGGGCCGGTCGGAACATCTTTCGACCAAGCGGCCACCGGTTCGTCGCAGAAGATGCGTCGATATCAAAGACCAAGAGCAGGATCCGATTGCAGCGCGATCGGATCTTGCTCTAGCGTCGGCGGCGCAGCGTCGGAAGGGCCGCGGAATGCCGAATGAGATCAGCCGCATCGCCTATGCCAGCCGGGAGAGCGTGGGACCCGACCACCAGGACCTGTTCGACCGGCTAGAAGCGCTGCGGGGCAACCCCGTCGAGAACATCTTCCTCGCGCTCGCCAACGCGCCGGATCTCTGCGACGGGGTGCTCGCCATGGCGATGTCGCTGCGCCGGAGCAAGCTGCTCGACCGGCAATTGCGGGAACTCGCGGTCATCACGGTGGGATTGGAGACCAAGGCAGATTACGAGGTGGCGCATCACTGGAACTCTGCCGTCAAGGCGGGGGTGAGCCGTGAGAAGCTGAACGCCATCGCCGATTTCGAGGGCGCAACGGTCTTCTCCGACGCCGAGCGGATCGTCATGCGGTTCGCGAAGGCCGTCACGCGATCCGGCCGCGCGGACGACGCCCTCTGGGGCGAGCTCTGCGGCGTGCTCGACGACAAGCAGCGCCTCGAACTCGTGCTGACCGTCGCATGGTACAACTGCGTCGTTCGCATCCTGCTGCCGCTGCGGATCGGCCTCGAGGAGTGGCATGAGCGCCTCTGAGGTGCCCGACGCGTTCCACCACCTCGTCCGTCCGGCCGCGGTGCCGGGATCGCCGCCGCTGGTTCCGCTGGACGGCACGGGCACGGACGAGACGGGTCCTGCGCGAGCTGGATCCGATCAGGCTGCGATCAGGTCCTGCTCTCGATCCTTGCTTTGGCCGCCTTGTCCGGACCGGCCCTGTTTCCGCTTCGGCGGGAGGTGCTCTGGACGGCCATCCGTTCGAGCTGGGGCGCCAAGCTGGCGGTCGCCTCCTCCCCGAGCGCGCTCGCGACCAGACCGCTCACGAAGCCGAGGAAGGCCTTCGTCTGGGGCCGCAGGATCTGCCGATGGGGGATGACCGCGTAGATGGTCTTGGCGCGCGGCACGTAGTCCGGCAGCACGCGGACGAGCCGGCCGCTCTCCAGATCGTCGCGGACGTGGAACGAGTAGAGATTCGCGATCCCGCCGCCGTTGATGCAGGCGTGGCGCAGCAACTCGCCGCTGCTCGACAGCAGCGTGCTCGACACCCGCATGCTCTCCTGGCGGTCGTCCCGGTGGAAATGCCAGGTCTCGGCGAGGTCGGAGAAGCGGCTCGACATGCAGTGATGCCGGACAAGATCGGCCGGTTCGCGCGGCATGCCGTGACGCCCGATATAGTCGGGTGAGGCGCAGAGCACGCGCGGGCAGGTGGCCAGCATGAGGTGGGTCAGCTTGGTCGACGGCTCGTCCTGCACGACCACCGCCACGTCGATTCGGCCGGCGATGAGATCGGGCGTGTCGCTGGTCACGATCACGTCGATCGACATCGCCGGATGCAGCCTGAGGAAAGCCGGCAGATGCGGGCCGAGGATGGCCGACGCGAAGGACGGAGGAACGGTGATCCGCAGGTTGCCGCCGAGCGCCTTCTCGGCGGCCATCGCCGCGGTGGCGCTGTCGAGCTGCGTGAGGATGCTGACGCACTGCTCATAGAAGCGCGCCCCGGCCTCGGTCACGGTCATGCGCCGCGTCGTCCGGTGAAACAGCGCGACGCCGACCGCTCGCTCCAGGAGCTGAATGCCCTTCGTCACGGAGGACGGCGCGACGCGCAGCTGGCGCGCCGCCGCCGAAAAGTTCTGGGTCTCCACCACGGCCGCGAAGCAGCGCAGCGACAGGATGCTGGCGTCGTTGATGGTCCCCTCGCCCGGCGCCATCCCGGCCTCGCATTATCGTCGGATGGGAAAAATTATTTTCTGATCATTGCCCATAATCACAGGGCCGAAAGTGCGCAATGCTGGTCCGAGGCAGACGGCATTTAAGAACCGCTGCCATGGGCGAGGAACGGGATGGCGAGCGAGATCGCGAAGGTCAGGGAGCGCGGGTTCGGCCGCCGCGTCGGCCCCGGCCGCAGGCCGGCGCTGCTCGTGGTGGATCTCACCCGCGCGTTCACGGCGCCCGAGACCAGCCTCGGCGCCGACATGGCGCCCGCGATCGACGAGACCAACCGCCTGCTCGACGCCGCCCACGCGGCCGGCATCCCCGTCCACCTGTCGACGATCGCCTACGACGATCCAAGCACGCAATCCGGCGTCTGGCGGGACAAGATCACGGGTCTGGACGCGCTGATCCTCGGCAGCGAGGGGGTCGACCAGGATCCGCGGCTGCGGCGTGCGCCGAGCGACCGCATCCTCGTCAAGCGCTTCGCGAGCTGCTTCTTCGGCACGACGCTCGCGGACGACCTGCGGGCGGGCGGCGTCGACACCCTGATCATCGCCGGCTGCACGACGAGCGGCTGCGTCCGGGCGAGTGCGGTGGATGCCTGCTCGCACGGCTTCCGGACCATCGTGGCGCGTGAAGCCACCGCCGATCGGCTGCAGGACGCGCACGCGCAGAGCCTGATCGACATCGACCTCAAGTACGGGGACGTGATGCCGGTCGACGACATCGTGGCCTACCTCGGCGAGATGCACGCCGTCGCGTAGGTCCGCCGACGGCACGATCAGCACGAGAATCGGGAGGAGTGGATGGAGAGGATCGTTCCGACGGAGACGGGAGGGCCGTCGCGCCGCGCGGCGCTCGGCCTCGTGGCCGGAGCCGCCTCGCTGGCGCTCGGCGCGCCCTCCCTGCGCGCGGCGCCCCAGAAGGTCCGGATCGGGCTCGCCACGAAGACGTGGTGGCCGTCGGTCCTGGCGGATGTCGCGGTGAAGCGGGGCCTGTTCGCCAAGGCTGGCCTCGATCCCGAGCTGACCGTGTATCGCAGCGGCGGCGAGGCCTTCGAGGCCCAGGCGGCCGGGGCGGCCGACATCATCACCGGCCTCGTCTCGCAGATCGCCACCGGCCGCAGCCGCGGCGTCAACACCAAGATCCTGGCCCTCTCCGCCAGCGCCAACACGGGCTGGCGTCTCCTGGTCAAGACCGGATCGCCGATCAAGGACGTGAAGGATATCGCCGGCAAGAAGGTCGGCATCACCACCGCCGGCTCGCTCTCCGACTTCATGGCGTTGTGGACGCGCGCCCAGTACAAGCTCGACTTCGTCAGCGTGCCGCTGGGCGGCGGCGGCTTGGTGCCCAACTTGCTCTCGGGCAACGTCGATGCCGGGGTGGTGTACTCGCCCCTGAGCTTCCAGACCCTGCAGGCCAAGCAGACCGTGTCGCTGCTCGATTACGCCACGGCCATCCCGTCCCACCTCGCCGTGAGCTGGTCGGCGCCCGACGCGCTGATCGACAAGCAGCCCGAGATGCTGCGCGCGGCCCTGAAGGCGCTCTACGGCGCAGTCTCCTACCTTCAGCAGAACCGGGACGACGCGATCAAGATCATCGCGGAGGTCAACGGCATCTCGGAACCGGTCGCCGCTCAGGAATTTGACGAGACCTTCCTGAAGCTCTCGCCCGACGGCCGGTTCACGGCCGAGCAGGTCCAGACCGCCGAGGATCTCGCACGGCTCGGCGGGTTCAAGAACCTGGCGCCGCCGGACCAGATCTACACGTCGGCCTTCACCCCCGTCATCGTGGCGTGACGCCCGCGATGGCGGCCGGCTTCCGTCGTTCGGCCGCGCGCCGGCTGGGCGGGCTCCTCCCCTGGATCGGGCTCGTCGGCGCCGTCGCGGCGGCCTGGCAGGCGAGCCTGTGGTCCGGCGTGATGACGCCGGACCTGCTGCCGCCGATCGGCGAGGTGCTGGCGACCGCGGTCTCGCTGCTCGGGCGCCCCGCCTTCCTGGCGAGCGTCGGCGTCACCGTGGCCGAAGTGCTGGTCGCCTTCGTCATCGCGGTGCCGCTCGGCGTCGCGCTCGGCTTCGCCATCTCGGAGAGCCGCTACTGGAGTGCGATCCTGAAGCCGATCGTCTTCCTCATCTTCTCGATCCCGAAGACGATCTTCCTGCCCATGTTCATCCTCGCCTTCGGCATCAACTTCGGGCAGAAGGTCGGATTCGGCGTCTTCTCGACCATCTTCATCGTGCTGATCAGCAGCTTCTCGGCCCTGGACTCGGTGAAGAGCGATCACGTCCGCGTCGCCCGGGCCTACGGCGCGTCGCCGTGGCAGATCGCGTGGCGCGTCTACATGCCGGCGATGGCGCCGATCCTGCTCGAAGCGGTCCGCCTCGCGATGATCTTCAACCTGACCGGCATCTTGCTGGCGGAGATGTACGCGTCGCGCGCGGGCCTCGGGCAGCTCATCGCCAGCTGGGGCGAGAACTACATGCTGAAGGAGTTGCTGGCGGGCATCCTGCTGATCGCCGCCGCCGCCATCCTGTTCAACGAGGCCGTGCGCTGGTTCGAGGCCCGTTGCGAGCACTGGAGGAGCTGATGTCGACCATGGCCAGGGGCACCACGGCCGGCGGTCCTGCCTCGGCCTCCTCCCTCCCGCGCAGCGAGGCGAAGGCGCCGCTGCGGATCATCGCCTCTGCGCCGGGGGCGGTGAGCGTCACGGGCGTGTCCCACACCTACGACGTCTCCGGCCGCGTCACGAAGGCTCTGGAAGACATCGATCTCGCGATCGCGCCGGGGCGCTTCGTGGTGATCGTCGGGCCGAGCGGCTGCGGAAAGTCGTCGCTCCTGATGATGATGACGGGCCTGACCAAGCCGACGGCCGGCACCATCGTCTGCGGCGGCCGGCCGATGACCGAGCCGGATCCGGACGTGGTCGGCGTCGTCTTCCAAGAGGCGAGCCTCTATCCCTGGCTCACCGCGCTGGACAACGTGGAGTTTCCGCTCTCCCTGCGCAGGGTGCCGAAGGCGGAGCGGGCCGCGCGGGCGCGCGAAAAACTCGCCCTCGTCGGCCTGACGGGCTTCGAGGATCGCTACCCGCACGAATTGTCGGGCGGCATGAAGCAGCGCGTCTCGATCGCGCGCGGGCTCGTGCAGAATCCGTCCATCCTGATGCTGGACGAGCCGTTCGCCGCGCTCGACGAGCAGACCCGGATCACCATGGGCGACGAGCTCCTGCGCATCTGGGCGGAGACGGGCAAGACCGTGGTGTTCGTGACCCATTCCCTGACGGAGGCCGCCTATCTGGCCGACGAGATCGTGGTGATGTCGGCGCGCCCCGGCCGGATCATCGACCGGATCGAGGTCACGCTGCCGCGTCCGCGGACCTACGAGATGATGTCCACGCCGCACTTCGCCGAGCTGCGGGAGAGGATCTGGAGGCAGATCCGCCATCAGGTCGGCGAAGGATGAGCCTCGCGATGGCCTCGTCGGCCGCGCGGCCGGCCCTCTCGCCCAGGGCGGTGCGGTCCCTGCTCGGCATCGGGGTCCTGGTCCTGTGGGAGGCCCTGCCGCGTCTCGGGCTGGTGCCGCAGCTCTTCCTGCCCCCCCTGTCGCAGACGCTCGCCGCCCTGGTCGGTTCGGCGCCGGAATACGGCACGCACCTGCTGCACACGCTGCGGGCGATCGGCATCGCGATGCTGGTGGCGTGCGGATTGGGCATCGGGCTCGGCCTGCTGATCGGCTCGATCGCGCCGTTGCGGCGGACGCTCCAGCCGCTGGCCTCCGGGCTCTACGCCGTGCCGATCGTCATCCTCTACCCGCTCTTCACCGCGTGGTTCGGCATCGGCCCTCAATCGAAGATCGTCTTCGCCAGCGTCTACGGCCTGCTCCCCTGCCTGCTCGGCACGATGGCCGGCATCCAGACGATCGACCGGCAGTACCTGATCGTCGCGCGCAGCATGCGCGCCTCGCGCTGGCAGATGATCGGGCGGGTGCTGCTGCCGGCCGCGATGCCGACGGTGCTGTCCTCGTTCCGGGTGGGCGGCGCACTGGTCATCGTCGGAGTGGTGGTCGCCGAGATGCTGACGTCCTCGGAAGGCATCGGCTACCTCATCTCGCGCTACCGCACCCTGCTCGACAGCCCGCACGTCTTCGCCGGCATCCTGCTGGTCGTGCTGCTCGTCTTCTTGTTCGGCGCCCTCGTCCAGCAGGTCGAGCGCCGCACCGCGCATTGGCGCTTCTCCACACGCTCCGGCGAGGCGGGATGACGATGCTCAGGAATACCGGTCGATGACACAGATCACGCTCTCCTTCGACAACGGTCCCGATCCCGACGTCACGCCGCAGGTGCTCGACGTCCTGCGCCGCCACGACATCCGGACCACGTTCTTCGTGCTCGGGGACAAGCTGCGCGAGCGCCGCTACCTGTGCGAGCGGGCGCACGGCGAGGGGCACGCGATCGGCAACCACACCTACAATCATCTCGTGCCGCTCGGGATGAGCGTCGCGGCGGGCATGGCCACGTTCGAGATCCTGCGCACGCAGGAGTTGATCGGCGATCTCGCGCATGAGCGGCGGTTCTTCCGCCCCTTCGGCGGGGGCGGCCTGCTCGATCATCGCCTGCTCAACCCCGAGGCGCGCGACGTTCTGGTGCAGGGCGGCTTCACCTGCGTCCTCTGGAACGCGATCCCCGAGGATTGGGCCCGCCCCGAGGAATGGGTCGAGCGCGCGCTCCAGCAATGCTTCGCGCAGGCGGAGACGCTGATCGTCCTGCACGACATCGCGACGGGCGCGATGAACCAGCTCGACCGCTTCCTGAACCTGGCCAAGGACCGCGGTGCCCGCTTCACGCAGGATTTTCCCGCCTCCTGCGTGCCGATCGAGCGCGGAAGCATTCTCCGGCCTCTCGACCCCTATCTCAACCTGACGGCGTAAATCCGGGATGCGCCGGCGAGAAAGCCGATGCTGGCCCGATCCGGACCACACCGCCCGCTGCCCCGGTTCGCAGGCCCTCTCCGCAGAGCGGGTGCCTCGAACCGAGCGTCAGGGCGCTTGCAGCAGGGCGAGGTTCTGCCGGACGGTGTCGTAGATGAATCGATGAACCAGTCGGACCCGGCTGAGGGTGTTCTGGTCCTCGTGCACGAGGAGCCACCATGTCCGCGTCAGGACGACCTCCCGGCCCAGGACGTTGACGAGGCCGGGCTGTTGCTTCGCCAGGAAGTAGGGCAGGACGCAGAGCCCGAAGCCGCTCACCGTCGCGTAGAGCTGCGCCAGGATGCTCGAGCTCTGGAAGCGTGCCGTGATGTGCGGCGACACCTCGTCGAGATAATCCAGTTCGGCGATCGTGATGAGCTCGTCGATGTAGTTGATGAACTGGTGCCCTCGGAGGTCGTCGAGCGTGCGGATCGGCCTGCTCGCCGCCAGGTAGCGCGGTGACGCATAGAGGCCGAGACCGTAATCGGCGAGCTTCTTGGCCATGAGGCGGCCGTGCTGTGGAACGGCGAGCGCAACGGCAAGGTCGGCCTCGCGCTTGGTGAGGTTGAACACGCGCGGGAGGGCGACGAGCTGGATGTTCAGGGCCGGGTGCTGTGCGGCCAGAGGGGCGATGCGCGGCGCCAGGAAGATCGATCCGAAAGCGTCCGGCGCACCGATCCGCACCGTCCCCTGAATGAGGCGGTCCCGACCGGCGATGTCGTCCTGGGCCTGCCGGACCAATCCCTCCATGCCTTCGGCGGCGGCCATCAGGCGCTCTCCCGCCGTCGTGAGCGTCAGGCCGTCCGGGCCGCGGTGGACGACCTGCGATCCGATGCTGCGCTCGAGCTCCGCGATGTGACGACTCACGGTCGAGTGCTTCACCCCCAAGGCCCGGGCCGCCTGGGACAGCGTACCGGCGCGTGCGAACGCGAGGAGCGATCGCAGATGATCCCAGCTCGCCTCGACCGACATGCACTGCCCGAAAATGCACACACGCTGCGCAAAACTAGTCGCTTGCTGCTCATTTTTGCAACTGCGATACAACGGGAAAGTACAAGATCCAGGGAGGGATATCTGATGACCGCAACCAGCAGGCCGGGCGTCCGTCTCGGTGTTGATCTCGCGAACAGCCGGACGCGGTGAGCGGCATGGCCTGCATCGCCGTCGTCGGTCTCGGCAACATGGGCGGCCCGATGGCCGCCAACCTCCGGAAGGCCGGCCATACGGTCCAGGGGTTCGACGTGTCGGCCCGATGCCGGGAGCAAGCTGCGGCCGGCGGCATCACCGTCGCTTCCTCCGTAGAGGATGCCGTCAGGGGTGCCGACGCCGTGCTGACGATGCTTCCCAACGGAGAGATCGTCGCAAGCGTGTGGCGGGAGGCCGTCGCGGCGGCCCGGCCCGCCACCCTGATGATCGACTCCTCGACCATCGATGTCGCGAGTGCCCGCGCGGTGCACGACGTGGCGCGCGGAGCCGGCCACCTGTCCCTCGACGCCCCGGTCTCCGGCGGGACCGAGGGCGCGACCGCCGGAACCCTCACCTTCATGGTCGGCGGGGATCCCGACAGCTTCGCGGCCGGCCAGCCGCTACTCGCGGCCATGGGGCGCCGCATCGTGCATTGCGGCGCAGCCGGCACCGGCCAAGCGGCGAAGATCTGCAACAACATGATCCTCGGCGTCACCATGATCGCGGTCAGCGAAGCGTTCAATCTCGCATCCCAGGTCGGGCTCTCGCACCAGTCTCTGTTCGATGTCGCCTCGACGTCCTCCGGCCAGTGCTACGCGCTCACCACGCATTGTCCGGTTCCGGGCCCCGTCCCCACCGCCGCGGCGAACCGCGACTACCGGCCCGGCTTCGCCGCCGAACTGATGCTGAAGGATCTCGGCCTCTCGCAGGCCGTCGCTTCGGCGAGCGGAACGGCCACGCCGCTCGGTGCCGCCGCGCACGCGATCTTCGACGCGTTCGTGGAGCAGGGCGGTCGGGGTCGCGATTACTCGGCGGTGGTCGATTATCTCGGAAGACTACCGGCGACGTGACGGTCGCAAGCGGATCTTGAACCATCAATAAGAATGCCAAGTCTACGGGAGTGAAACATGCGCATCAAGACAGTGCTGTGTGCCGCTGCCATCATGACGCTCTCGCTCGGGCGAGCGGAGGCGCAATCCGACAAGACGATCCGCGTCGGCGTGCTGAACGACCAGTCGGGCACCTATGCCGACATGGGTGGGCCGGGCTCGGTGGTCGCGGCGCGCCTGGCCGTGGAGGATTCCGGCCTGCGCGAGAAGGGCTGGACCATCGACGTCCTCTCGGCCGACCACCAGAACAAGGCGGATGTGGCCGCGGCGATCGCGCGTCAGTGGTACGACATCGACCGCGTCGACATGATCACCGACATGACGAATTCTGCCGCCGCGCTCGCGGTGAGCCAGATCACGAAGGACAAGAACAGGGTCATGCTCGCCTCCGGGCCGGCGACCTCGGACCTCACCGGCAAGGCTTGCTCACCCAACACCATCCACTGGACCAACGACACCTGGGCCTTGGCGCACAGTACAGGCAAGGCCGTCGTCCAGACCGGTGGCAGGACGTGGTTCTTTCTGACCGCCGACTATGCCTTCGGGCAGGCACTCGAGCGCGACACCGCCGCCGTGGTCAAGGAGAGCGGCGGAACGGTGGTGGGCGCGGTCCGGGTCCCGCTCGGCAGCGCGGATTTCTCCTCGTTCCTGCTGCAGGCCCAAGCCTCGAAGGCGCAGATCGTCGGGCTCGCCAATTCCGGCGGCGATACCACCAATTCCATCAAACAAGCGGCCGAGTTCGGCATCGTGCAGGGCGGCCAGAATCTCGCCGGCCTCCTGATCTACGTCACCGATATTCATGCCATCGGACTCCAGACCGCGCAGGGTCTGATCCTGACGTCACCGTTCTACTGGGACCTGAACGACGGCACGCGGGCCTTCGCCAAGCGGTTCTCGGCGCAGATGCGCGGAGTCCAGCCCACCATGGTGCAGGCCGGCGTCTACGCCGCGACCCTGACCTATCTCAAGGCGGCCGCAACACAGGCCGATCCTCATGACGGCCGCGCGGTCGTGCAGGCCCTGAAGGCCTCGCCGACGGACGACCCGCTTTTTGGCAAGGGCCGCATCCGCGAAGACGGACGCAAGATTCACAACATGTATCTCTTCGAGGTGAAGAAGCCGTCCGAATCGCGTGGTGCCTGGGACTACTACAAACTTCGCGCGACTGTGCCGGCCGAAGAGGCATTCCGGCCAGTGGAAGACGGAGGGTGTCCGCTCGTGGCGAATGCCCGCCCCGTTTCGGCTCAGAAATAACTGCTCAGGGTGATGGAGAAGCCGTCGATGTCCCTCTTGTCGGTGCGCAAGATCGTCTCTCAGCTGGAAGAGACATTGAGTGAATGCGGTCGTCCGGTCGAGCCGCCGACCCGGAAGATCGCGGTGAGCGCGGTGATCAAGAATCCCTACGCGGGGCGCTACGAAGAGGATCTCTCGCCGCTCTACGATCTGGGTGCGGAGGTCAGCAAGATCCTGGCCGAGCGTGGCGTCACGCTCCTCGGTGTCGAGCCCGACCAGGTCCAGAGCTACGGAAAGGGCGCGATCATCGGCACCGCGGGAGAGATCGAGCATTCCGCAGCCCTGCTCCACCCGCGCTTCGGCGCTCCGGTCCGTGCTGCCGTGGGAAGCGGCAAGGACATCATCCCCGGCACCAAGAAGGTCGGCGGACCCGGTTCCGTCATCGTCATGCCGATGACGAACAAG
The DNA here is from genome assembly GCF_046557895.1 of Methylobacterium oryzisoli. NCBI lineage: Bacteria > Pseudomonadati > Pseudomonadota > Alphaproteobacteria > Hyphomicrobiales > Methylobacteriaceae > Methylobacterium > Methylobacterium oryzisoli. Next base: position 43,271 of record NZ_JBKIBX010000021.1, on the reverse strand, counting down.
GACAACATCTGGGACTTCGATCACATGGACTCGATCGAGATCACGATCCCGGATGCACCTCGCCCGGACGAGATCGTGATCACGGTGTGCCTCGGCATCGGGGGAAGGCCCCTCCACCGGGTCGGAAAGTGAGGTCCCGGGCGCTGTCATGACCACCGTGGCTCTCCCGATGGTCGATGCGGATCGCCGGAATGCCGGTGATCGACGGGGAGCCGAGCCGGCGACCATCAACCGGGTCGACGCATGGCTCTCAGGGATTTCCGTGCCTGTGGCCGGCAGCCTCCAGGATGAGGTCCGCGATCTCCCGGGCGTGCGAGATCAGCGACAGGTGACTGGCCTTGAGTTCGATGGTTCTGGCGTTCATCCGTTTGGCCATGAACCGTTCCAGATCGGGGTTGATCGTCCGGTCCTCGGTCGAGACGGCGTAGAAGCTCGGCTTGGACCGCCAGGCCGCCTGGGTCGTCTTGCCTGCCAGCAGGGCCTTGCGGAACGGCTGCTGGACCGCGAACAGCACTCTGGCCCTCGCCGGAGGCAGGTCGCCCGCGAAGTCCTTCAGGAACGCCTCCTCGCTGAGGCGTCCCTCATCGCCGTCGAACACGATTCCGGCCGAGGCAGGCGGCGTCGGATAGGTCCTGGCGAGCGCCGTGTAGTCCTCGTTCGCATCGGGTGCCCGGGCGGCGACGTAGACCAGCGCCGAGACCTTCGGGTCGATTCCGGCCTCCGTCACGATCATCCCCGAGAACGAATGCCCGACGAGCACGGTCGGCCCCTCCTGCCGGGCCAGCACGCGCTGCGCGGCGGCGACCGCCTCCTCGAAGGTGGTGAGCGGGTTCTGCACCGAGGTCACGTTGAGGCCCGCGGCCTGCAACAGCGGGATCACCTCCGACCAGCACGACCCGTCGGCGAAGAGGCCGTGCACGAGCACGACGTTGCGCGCCTGCGGCACTCCCTGACCGAGCACCGCGCCGGAGAACAGCGACGCCGCCGCGGTCGCGATCAGGGCACGGTTCACGCTTCGACGTGTCATCATGACGGGGACCTCTCCGTTCAGGGTGGCGGATGCCGGCAAGCTCGCCTGTGGTTCGAACGCCGGCGCGGACACGATACACCCGAGAGCCGGGCGCACGCGTCCGGGCGCATCTGTCGGGCGGGCGCGGCGCCGTACGGTCACGTCCCCTCCCCTCGTCCCCCCATGTCCCGCGCAGAGCTTTCCCTGCGATCCGCTGGCCGGATACGGCCACGGTACCAAGTGTGAGGTGGTCACCCTGACCCTGCCGTGCGCTCGGCCGGTGTCACACCGGGCGGCCCGGCCGCACTCTCCCCCCATCCTGGCCGGGCTGCCTCCACGGGTGATCGCGGCCCGATAACCGGAGACGTCCCATGACCGTGATGACCGTCGAGGATCGCTCGCTTTCCCTGCGCCGGGCCGATCTCCTCCGCCAGCAGGCCTACATCGACGGCGCCTTCGTGGATGCCGACGGGCGTGAAACCATCGCGGTCGACAACCCGGCAACAGGCCGAACCCTCGGCACGGTGCCGAAGATGGGCGCGGCCGAAACCGAGCGCGCGATCAAGGCCGCCGACGCGGCTCTGCCCGGATGGCGGGCACGGACCGCCAAGGAGCGTGCCGCGGTCCTGCGCCGCTGGTTCACCCTGATCATGGAGAACCAGGACGATCTCGCCGCGATCATGACCGCCGAGCAGGGCAAGCCGCTGGCCGAGAGCCGCGGCGAGATCGCCTATGCGGCGTCCTTCATCGAATGGTTCGGCGAGGAGGCCAAGCGCGTCTACGGCGACGTCATTCCCGGCCACGGCCCGGACAAGCGGATCGTGGTGCTCAAGCAGCCGATCGGCGTCTGCGCGGCGATCACGCCCTGGAACTTCCCGGCCGCCATGATCACCCGCAAGGCCGGCCCGGCGCTCGCCGCGGGCTGCACCATGGTGCTCAAGCCAGCCAGCCAGACGCCGTTCTCCGCGCTCGCGCTCTGCGTGCTGGCCGAGGAGGCCGGCATCCCCAAGGGCGTGCTCTCCTGCGTCACCGGGTCGGCCCAGGCGATCGGCGGGGCGATGACCGGCAGCCCCATCGTGCGCAAGCTCTCCTTCACCGGCTCGACCGAGATCGGCCGCGAGCTGCTCGCCCAATGCGCCAGGACCATCAAGAAGACCTCGATGGAGCTTGGCGGCAACGCTCCGTTCATCGTCTTCGATGACGCGGACCTCGACCTCGCGGTGAAGGGGGCGATCGCATCGAAGTACCGCAACGCCGGCCAGACCTGCGTCTGCGCGAACCGAATCCTCGTGCAGGACGGCATCTACGACGCCTTCGCGGAACGCCTCGCGACGGCCGTGCGGAGCATGTCGGTGGGGGATGGTTTCGCGGACGGCACGGTGATCGGCCCGTTGATCGACGCCAAGGCCGTGGCCAAGGTCGAGGAGCACGTCTCGGACGCCGTCGAGAACGGCGCACGCATCGTCACGGGCGGGCGGCGCCACGCGCTCGGCGGCCACTTCTACGAGCCGACGGTGCTCGCCGACACCACCCCGTCCATGAAGATCTTCCGGGAGGAGACGTTCGGGCCGGTGGCGCCGCTCTTCCGCTTCAAGACGGAGCAGGAAGCGGTGGCTCTGGCCAACGATACGGAGTTTGGGCTCGCCTCCTACTTCTACGGCCGCGATATCGGCCGGGTCTGGCGTGTGGCCGAGGCGCTCGAGTATGGCATCGTCGGGATCAACGAGGGGATCATCTCGACCGAAGTCGCACCCTTCGGGGGCATCAAGGAGAGCGGCCTGGGCCGCGAGGGGTCGCATTACGGCATCGATGACTACCTGGAGATCAAGTATCTCTGCATGGGTGGGATTTAGACTGCGACTGAAGCGTGAGATCGACGTCGAGGGGGCCGATCCGGATCCTCCGCGGCGTCGTCGCTCCGCATGCGTCCTCGCGCGGGCCGCGTCCGGGCGTGATCAATGCCCCGGCGCGTGGCCGCGCTGGGACACGTGCCAGGGGAGCGAGATCCGCTCGGCGCCTTCCACGAGGTAGAAGAGAATCGTGCCGAGCATGCCGAGGAGGATCAGGCAGACGAACACCCGGGGGGTGTCGAACTGACCCTGAGCCGTCAGGATCGCGAAGCCGAGCCCTTCGGACCCGGCGACGAACTCGCCGACGATGGCGCCCACCAACGCGAACGAGATCGCGACCTTGAGGCCGGCGAAGATGCTCGGCAGCGCGTTCGGGAGTCTGATCTTGGCCAGGATGGAGAACTGACTGGCTCGGCTGATCCGCGCGAGGTTCAGCATGTCGGGATCGACCGAACGAAGGCCGAGCACGGCGTCGATCACCACGGAGAACAGCGCGAGCATCAGCGCGATGCCGATCTTCGGCTCGATCCCGGTTCCCATCCAGATGACGAAGAGCGGCGCGAGGGCCACCTTCGGCACGCTGTTGAGCGCGACGAGGAGCGTGTAGACGGTCTTCTCCAGCAGCCGCGAATGCACGATCCCGACGGCCAGGACGAGCCCGAGCACGGCCGCCAGCCCGAAACCGGCCAAGGTCGTGTAGAGCGTGAAGGCCGTCTGCCGCAGGAAGTAGGCCGGTGCCTGCAGAAATTCCGAGACGATGACGCTCGGCGCGGGCAGGATGATCGGCGGGGGCTTGAGCATCAGGACGCCGAGTTCCCACACGGCGAACGCGACCGCGATGATGCCGAGAATGGATGCGATTTCCCGCAGGGTGGAACGCATGGTTCAGCCCTCCTTGAGAATGCCGAGGCCGGCGAAGAGATGGCGGACGTGCGCCACGTAGCGGCCGAATTCCGGGGTCTCGCGCATGGCGAGGCTGCGCGGGCGCGGCAGGTCGATCTCCAGCACCTCGACGATGCGGCCCGGGTTGCGGTCCATCATGACCACACGGTCTGACAGGAAGATCGCCTCCGAGATCCCATGCGTGACGAAGACCACCGTCTTCCCGGTGTCCTGCCAGATCCGCGCCAGTTCGAGGTTGAGGTCGTCGCGCGTCATCGCGTCGAGAGCCCCGAAGGGCTCGTCCATGAGGAGAAGCTCGGGATCGCAGAGCAGCGCCCGGCAGATCGAAGCGCGCTGGCGCATCCCGCCGGACAATTCCCAAGGGTGGCGGTTCTCGTACCCGGACAGGCCGAAGCGGGTGAGAAGCTGCAGGGCGCGCGGTTTCAGATCCTCCCGCCGCAAGCCGAGGAATTCGGCCGTGATGAGCACGTTGTCGAGAATGGTGCGCCAATCCAGAAGCACATCCCGCTGAAAGACCATGCCGGTCTTGGTCGGCGGCCCGGAGAGCGCCTCGCCTCGCACCCTCAAGGATCCTGCGGTGATCCTCTCGAGCCCGCCGATGCACTTGAGCAGGGTGCTCTTGCCGCACCCGCTCGGGCCGAGGATCGAGAGGAATTCTCCCTCGCGAACTTGGAGATCGATGTTTTCCAGCGCCTTCACGGCGCCGTGGCGCGACCCGTAGGCTTTGCTGACGGCCTCGACGGCGATGTAGGAGGGGGATCGGCTCACCGCCGGAACCCGGCCCTCCCTGGAGATGGCTGCCGAATCGCTCGTCTTCATGGCCAGGGCCGTCCTCATGGGAATCCCCCTATTTGATCAGGTCGTTCGTGTAATAGTCTGACGCCTTCCATCCGGCCTTGATGGCTCCGGCCGCCTCGAGACCTTTGAGAGCCGTGTCCCAGTCGCTGTCCGCCTGCCAGCCGATGGGCTTGTTCTTCGTGGCCGGCGTGTCGAAGAAGGCGAGCGTGAGACGGATCTGCTCCGCCAGGGCGGTGCGGTCGAGCTTGGCGTCCGGCCGCTGCCTGACGATGGCATCGACGCCCTCCTCGATCTTGCCGTCGCGCAGAAAGGCCCATGCCTTGGTCTGCACGGCGACGAGCTTGGACAAGGCTTCGGTTCTCGTCGCGATCGTCCTGTCGGTGGCGACGAGACCATAGCTCGGATAGGCCACGCCGACGTCTTCGGCCAGGATCGCCTTCGAGGGCCGTGAGGCGGCCGCGATCGGGAGCGCGGAGGGCTCGGTGGACATCAGTCCATCCGCCCGCTTGGCGGTGTAGGTGCCCCACAGCGCCGCCGGATCGACGAACATGATCGTGGCCTTGCTCCGATCGAGCCCGCCCTGCTTCAGCCAGTAATCGATGTACGGCGCCCAGGGGCTCGCCGCGAAGACGACGAGGGTCTTGCCGGCGAAGTCCGAGACCTTCGTTATCGGCGAATCCTTGTCGACCAGAACCGCGAGATCGGTGCGGCGGCCCCAGCCGGCGATGCCCTTCACCTGGGCGCCGTTCTGACGCGCCTGGGGCAGCAGGCCGAGCTGGATCTGGCCCACGTCGACCTGGCCGGCATTGACGAGCTGAAGCGTGTTTCCCGATCCGCGCCCGTCCTGGATGTCGACGTCGAGCCCGGCCTCCTTGAACCAGCCCTTCTGCTTGGCGAGGTGCATGGCCGCATGCACGCCCCAGGGCGAAAAATCGAGCCGCACGCTCAGCTTCTCCTGAGCCGAGGCCGGCAGGGCCGCCATCGCCAGCACCGCCAAGCCGATCCCTGCACGGCGAAGGGTCCGGGCCCATCTGGTGGTTCGCTCCATCGTCTCCTCCTGGCGATACAGCTGTAGACTAACTGGTCCAATAAGCGGCGCAAGCCCATTCTCGCGGCGTCGTTTGCCTCACGTTTGGACGCGCCACCGCTTGACGTCGCATTCTGCTAGGACTAACCAACTAGTCCAATAGCGAGGAGCAGACCCCATGGTTGCAGCTGGCGGCGGCGCTCGGATCGGCGTCGATATCGGGGGTACGTTCACCGATCTCGTGCTCACCGACGCGAAGGGTCGGACCTTCCAGCGAAAGGTGTCCTCGACACCCGCCGCCCCGGAACTGGCCGTGCTCGCCGGCGTGCGGGAGATCCTCGACCACGCGGGTGTCTCGGCCTCCGAGGTCGACGAGGTCGTGCACGGCACGACGGTCGGATCGAACACCCTGCTGCAGAAGGTCGGCGCTCCGACCGGCCTCATCACGACCCGCGGCTTCCGGGACGTGCTGGAGATCGGGCGTCTGCGGACCCCGGGCATGTTCGACCTGCAATGGGAGAAGCCGCTGCCGCTCGTGCCCCGGCGCCACCGCCGCGAGGTCACGGAGCGGATCCTGGCGACGGGGGCCATCCACACGCCCCTCGACGAGGCGGAACTCGTCGCGGCCGGGCGCGCGCTCGCGGCCGAGGGGATCCGGTCGGTGGCGGTCTGCTTCCTCAACTCCTATCGGAACCCGGAGCACGAGCGCCGGGCGGAGGCGCTGCTCGCCGAGCACCTGCCCGACCTGCAGGTGACGACCTCGGTCTCCGTCCTGCCCGAGGCCAAGGAGTACGAACGCACCTCGACGACGGTGGTGAACGCCTACGTGCGGCCGGTGCTCGAAGCCTATCTGACGCGGCTCGAGCGCGGTCTCGGCACGATCGGCATCTCGGCGGCCCTCCTCGTCTGCAACTCGAACGGCGCGCTGGCCTCATCGGAGGTCGCGAGGGCCAAGCCCGTCTTCTTCATCTCGTCGGGTCGCGCGGCGGGCGTGGTCGGCGGGGGACGCCTGGGCGAGGCCCTGGGAGAGGGCGACCTCGTCGTCTTCGACATGGGCGGGACCACCGCGTCCGCCTCCCTGATCCAGGGGGGCAATCTGATGCGCGTCTCGGAATACGAGTTCAGGGCCGGCATCTCGACGCCGAGCCGCTTCATCAAGGCGGGCGGCTACATGATGAGCGTGCCGACCGTCGACGTCGCGGAGGTCGGGAGCGGCGCGGGCTCGATCGCCCACGTCGACGAGGGCGGCCTGATGAAGGTCGGGCCCGTCTCGGCCGGCGCCGAGCCGGGGCCCGCCTGCTACGGGATCGGCGGCGACAGGCCGACCGTCACGGACGCGAACCTCTATCTCGGCTACCTGCCGGAGACCCTGGCGGGCGGCTCGCGCACCCTCTCGCGCGACAAAGCCGAGCGCGCCATCACGCGCGATCTCGCCGAGCCCTTCGGCCTCGATGCGGCGGTGGCGGCGTACGGCGTGCGCGAGGTCGTCAATTCCAACATGGCCCGGGCCATCCGGGCGGTCACGGTCGAGCGCGGCGTGGACCCGCGGGACTTCACGCTCGTGGCGATCGGCGGATCCGGCCCGGTCCACGCCGTCGACATCGCGCGCCTGCTGGCGATGCCGCGCGTCCTGGTGCCGGCCTCGCCGGGCGTCTTCACGGCCATGGGCATGCTCGCGGGCGACGTCGAGCACTACCTCATCCGCCCCCTCCCCGGCCGCCTCGACGGGATCGATCTCGATGGCGCGCGCCGGATCGCCGCCGAGCTTTCCGCCGAGGCCCGCGAGCGGCTTCTCCGAGAGGGCGTGGCGGAGGACGACATCTCGCTGCAGCCCGAGATCGACATGCGCTTCCGCGGCCAGGAGATGTCGCTCGCCGTGCCGTTCGGCGAGGAGGCGGACGCGGCGGCCCTGCGCGCGGCCTTCCTCGCCGCCTACGGCGCCATCTACAGCTACGCCTCGGACGACGTCATCGAGACGGTCAGCCTGCGCCTGGTCGGGCGAGGCCTGCGGCCCGGCAAGCTCGACTTCCGGCATGAGCAGGACGCTCCCGAAGGTGCGGTCGGTCCGAGCGCGCGCCGCCGGGTCTATTTCGGTCCGGAGCGGGGCTGGATGACCACGCCGATCTACGACCGCGCCGCCCTGCGCGGGCGCGTCGAGGGGCCCGCCGTCCTGCAGGGGGCGGACTCGACCGTCCTCGTTCCTCCGGATGCCTCCGCGGTCACCGATTCCCACGGCAACCTCCTCATCACGATCACCGAGGGCAGCCTGTAATGGACACGCGAATCGATCCGATCACCTTCGCGGTGTTGAAGAGCGCGCTCGAATCCATCGTCGACGACATGGCGTACACGGTGATGCGCACGGCCCGCTCGCCCATCGTGCGCGACGTGCTCGATTACTCGACGACCATGTGCGACGCGAAGGGCCGCATCCTGGCTCAGGCGAAGACGGTCGCGCTGCATCTCGGCGCGGTGCCGGACGCCATGGCCGCGCTCATGCGCCACTACGGCGATGACCTCCACCCGGGCGACGTGATCATCTTCAACGACCCCTACGACGGCGGCATGCACCTGCCGGACATCTTCATGTTCAAGCCGATCTTCGCCGGATCGCGCCACGTCGGCTTCTCGGTCGTGATCTGCCACCATTGCGACGTGGGCGGCCGGGTGCCGGGCTCGAACGCCAGCGACTCGACCGAGATCTTTCAGGAAGGCCTGCGCATCCCGCCCCTGAAGCTCTTCGACAAGGGCGTGCGCAACAAGACGCTGTTCGACATCATCGCCAAGAACGTCCGCTTGCCCGACCTCGTGATCGGCGATCTCGACGCGCAGCTCGCCACCTGCGCGCTCGGCGAGCGCGAGTTGCTGCGCCTCGTGGATAGGTACGGGATCGCTCCGCTCGAAGCGTTCCTGGAGGAATTCCTCGATTACGGCGAGCGCCTCGCCCGCAAGGCCTTCGCCGCGTGGCCCGACGGCAGCTACCGCTTCACGGACCACATCGACGGCGACGGCTTCGACGAGACGCCGATCCCGATCAGGGTCGCCGTCACGGTGGCGGGCGACGGATTGATCGTGGATTTCGCCGGCTCGTCGCCGCAGGTGCGGGGCGCCATCAACTCGACCCTCTCCTTCGTGAAATCGGCGACCTATCTGGCGGTGCGCTGCACCCTGGACGCGGACGTGCCGAACAACGCGGGCCTGTACCGCTGCATCGACATCCGCGCGCCCCAGGGCTCGCTCCTCAACCCCGACTTCCCGGCCCCCGTGGCCGCGCGGGCGCTCACCGGCTACCGCGTCGTCGATACGGTGCTCGGCGCGCTGGCCCAGGTCGTGCCCGACCGCATCTCGGCCGCCGGAGAGGGCGGCAACTCGGTGGTCTGCCTCGGCGGCTACGACAGGGAGACCCGGGAGCCCTTCATCGTCGTCGACATGATCAACGGGGCGCTCGGTGCCCGCGCCGGCAAGGACGGGATCGACGCGATCACCAATCCCTCGCAGAACATGTCCAACATGCCGGTCGAGATCATGGAGACGACCTATCCGCTCATGATCGAGGAATACGCGCTCCGCCCGGATTCGGGGGGCGCGGGCCGGAACCGCGGCGGCATCGGCGTCGTCCGGCAGTACCGCCTGCTCGCCGACGAGGCCGTCATGCAGCTGCGCACGGACCGTCACGCGACCAGACCCTATGGCCTGTTCGGCGGCGAGGCGGGCCTGCCGTCCCGCAACATCCTGACGACCGCCGCGACCGGTGCCACCGAGGTGCTGCCGAGCAAGATCACCCGCACGGTCCGCAAGGGCGACGTCATCCGCCACGAGCAGGCGGGCAGCGGCGGCTACGGCGATCCGCGCGAGCGGGATCCGGCCCGGGTCCTCGCCGACGTGATCGACGGGAAGGTGAGCGAGCGCTTCGCGCGTGACGGCTTCGGCGTCGTGATCCGGGACGGGCTCGTCGACGAGGCCGCGACGGCGCAGCTGCGCAGCACGGGTGCGAGGAGCGCGGCGTGACCACGAGACCGGATCTCTCCCGCTTCGCCATCAACCAGATCACGACGCGCGACTGGACGCTCGCGCAGGCCGTCGACGGCTATGCCAGGGCCGGCGTGCGGGGCATCGGGGCCTGGGTGCAGTACGTGGACGATGCGGGCACGGCGTCGGCCGCGCGGCACATCCGCGACGCCGGCCTCTTCGTGCCCTGCCTGTGCACGACGGCCTGGGTCAACCTCGCCGATCCCGCCGCCTATCGGGCCGCCCTGGCGGAGAACCGCCGCCGCCTGGACATGGCGGCGGAGATCGGCGCGAAGACCCTCGTGGTCGTGCCGGGCGGCCTCGCCACGGGCGAGCGCGACCTCGCCGCCGCGCGCCGCCGCGTGGCGGAGGCGCTGGCCGAACTCCTGCCCACTGCACGCTCGGCGGGCGTGGCGCTCGGGCTCGAGCCGCTGCACCCGATGTACGCGGCGGACCGGTCCTGCCTCTCCACCTTCGCGCAGTGTCTCGACCTCTGCGAGATGCTGGGCGCCGGGACCGGCATCGTGGCCGACCTCTACCATTGCTGGTGGGATCCGAACTTCGTCGCAGGCCTGGAGAGGGCCGGACCGGACCGGATCCTGACCTTCCACCTGTGCGACTGGCTGGTTCCGACGCGGGACGTCTATCAGGACCGCGGCATGGTGGGCGACGGCGTCATCGACATCGCCGGGTACCGGGCGATGCTCGATCGCATCGGCTACGACGGTCCCTTCGAGATCGAGATCTTCTCGAAGCTCGATTGGTGGCTGCGCGACGGCGCGGAGACGACCCGGATCGCCGTCGAGCGCTGCGCACCTTTCGTGCCGCCGCGCCCCCAGGTTAAAGCGGCGTGAGGGCGGCGATGTTCGCGGCTCCGCCGAAAGAGCTCAAGCCCACCGTGAGAGAGCAGCCGCGCAAGCGAGACTCCATCCAGACCCAAGAGCGCATCCTTCTGGCCGCCCAGGCCGAATTCGCCCGCAAGGGGTACGACGGCGCGCGCGTCGACGCGATCATTGCCCGGGCGAAGATCAGCAAGAACCTCCTCTACCACCACTTCGGCTCGAAGGAGGATCTCTACATCCGCGTGCTGGAGCGGACCTACGAGACGCTGCGCCGACGCCAGGGCGACGTGCCGCTGGCCGGCCTCGATCCGGTCGAGGCGATGCGGCGGCTCTGCGAGAGCACCTTCCAGGTCTTCATCGACGAGCCCGACATCATCGTGATGCTGAACACGGAAAATCTCCACCGTGGCAAGCACATCGCGAAATCGCCGATCATACGGGCGCTCTACAACCGCCTGTCCGACACGATCCGCACGATCCTCGACGAGGGCGTGCGGCAGGGCGTATTTCGGCCCAACGTCGATACGGTCGAGCTCTACATCTCCATGTCGGCGCTCGGCTATTTCTACCTGTCGAACCGCTTCACGCTCTCGCTCCTGTTCGAGCGCGATCTCAAGGCGCAGGAGAATCTCGCGCGCCGGAAGGCGCACATCGTCGATATGGTGCTGTCCTACCTGACGAACGGCGCGCCGCAGGGCCGCTGGACACCGTCGGCCGCCTCCATTCCCCTTGCCGGGGACGCGGGCGCGGATACGCCGTCCTGAACTTCCAGCCCACCACCACGCGAGGGACCATGGCCCACTCTCTCAGCCGAGACCCGGCTTCATCCGCCCCGATTCCTGCCGCCCCGACCCTTGCCGATCGCCCGAACCGCCCCGCACTCGACAGCGACGAGGTGATGCAGGCCCGCATCGATCTCGCCGCCTGCTTCCGCTTCGCGGACCGGCTGGGCATGCACGAGGGCATCTGCAACCACTTCTCGGCCATGGTGCCGGGCCACGACGACCTGTTTCTCGTCAACCCCTACGGCTACGCCTTCCGCGAGGTGACCGCGTCGAAGCTCCTGATCTGCGATTTCGACGGTCGCGTGGTGCAGGGCGAGGGCGAGCCCGAGGCGACGGCCTTCTACATCCACGCCCGGGTGCACAAGAACGTGCCGCGCGCCCGCGTCGCCTTCCACACGCACATGCCCTACGCGACGGCGCTCACGATGGTCGAGGGCGATCCGCTCGTCTTCGCGGGCCAGACCGCCTTGAAGTTCTACGGCCGCACGGTGGTCGACAGGGACTACAACGGCCTCGCCCTCGATGAACGGGAAGGCGACCGGATCGCCGCCGCCGTCGGCGATGCCGACATCGTCTTCATGAAGCATCACGGCGTGATGGTGCTCGCAGCAACGATCGCGGAGGCCTGGGACGACCTCTACTACCTGGAGCGCGCGTGCGAGGTCCAATGCCTCGCCTTGTCGACGGGGCGAACCATCGTCGCCGTCCCGCAGGAGGTGGCCGAAGCCACTGCGCGCCAGATGCGGTCCGGCGACGCCGAGTCGGCCCGGCTCCATCTGCAGAGCATGCGCAGGACCCTGGATCGCCAAGAGCCCGACTACCGCAGCTGAGGCGTGGATCGGGCGCCGCGGGTCGAAACCGATGGTCTGCTCGCGAGCAGGGAGCGCTCCTGTCCGATGCCGAAATCAGGGCATGGTCTCGGCGTCGCGGCGGTCGTCACGACGGCGCTTCTCTGGGGGAGCAACCACGTCGTCGCGAGAGCGGTGCGGGATGCCGTGCCGCTGCCGTCGCTCGTCTTCTGGCGGTGGCTGATCGGCGCTGCGCTGCTCACGCTCGTCGCGGCACCGTCCCTCCGCCGCGCTTGGCCCTTCATCCGTGACAATGTCGGCGCGATCGCCGCCGGCGGGGCCATCGGCGTCGGTCTGTTCTCCTTCCTCCTCCTCGGAGGGGCCTATTACAGCCCGGCCATCGAGGTGGGCCTCATCAACGCGACGACGCCGGTCTGGGTCGCGCTCATCGGCAGCATGACCGGTCACGAGCGGCTCGATGCACGGATGTGGCGCGGCTTGTGGGTCTCGCTCGGCGGGACCCTGGTGATCATCGCCAAGGGCGATCCCATGGCGGCTGTCGGCCTCACCTTCGGCTGGGGCAACGTCCTGTCGCTCTCGGCGGCGATCACCTTCGCGTGGTTCTCGCTGCGTGTGCGCGTCTGGAGCCGGTCGGTCGACGCCCTTGCGTTGACCGTGGCGACCGCGTGGTCCGGCATCCTGCTCGTCATGCTGCCGGTCTATGCGGCGTCCCTCGCGCTCGGCGGCCCCTGGTTCGTCCTGCCCTCCGCCGATCCACGGTTCGCCGGGGCTGCCATCCTGTACACGGCCATCGGTCCGACGATGCTCGGCAACCTGTTCTACCTGTTCGGCATCGGCCATCTCGGCCCCACCCGCGCCGCGACGTTCCTCTATCTCAGCCCCGTCTTCTCGGCTCTGCTGGCGATCGGCTGGCTGGGTGAGCGGCTGGCATGGTTCCACATCGTCGGCGTCGGCATGATCGCTCTCGGGCTGTGGATGGTCGCATGCCCGGCGGGCACCGGCAGAGCCCTCGTTCGCTGATGCGGGCGCGCCGGCTCTGCTCGCGGTCGTTCGCGCCCGAGCACGCGCGTCAGAAGCTGGGCGGAGTGCAGGCGCTGACCACCTCGCACGGCACCGGGCCGACGCAGCGGAAGCGGTGCGGACGACGGCTCGCGAAGTAGTAGGCGTCGCCCGGTCCCAGGATCTTGCGCTCGTCGTCCACCGTGACCTCCAGCCGGCCCGCCAGGACGATCCCACCCTCCTCGCCGTCGTGGACGAGCGGCACCCGCCCCGTGTCCGAACCGGGCTCGTAGCGCTCCTTCAGGATCTGGAGCGCCCGGCCGAACAGGTTTTCGCCGACCTGCCGGTAGGAGATGCGCCCCTTCCCGATCTCGACCAGTTCCTCGGCGGCGTAGAACGCCTGCTCGGTGCGCGCGGGCTCGAACGAGAAGAACTCCGCGAGCCCGATGGGCACGGCGTCGAGGATGCGCTTGAGCGCCCCCACCGAGGGGTTCGTCTGGCCCGACTCGATCAGCGAAATCGTCGAGTTCACGACGCCCGCCTTCCTGGCGAGCGCCCGCTGCGACAGCCCGTGCAGGGTCCGCACGTAGCGCAGCCGCGCCCCCACCTCGTCGTTCGTCACCAGGGCGCCTGTTCGGGTTGTTGCGGATTACCAAACACTGACGTGCCTCGTGAACGATGTCAAAGGGTTGGCGGCATCAAGAAAAGGACTTGTTGATCTGCTCCGAACGGTGTGTCTGCCGATACCCATCGAGGAGACCACGTCATGATCACGAAGCCGGGGACCAACCGTCCGAACCTTGAAGCCTACTGGATGCCCTTCACGGCCAACCGGCAGTTCAAGGCGGCGCCCCGGATGCTGGTCGCGGCCGAGGGCATGTACTACGTCGCCGACGACGGCCGCGCGGTCCTCGACGGCACCGCCGGCCTGTGGTGCGTCAATGCCGGGCACGGCCGCCGGCGCATCGTCGAGGCGGTGGAGCGTCAGCTCGCCACCCTCGATTTCGCGCCCTCGTTCCAGATGGGCCATCCCGTCGCCTTCGACTTCGCGGAGCGCCTGGCCGCCATCGCGCCCGGGCCGGACGGGAAGCGCCTCGATCGGGTCTTCTTCACCGGCTCCGGGTCGGAATCGGTCGACACGGCGCTGAAGATCGCGCTGGCCTACCAGCGGGCCATCGGCCAGGGCACGCGCACGCGGCTGATCGGCCGCGAGCGCGGCTATCACGGCGTGGGCTTCGGCGGCATCTCGGTCGGGGGCCTCGTCAACAACCGCCGGATGTTTCCGCTCCTGCCGGGCGCCGATCACCTGCGTCACACCCACGACCTGTCCCGCAACGCCTTCGTCAAAGGCCAACCCGAGCACGGCGCCGAACTCGCCGACGATCTGGAGCGGCTGGTGGCGCTCCACGGGGCCGAGACGATCGCGGCCGTGATCGTCGAGCCGGTGGCGGGGTCGACCGGCGTCCTGGTGCCGCCGCAGGGCTACCTGGAACGCCTGCGCGAGATCGCGACCCGCCACGGCATCCTGCTGATCTTCGACGAGGTCATCACCGGCTTCGGGCGTCTCGGCGCTCCCTTCGCCACCGACTATTTCGGCGTCACTCCGGACATCGTCACCACCGCGAAGGGCCTGACCAACGGCACGATCCCGATGGGCGCGGTCTTCGCCAGCCGGGCCGTGCACGACGCGCTGATGCACGGCCCGGAGGAGACGATCGAGCTCTTCCACGGCTACACCTATTCGGGCCACCCGGCCGGCTGCGCGGCGGGCTTGGCCAGCCTCGACATCTACGAGCAGGAGGGTCTGCTGACCCGGGCGGCGGGCCTGCAGGCGTACTGGCACGAGGCCATGCACGGCCTGCGTTCGGCTCCCCACGTCATCGACATCCGCACGATCGGGATGATCGCCGGTATCGAACTCGCCCCGCGCGGGGGCGCGCCGGGAGCACGCGCCTACGATGCCTTCGTCGACTGCTTCGAGAAGGGCCTGCTGATCCGGGTCACCGGGGACATCATCGCCCTCTCCCCTCCCCTCATCGTCGAGCGCGCGCAGATCGACGCCATGGTGTCGATGCTCGCGGACGCGCTCGCGCGTGCGGCCTGAGGCACCGCTTCACGACGCCTCGCGCTCGCTCGGCTGCTCACGCTGCCCGGGACTGCGCGAGGCTGTGAGCCGCGCGGGCTGCCGTGCAGGCCGGATGGGGCGCCCGCCCGGCCCCCACCGGACCGCGCCGGTCAGGAGGCCGCGAGCCGGAAACCACGATAGTGATTTGCCGCGACCTCGTCGCAGATCACGCGATATTTGTCGAGTCCGGCGATATACGGCATGAATACGCGCGGTTTGCCTGGAATATTGGCACCCACGTACCATGAGTTGGCGAGCGGGTAGAGCGTTGCATCGGCAACCTGATTGACGTGCTCGACCCACGCGTCCTCGGCCCCCGGATCCGCCTCGATACGCTTGAAGCCCTCCTGCCGCAGATGGTCGATGCAGTCGGAGATCCAATCCACATGCTGCTCGATCGACGCGATCATGTTCGTCTTCACGGACGGGCTGCCAGGTCCGGTGATCATGAACAGGTTCGGGAACCCTGCGGTCATCAATCCCAGATAGGTGCGGGGTCCGTGAGCCCACTTCTCGGCGAGGGTCGGGCCTTCCTCGACATGGATGTCGATATCCAGAAGTGCGCCCGTCATGGCGTCGAAGCCCGTTGCGAAGGCGATGTCATCGAGCTCGAACTCGCGCGTTCCGGTCCTCAGCCCCTTCTCGGTGATCTCGACGATCGGGTCCGACCTGACATCGACCAGCGTGACGTTGTCGCGATTGAATGTCTCGAAGTACCCGATGTCGAGCGGCAGCCGCTTCGTCCCGATCGGGTGATCGTTCGGCAGCAACAGCTCGGCGACCTTCGGGTCGTGCACGATGCTGCGGATCTTGTTGCGGACGAACTCCGATGCGGTCTCGTTGGAGGCCTTGTCGGTCAGGAGGTCCTTGTAGGCGTACAGGAAGCTGATGTTTCCGCCGGTGCCCCACTTCGTCTCGTAGATCTTCTCTCGTTCCTCGGGCGTGTCGTCGAGGGCGGATCTGGTCGGCGGCGGGTGGCCGGCGATGCCGAAGGGCGTGCGCCTGGCCTCGTCTCGCCAATAGGCGTACTTGTCCTTGTGACCCCGTTCGACCTCCGGCGTCAGTGGACGGTTGACAGCCGGCACGCTGAAATTGGCCGTGCGCTGGAAGATGAAGAGGTGCTTGGCCTGTTCGGCGATCACTGGGATCATCTGGATCCCGGACGAGCCGGTGCCGATGACGCCGACCCGCCGGCCCGTGAAGTCCACGCCCTCCTCCGGCCATTGCCCGGTGTGATACCAGTTGCCCTGGAAGCGCTCGAGGCCGGGGAAGTTGGGGACCCGCGGAAGCGAGAGGTTTCCCGTCGCCATGAGGCAGAACGGCGCCCTGAAGGCGCCTTCATTGGCCGTCCTCACGGTCCAGAGGTCGGTGGCTGGATCGAAGACCGCTGACACGACCCGCGTCTCGGTGAGGATGTCGCGGCGCAGATCCAGCCGGTCGGCAACGTGGTTGATGTAACGCAGGATATCCGCCTGCGCCGCGAAACGTTCCGGCCAGTTCCACTCCTGCTGCAGGTCCTCGGAGAAGGAGTAGGAGTATTCCAGGCTCTCGACGTCACAGCGAGCGCCCGGATAGCGGTTCCAGAACCACGTTCCGCCGATGCCCTTTCCTGCCTCCAGAACCTGCACGCGCAGGCCCAGGTTCCTCAGCTTATGCAAAGCATAAAGGCCTGCGAATCCTGCGCCGACAACGACGGCATCCACGGATTTTACGCCGATGTCTGCAACCTGAGCGGTCATCGTGATCCTCCGATCATCCCATTAAGCGGCGCATCGTTCGGCGATGAGGCGTGCAACGTCGTCGAAGGCGCTGTGCGCATCCTCGACCACATTCATCATGCGCGCGAAGCCGTGGCCCATGCCGTCGAAGCGCCGGAGGCGAACGGTCACGCCGTGGGCCATCAAGCGCCGCGCATAGGCCTCGGCCTCGTCGCGCAGGACGTCGTACTCGGCCGTCGCGATCCAGGTTGGCGGAAGACCGGCGAGGCACTCGGCGCGAAGGGGTGAGATCCGCGGGTTCGACCAAAGATCCGGCGGCGCATAATGCCGGAAGAACCAGAGCATGTCCGCGCGCGTCAGAAAGAGTGTGTCGACCGGCAGGTCGTAGCTCGGCGTGGCTGTGTCGCAATCGACGACAGGGTAGAACAGGATCTGCAATGCAATGTCGCCCGCCGTCCTCCCGGCCAGGGCGACCGTCGCCAGGTTCGCGCCGGCGCTGTCCCCCGCGACCACGAGGCGGCACTCGGATCCGACCAGCTCCCTCCTGTGCGCGGAGGCCCACGCGATCCCGTCCTCGACATCCTCGAGACCCGCCGGAAACGGGTGTTCAGGCGCCAGCCGGTAATCCAGCAGCAACACGGAACAGGCGGTCCGAGCCACCAGCGCGCGTGCGAGCGCGTCGTAATCGTCCACGGTGCCGAGGACCCAACCTCCTCCGTGGACGTAGACGATCAGAGCGGCGGGCAGTTCGGTCGGCTCGAACAGGCGCGCCCGGATCATCGATCCGCGCGTCGGGACGGCAAGGTCGCGGATGGAGCCGACCTGCGGCCCCGCACCGAGCACGGCGCAACTCCTGGCTAGGAGATCGCGTGCCTGATGCGGCGAGCAGGCCGAGAAGGGCGGCCGGCCGGCCTCGCGGGCCGCCCTCAGCAGATCTGCCAGCGCGCGGTGCAGGGTCATGCGCCGCTCCAGGCCCAGGCGAGGGGGAAAGTCGGAGCTGCCATCGCGGTGGCGCTCAATTCTGAGCCACCAGGGGGCAGCCGCCCTCCGCGATGGGCCGGTAGGCCTCGTCGCCGGGGATCTTGGCCAGAACTTTGTAGTAATCCCACGGGCCCTTGCTCTCGGACGGCTTCTTCACCTCGAACAGGTACATGTCGCGCACGAGGCGGCCATCCTGCCGGATCTTGAAGCCATTGCTCCAGAAATCGTCCACCGGCAGGTTCTTCATCGTCTTGGAGACTGCGGTGGCCTCGTCGGTTCCGGCCTCCCTGATCGCCTTGAGGTAATGGAGCACGGCACCGTAGACCCCGGCCTGTGCGGAGGTCGGTGCGCGGCCGCCATGGCGCGCCATGAATGTCTTTGACCAGGCACGCGTCTTGTCGTCCATGTCCCAGTAGAAGGAATCCGTGAAGACGAGACCCTGGGCATCGGCGAGCCCGATCGCGTGGATGTCGGTGATGAACATCAGGAGACCGGCGAGCTTCTGGCCGCCCTGCGTGATACCGAACTCCTTGGCCTGCTTGACGGCCGTGATCGTGTCGCCTCCTGCATTGGCGAGGCCGATCACCTTCGCGTTCGAACTTTGCGCCTGGACCAGGAAGGACGAGAAGTCGTGGGTCGCCAGCGGGTGGCGCGCGGCCCCCAGCACCTTGCCGCCCGCCTTCCTGACGAAGCCCACCGCGTCCTGTTCCTGCGCATGGCTGCCGGCGTTGTCGGCCGTGAGGAAGAACCACGTGTCGCCGCCCTGCTTCACCAGGGCCCGTGCGGTGCCGTTCGCATTGGAGTAGGTGTCGTAGGTCCAGTGAACCGTGGTCGCAGAGCACCGCTTCCCGGTGAAGTCCGACAGGCCGGAACTCGACAGGAACAGCATCCGGTTCTTGTCGCGGGTGACATTCTGGACGGCGATCGCGGTCGCCGAACTCGGGACGTCGGCGATGGCGTCCACGTTCTGCGTATCGATCCAGCGGCGCGCGATGGCCGAGCCGATATCGGGCTTGTTCTGGTGATCGCCGACAATCAGCTCGATCGGCTTGCCCAACACCGTCCCGCCGAACTCCTCGATGGCGAGGCGTGCCGCGAGCACCGAGCCTTGCCCGCCGAGATCCGCGAAGACGCCGGACTGGTCGTTGAGAATGCCGATCTTCACGACGTCGTCGGAGATCTGTGCCGAAGCGGGCAACGCGAGGGCAAAACTCGACAGCAGAGTTGCAGCGATACGTCCGATCACGCCATCCTCCCAGGACTGCTTGTTTCGCGTGCATGGCGATGGCGGACCATCTGCCGCCTCGCGGTCGACCGCGCAGCGCCGAACGCTCCGACGCGCGATGCCTATTTCTTCACGAGCGGACACTTGCTGGCACTGAGCGGCATGGCGGCCTGCTCGGCCGGGATCGTGCGCAGGACCTTGTAGTAATCCCAAGGGCCCTTCGAGTCCTCCGGCCGCTTTACCTCGACCAAGTACATGTCGTGCAGCAGACGCCCATCCTCGCGGATCCTGCCGCCGCGGGAGAAGAAGTCGTCGACGGGCATCTCGCGCATCTTGGCCGCGACGACCTTGCCGTCGTTCGTGCCGGCCGCCTTCACGGCCTTGAGGTAGTGGAGCACCGACGAGTAGACGCCGGCTTGAACCATGCCCGGCTTGCGGCGCATGCGCTCCTCGTACCGCTTGGCGAAGTCCCGGCTCGCATCGTCGCGGTCCCAGTAATAGGCGGTCGTCGCGATGAGCCCGTGGGCGCTTCTCAGCCCGATGGCATGGACGTCGCTGATGACCAGCACGAGACCGACGAGCCTCTGGCCACGCTCGGCGATGCCGAACTCGCCCGCCTGCTTGACCGCGTTGACGGTGTCGGTGCCGCCGTTCGCCAGCCCGATGATCTGCGCCTTGGAGGCCTGCGCCTGCAGGAGGTAGGACGAGAAATCGCTCGACCCGCTCGGATGCTTGACCTGACTGACGACCGTTCCCCCGCCCGTGGTCACCTCGTTGGCGAGATCCGCCGCCATCTGGTGGCCGAAGGCGTAGTCGGCCACGAGCAGGAACCAATTCTTGCCGCCCTCCTGCAGCACGGCGCGGGCACTGCCGATCGCCTGCGAATAGGTATCGAAGGTCCAGTGGAAGCCTGTCGGCGAGCAATCCTCGTTGGTCAGGCGCGTCGTGGCGGGGCCGGAGAACAAGGCGATCTTGCCCCTTTCCCGCGTGATGTACTGGACCGCCAGCGAGACCGCGGAGTTGGTGAGGTCCGCGAAGACGTCGACACCGTCGACATCGAGCCATTGCCGCGCGATGTTGGAGGCGACATCCGGCTTGTTCTGGTGATCCGCGGACAGGACCTCGATCCGCCTGCCCAAAACAGTACCGCCGAAATCCTCGACCGCCATCTTCGCGGCGGTGACCGAGCCCACGCCTCCGAACTCGGCATACAGGCCGGACTGATCGTTCAGCACTCCGATCTTGATGGCATCACCGGATTGCTGCGCGACCACGCCACCCGTCCAGGCCAGAGCGAGAGCCGCCACAGCCAGAATTCTGCGGTACACCACCTTGACCTCCCCGTCCGTGGCTTCTCAGTGCAGTCGATGCGATCTAGCGCGTGAGGTTCACGGTGATCGCCTTCGTCTGCGTGAAGCTGTCGAGCATGCTCTCCAGCGAGAACTCGCGGCCGATCCCGCTCTGCTTGTAGCCGCCGTAGGGTTGGCCCGGCGATTGGCCGGTTCCCTGGTTCACCTGCACCCAGCCCGACTGGATCTCGTGCGCCGTGCGCAGGGCCTTGCCGATGTCGCGGGTCCAGACGTAGCCGGCCAGGCCGTAATGGCTGTCGTTCGCCATCCGGATCACCTCGGCCTCGTCGGTCCAGGGGACGGCGACCATGACCGGTCCGAAGATCTCCTCACGCGCGAGCCGCCACGCGTTCGAGGCGTTCGCGAACACCGTCGGCTGCATGAAGTAGCCCTGACTCAGCGGGCCCTCGGTCGGAGGCAGGCCACCTGCGAGCAGCTTGGCGCCCGGCTGCTTGAGGCCGTCCTCGACGTAGCCGCAAACGCGGCGAAACTGCTTCTCGTTGATGATCGTGCCGACCTCGGTCGCCTCGTCGAGAGGATCGCCGATGCGCAGCGTCGCAACCCTCTGGGTCAGCTTGTCGAGGAACGGCTCGTAGATGCTCGCGTGGAGGAAGAGCCGCGACCCCGCCGTGCAGGATTGGCTCTGTCGGGTGAACCGCATCGCCGCGATGATCCCGTCGACCACCCAATCCTCGTCGGCGTCCGGAAAGACGATGGAGGGGCTCTTGCCGCCGAGTTCCAGGGAGACGGGCAGGACCCGCTCGGCAGCGGCCTGCATCACGAGCTTGCCGACGGCGGTCGAGCCCGTGAACGACAGCTTGGCGACGCCCGGATGCTGCAGGAGCGGGGCTCCGCATTCGGGTCCGGTTCCGGTCAGGACGTTGAGGACGCCGGCCGGCAGATGCTCCTGGCAGACCGCGCCGAGTAGCAGGACCGCGAGCGGGGCATCCTCGGCGGTCTTGAGCACGACCGTGTTGCCGGCGCAGACCGCCGGCGCGATCTTGAGGGCCGCCAGCAGCAGGGGCGCGTTCCAGGGAATCACGGCCGCGACCACGCCCAGCGGCTCGCGGCGGGTGTAGCTGAGGACGTGCTCGCCGAGCGGGATGGTCATGCCCTTGAGCTCGCCCGTGAGGCCGCCGAAGTAGCGGAAGATGTCGGCGGCGAGCTTGACCTCGGGCCGCGCCTGGGTCCGCAGGGCGTTTCCGGTCTCCAGCGCGACCGTTCGGGCGATGTCTTCCAGCCTCGCATCGAGAGCGTCGGCGATGCGCAGCAGCTGAAGCCCGCG
This sequence comes from Methylobacterium oryzisoli, assembly GCF_046557895.1. Classification (NCBI taxonomy): domain Bacteria; kingdom Pseudomonadati; phylum Pseudomonadota; class Alphaproteobacteria; order Hyphomicrobiales; family Methylobacteriaceae; genus Methylobacterium; species Methylobacterium oryzisoli. The sequence continues at coordinate 21,558 of NZ_JBKIBX010000021.1, read as the reverse complement.
CTCGCGCGGGGCGATCCTGCGCCAGGAATCGAAGGCGGCCGACGCGTGCTGAACGGCGTTGTCGACGTCGGGCGCCGCCCCGCGCGGCACGAAGGCGATCGTCTCCCGCCGGGCCGGGTTCTCGACCGGGATGAGCTCGCCCGAAGCGGCGTCCACCCATCGCCCGCCGATCAGCATGCCGCGCGTCTCGACAGCGGAGGCCACGCCCTGGGCCGTCATGGTCATCGGCTTCCTCCCAGCCCGTCGGCGGATCCGGTCACGTGACCTGCCGCGCCTCGCCAGTGATCTGGTCGAGATATTTATGCGAGCATGATTGCTCACGCATACGCTGTCAACGGCACGCAGAACGTGCTTGTACGTATATCGATGATGGTCAATGATATGCGGATAACGGGAGCGCGCCGCCTGAGGGGCGTCGAACCGAACCAACCATCGTGGGAGGGGCCTGTGGCGAAGATCGGTTTCATCGGCCTCGGCAACATGGGCGGCCCGATGGCCGCCAATCTGATCAAGGGCGGGCACGCCGTGGCCGGTTTCGACCTCGCTGCGGCGAGCTGCGCGGCGGCCAGGGAGGCAGGCGTCAGCATCGCCGGCTCTGCCCGAGAGGTGGTGGACGAGGCCGACGTCGTCATCACGATGCTTCCCACAGGACAGCATGTCCTGGCGGTCTGGCAGGAGGTTCTGCCGTCCGCCCGCGCCGGCGCGGTGTTCGTGGATTCCTCCACGATCGACGTGGAGAGTGCTCGCAGCACGCACCAGCTTGCCGGAGAGCGCGGCATCACCGCACTCGATGCTCCGGTGTCAGGTGGCGTCGGGGGAGCAAAGGCGGCGACGCTGACCTTCATGGTCGGTGGGACGGTGGCGGCTTTCGAGCAAGCCCAACCCATTCTCGCGCTCATGGGCCGGCGCATCGTGCATTGCGGCGACGCCGGAGCCGGGCAGGCCGCCAAGATCTGCAACAACATGATCGCCGGCATCTCGATGATCGCCGTCGCAGAGGCCTTCACCCTCGCCGAGAAGCTCGGGTTGTCGGCGCAGTCCCTGTTCGACGTGGCCTCGACGTCCTCAGGGCAATGCTGGTCCCTGACCAGTTATTGTCCGGTTCCGGGACCGGTGCCGGGTTCGCCTGCCAACGATGGCTACAAGCCCGGTTTCGCGACCGCGCTGATGCTCAAGGATCTGCGGCTCGCCCAGGCGGCCGCCCTGGCATCGGGCGCCACGACGCCACTCGGGGCGGAGGCCGCGCAACTCTACGCCCTCTACGCAGCCGCCGGGAACGAGAGCCAGGACTTCTCCGGTATCATCAACTTCCTTCGCGGATCGCCGTCGATCAGCGATCCGCGGAGCTGATCCGCACTTGGTCCGCAGGCCTCGATCTCGGCGCCGCCTGCCCAAACCCGTGAGTTCCCATGGCCCCTGTTCGCCCCGCGCCGCCGAACCGCCAGAACGAGATCCGTGCGTGGATCGAGAACGAGATCCTGGAGGGCCACCTGCGTCCGGGCGACCGGATCAGCGAGCAGGAGCTCTGCCAGAAATTCGCGGTCTCGCGAACACCCGTGCGGGAGGCGCTGCTCCAACTCGCCTCCGTCGACCTCGTGGAGTTCCGGTCGCGCCAGGGCGCCATGGTTCTGCGCATTTCGGTCCGGCAGATCGCCTCGATGTGGGAGGTGATGACCTCGCTCGAGGGACTCTGCGCCGAACTCGCGGCGCGGCGCATGCAACGCGAGGAGCGGGCGGCCCTCGCGGCGGTTCACGAGAGAAGCCGGCACTTCGTCGCCGAGAACGACGTCGCCGGCTACGACGACTGCAACCGCGAGTTCCACGAGATCATCTACGCGGGCTGCCGAAACGACTACCTGGCCACGCATGTGCGCGACATCCGTCGGCGGCTGCGGACGTACCGGCGCTACCCGTTCCAACGGGCGGGCGGGATGGAGCGGTCGCTGGCGGGCCACGAGGCGGTCCTGAAGGCGCTGGCCGTCGGTGACGATGCGGGGGCGGGCTCGGCGATGCGCGAGCACGTCGCGGGTGGGTTGTCGTTCCTCGACCTCGTCGCCGAGCTGCCGGCCGGGGCGGTGTCGGACGACGAGTCGCCGGACATGCCGCCCAGAGGCCGGCCGCGCCCGCGGCGCGAGCCATCCGTGCCCAAGGCGCCTCAGGGCGCCAGGACGCGCCCCCGCGCGAAACGGGCATCGACATAGACGCGAGCCGATGGAGCCAGCATGGCCGGAGAGATCATCAGGGAGGGCTCGGACGTCCTCGCGACACTGACCATCAGCCACCCGGAGAAGCGCAACGCGCTGAACGTGCGGATGTGGCAGGAGCTTGCGGCGCTGATGCGCGCGCTCTCGCAGGAGAGCGAGCTTCGCTGCATCGTCATCCGCGGCGCGACCACCGAGGCGTTCTCGGCCGGCGCGGACATCTCCGAGTTCGGCGAGACGCGTACGACCTACGAGCAGGTCGTCCGGTTCCACGAAGAGTATGTCCTGGGCTGCCTCGGTGCGGTCGCCGCCTGCCCGGTGCCGGTGGTGGCGGCCATCCAGGGCGCGTGCTTCGGTGGTGGGCTGGAGATCGCCGTGATGTGCGACATCCGGATCGCCGCGGAGGAGGCCCGCTTCGGGGTTCCCGTGGGGCGCATGGGCTTCCCGCTCGCCTTCGGCGAAACCGAAGCCCTCTGCCGGCTGGTCGGACCATCGGTCGCCGCGGAGCTGCTCATCGAAGGCCGCATCCTCGATGCCCGCACGGCCTGTGCGAAGGGTCTGATCACCCGCGTGGCCGGCAAGGGCGAATTCGAAGCCGAGGTGGCCGCCACGACGAAGAACATCTGTGCCAGCGGCATCCTCGCCGCCCGATCCCACAAGCGGCAGATCCGGCGCCTGATGGAGGATGCCTCGCCCGTGACGGCCGCCGAGCGGATGGACGTCTATCGCTTCGCGGACAGCGAGGAGTATCGCCGCGGCGTCTCGGCCTTTCTGGCCAAGACGGATCGACAGCGCTGAACGGCGAGGCGGAAGCCGGCTCGTCGGAGGACCGAGCCGCCAACACCAAGCAGATCGGGAGGATGGAATGCTCTTGGAGGGAAAAGCCGCGATCGTGACAGGCTGCTCGGGCGGCCTCGGTTCGGCCATCGCCGCCGCATTGTCGGACCAGGGTGCGACCATCATCGCGATGGATCTGAAGGTGGAGAAGGTCGAGCAGGCCTGCGAGGCCGTGCGCGCCAGGGGTGCCCGGGCGGTCCACGGGATCGTGATGGATGTGGCCAGCCCTCGCTCGGTCGCCGAGGCCTTCGCGTCGGCCAAGCAGAAAGTCGGCAAGCTCGACATTCTCGTGAACAACGCCGGCGTGCGCGAGATCAAGAACGCCTTCGATCTCTCGCCCGAGGAATGGGACCGCGTCATCGCCATCAATCTGAGCGGCCCGTTCTACTGCGCGAGGGAGGCGGCCCTCTGGATGCGCGACACCGGGGGCGGGACGATCATCAACATCGCATCGGTCGCCGGCCTGACCGCGATCTCGCATCGGCCGGCCTATACGGCGGCCAAGCACGGCGTCGTCGGCCTGACCAAGAACCTCGCGCGCGACTTCGCGCCGGCCAACATCCGCGTCAATGCCGTGGCACCCGGAGTGCTGCGCACGCCCATGACTCAGGACTACTACGCCGATCCGGAATTCCTGCGCGGGCTCAAACACTCGGTTCCCTTCCACGATCGGGGCGAGGCGGCCGACATCGGCAGAGCGGTTCTGTTCCTGGCCTCACCGCTCGCGGAGTTCATCAACGGGGTGACCTTGCCGGTCGACGGGGGCTGGCTCGCCGAGAAGAGCTACGCCTCCCCCGAGGCCTCGAGCTTCTTCAGCGCGGGATCGTCCACGTGACGCCTGCCGCACATTGCAGAGCTCCCACCCTCGCGGGGCCACCATGATCAGCGGCAGCTACCGCTACCTGGAGCAGGACAGGGTCGTCTTCGGCAAGCCGGCCCGCGAAGCACTGGTCGAGGACGCCGAGCAGCGAGGCTGCTCCCGGCTGCTCGTCGTCACGAGCCGCTCCCCCCACCGAACGACGCCGATCGTACAGGGGATCGTCGCGGCGCTGGGGCGCCGCGTCGCCGGGCTGTTCGAGGATTGCGCCGAACACACGCCGCGCGACAGCGTGCTGGCCCTCGCCCGTGCGGCCCGGGAGACCAACGCCGATCTGCTGGTCACGGTCGGGGGCGGCAGCGCGATCGACGCTGCGAAGGTCGCGCTGATCTGCCTCGCTCACGACATCACCGACCGCGACGGCTTCGACGAACTCAGGATCAGGGTCGCGGCCGATGGCAGCCGCATGGTCCCGCGGGTCAAACGCGCTCCGATCCGGCAGATCGCGGTGCCGACCACGCTGTCGGGCGCCGAGTTCAGCGATCTGGCGGGCTGCACGGACACCGCGCGCGGCGAGAAGCACCTCTACACGGCGGCTGCCATAGAGCCGGCGACGGTGATCCTGGATCCCCGCTGCACGCTCCACACACCCGAGCGGCTCTGGCTCTCGACGGGCATCCGTGCCGTCGACCATGCGGTCGAGTCGATCTGTTCGCCCGACGCGCAGCCCTTGATCGATGCGACCTGCCTCGAAGCCCTGGTCCGGCTCTGCCGCGCCCTGCCGCGAACCAAGGAGGATCCGGCGGATCTCGAGGCGCGGCTCGACGGCCAGCTCGGCGTGTGGCTGGCCTGTACGGGCGTGAATCGGATCCGCTTCGGCGCCAGCCACGGCATCGGCCACGTGCTCGGCGGTGAGCTCGGAATCCCGCACGGCGTCACGTCCTGCATCCTGCTGCCGGCCGTCCTTCGCTACAACGCTGCGGCCACGCAGGCGCAGCAGGACCGGATCGCGGACCGGCTCGGCTGGCCATCGCTGCCCGAGGGCATCGCGGCGCTCGTCAGGGGGCTCGGGCTGCCCTCACGGCTGAGCGCGTTTCCGGTCGACCGCGATGTCCTCGCCCGTCTGGCCACGAAGGCGCTCGGCAATCCCTTCGTCCGGGCCAACCCCCGCACGATCGACGGCGCCGAGCAGGTCACCGCGATCCTGGAGGATGCGTGGTGACGCGGTGCCGGCGTCCGTTCGCCCCTGCGGCTCGCCCCATCCGGCGAGGCTCCGCGACGTTCGCTCACGGGACCATGCGACCCAACTTATGGGAGAAAAGCCGATGGTGTTGCCCCTGGCAGGCACGCGCGTCATCGATCTGACGAGAGCACTTGCCGGCCCGTTCTGCGCCACGATCCTCGCGGACATGGGTGCGGACGTCGTCAAGGTCGAGCCGGCTCCCGACGGCGACATGATCCGCGCGTGGGGACCATTCCAAGACGGAATCAGCGTCTACTACCTGTCCGTGAACCGGAACAAGCGCAGCCTTGCCCTGAACCTGCGCGATCCGGCGGCGATCGACTTGCTGCGGGGCATGGCGGCGGATGCCGATGTGGTCCTAGAGAATTTCAAGCCCGGAACGATGGAGGCGATGGGCTTGAGCGCCGATCTCCTCCGGGCCGCCAACCCGCGCCTGGTCTACGCGAGCGTCACCGGATTCGGGCGCGATGGTCCGTACGGGAACTACGCCGGCCTCGACCAGATCGCGCAGGGCATGTCCGGCTTGATGAGCATCACCGGGGAGAAGGGGGGCCAGCCGACGCGGGTCGGCATCCCGATCGGGGATCTCGTGGCGGGAATGTGGGCCGCCATCGGCGTTCAATCGGCCTTGCTCCAGCGCGGCGTGACGGGCCGGGGCGAGCGCGTCGAGACCTCGCTGCTGGCCGGTCTCGTGGGTCTGCTCTGCGTGCAGGGCCAGCGGTATCTCAGCCTCGGCGACGTGCCGCAGGCCGCCGGCAACGATCATCCGGTCATCTGTCCCTACGGGACGTTCGAGGCTGCCGACGGCCCGTTCAACATGGCCGCGGTGACGGACGAGATGTGGGGACGCCTCTGCAAGCTCCTCGATCTCGAAGACCTGACGAGCATGCCGGCGTTCAAGGACAATACGGCGCGCATGACGAACCGGGCCGATCTGGTCGCGCGATTGAACGCCCGGTTCGCGACACGGACGAGGGCCGAATGGACGGCCGATCTCGTCGCCCTGGGCCTGCCCACCGGGCCGATCTTCGACATGGCGGATGTCTTCGGCGACGCGCATGTGCGCCATGCCGGTCTGGTGGAGGAGATCGCGCATCCGACGCTCGGAACGCTGAAGCAGCTCGCGAACCCGGTCCGCCTGGAGGCGTTCGAGGGACGATCCGTCCGGCGGCCTCCCCCGCTCCTGGGAGAGCACAGCGAGGACATTCTGCGTGACTGGGGCATCGGCGACGACCGCATCGCTGCTCTGATCGAAGGAGGAACGGTCCTCACGTCCGCCAAGCGCTCGTGATGACGGGCACTCTGCGGTGCGGCAGCGCTGCGATCAACGGGAGGCCCGTGCCCGCCCTGGCGCATCCCTGTTCCTGAGCCTTGGCCCGCTGAAATCCTCTCAGGGCCCCGCTGAAGGCGTCGGTGATGACGGGCCGGAGGCCCTGAGCGGTCAGCTCCGTCTGCAGAATCGTCGCTTCACGATCGCGCACGGATGGCCTCTATGGAACGCAGGATGTCGCTGACGGACCGGGAACCCCTCATGCATGAACCGATCGCCTTTCTCGGCACCCTGGACGCCGACGAGGAGGGCGCCTTCCTCTCGGCGCTCGCCGGCGCGCTGCCGGAGGCGAGTATCCGCCCCTTCGCCAGCCTCTCGGCCGCGGAACGGGCCGAGGTCGAGATCGCCATCGTGGCCAATCCCGATCCCGCCGAGGTTGCGCTCCTGCCACGCCTCGCCTGGATCCACAGCCTGTGGGCCGGCGTCGAGCGCCTCGTCCGGGATCTCGGCGCGCGGGGCATACCCATCGTCCGCCTGGTCGATCCGGAACTCGCCCGAACGATGGCCGAGGCCGTCCTGGCCTGGACCTACTACCTGCAGCGCGACATGCCGGCCTACCGACGCCAGCAGGAGGTGGGTCTCTGGCAGCCCCTGCCCTACCGCCCCCCCGCGGAGACGACGGTCGGGCTCCTCGGGCTGGGCGCGCTCGGAACCGCCGCCGCGCACCGGCTCAGCGAAGCGGGCTTCAAGGTCGCCGCCTGGAGCCGCTCGCCCAAGCCCCTGCCGGCCTCCCTGACGGGAGCCGAGGCCTTCACCGGTGCGGAAGGCCTGCCACGGCTGCTCGCGCTGAGCGACATCGTGGTCTGCCTGCTCCCGCTGACCGCGGAGACGCAGGGTCTCCTGGGCGCGCCGCACTTCGCCGCGATGAAGCCGGGCGCGGCCCTGATGAACTTCGGGCGCGGTCCGATCGTCGTGACCGACGACCTCATCGCGGCTCTCGATGGCGGTCACCTCTCGCACGCGGTGCTGGACGTCTTCGACGTCGAGCCATTGCCGCCCGCCTCGCCTCTGTGGCGGCACGCCGGCGTGACGATCCTGCCCCACGTGACCGGTCCGACGAACCCGCGGAGTGCGGCCACGATCGTCGCGCACAACATTCGCACCTACTGGGGAACAGGACGGATCCCCACCGCCGTCGACGTGAAGCGAGGATACTGAGCGCGTCGCTGGCGAGGTCATGACGTCCCCAGTTGAGCGTCGTTGTCTCGTCGTCGAAAGGACGGGCCCAGGGTCGATGCCGGAGCGCTCCTCTGAAGACTGCTCCTGCGTAGGACCACCGACGTCGCAGCAATCCCTACCGGCCTCTGGATCAGCCTGATCAAGCCTCGGCGCGGGATGATATCGGATGGGTCTGCCGCAGGCTCTTCCCGTAACCCAATTGGTCCAACGGCGCTCCGCCTGCGCGGACCTCGGTCGGGGTCCGTCCGGTCCACCGCCGGAACGCATGCGTGAAGGCACCGGTCTCCTGGAACCCGAGCAGCCAGCCGATGCGGGAGATCGGGAGGGTGGCGTCCTGAAGGTAGCGAAGGGCCAGGTCGCGGCGCATCTCCTCCAGCACGGCCCCGAAGGTGAGCCCTTCGTCGGCGAGCCGGCGGGACAGGGTCCGCTGGCTCATCCCGAGCATCCGGGCGATCTCGGTCGCGACAGGCCGCCCATGCGGCAGCAGGGGTGCGATCGCGTTCTCGATCCGTGTGCGCAGGCTTTCCTGCGGCCGCTGGCGATGAGCGAGCGCCTCCTCGCAGTAGGCGAGCAGCAGATCATGCAAGTAGGGATCCGCGCCCAGCACGGTTGACCTGTCTGCTTGGTGCGTGAGTGTGAGCCCATCCTGCGTCGCACAGAACCGGACGGGGCATCCGAACAGCTCCTCCAGCCTGCCGCTGCCCGCGTTTCGCGCATGGATGAAGGACACCTCGATCGGTTGAAGTCGCGTCGCGGTCAGGTGCTGCAGGATCCTGATCATGCCCGCCGTCCAGAACTCCATCTGATGCCGGGCCTGGGCACGTCGGAACCCGATGGTCGTGAAGCGAAGGTGAACGCCCTCCTCCGAGCGCGAGCATGTCAGACTGATCCCCTCGTTCCCGACGGCGCCGAAGCGCTCGGCGCGGTCTAGGACGTCGCGCAGCGTCGGGGCCGATGCCATCACGTAGTACACGAGCCCCGCCATTCCGGGCTCGAACCCCTGCGCGAGATGGAGACCGAGCAGGTCATCATCCAGCGCCGCGGCGAGACGATCGAGCAGGGCGACTTGGTTCGCGACACCGATCCGGGCACGCGGGTCCTCGATCTGACGCGTCGTCAAGCCGACCCGTTCAAGGAACGAGCCTGCATCAAGGCCAGCGTTCGTGGCGTGTGCCACCGCGAGGCGTGTGACGACGCCGATGGTGCTCGGCGACGCCGGAAGGACGGGGGCGCCCATGCGGTCTCTCCCGGATCTCCCACGCGCACCAACGGGATCTGGCATGGAACACCATCAGGTTGGCCAAGTGTAGCAAGACCTCTTCGGGGTATCCGCTCTAGCGGTGGGGTCCCGTTGCGCACCCGGCGGTCACTCTTGGAGCCCACCGCACCCGCTCGCACACGCGAAGGTTGGACGATGAACGTTGCTCGCAGGAGAGTATCTTGGGGCTCCCCAGTCAATGATCTCCAGCGATGCCTTGTCCGGGCTTACGCGCGGCTGGTCTTCCTGCCGGTGGGCTCGGACGGCACCCGGAGCAGCGTCATCGCGCGCAACCCGGACCGCGAGATTCGCCTCGTGGAAGTTCTGCCGGCCGAGGTCCTTCCGGAGGACGCAAGGCTCAGCGTTGAGCTGTACGACCAAGAGAGAGGCCGTGCGGTTTGCCAGGTGACCTGCGCCGACCTGCACGACGCCGAGATCGCCAGCGGAGACCTGATGGTCGACACGCGGCGAGACGCACAGTTCGCGGCGGAGGCTTTGTCACGCTGCGATGATGACTCCGTGGTACCCGTCGTCGTCCTCCAGCCGATCGATGTGTGCACGGGCAGTTCAGACCATTCAGGATATCTCGTCCTGGCGGCGGACGAGCTCATTGCCGTTCTGGTTCGTCTGTCGAAGAGCCTGCATGGACCTGACGCTGCGGGTTCTTGGTTTCTCGAAGCCGGCTTCGGACCTTGTGCCACCGGGCGTGAGAAGGTGTTCGACACATTGCCGGCCGCCATCGACTGGCTCGGTGCATGTCTCACCGCAGGCTCACGCGACACACGCTCTCGACCGGAGCGATGGGGTCAAGGCTGCGATCAAGGGAGGGCGAGAGAGGGACACCGGTACGGGTCCGTCGGCTTTGAATCGCCAGATCGACAGTCCACGATCAATTGAGGACGGCGCAGATCTCGCCGAGGAACTACCGGAAAATTCTTCTTAAAAGCAACAATTCTACTCGCTACGCAACGTCGCAGGCATCCTGGCAACCCGATCCTACTATGAACATCGAACCGAAATTCGCCCCCGACGGGCTTGCCCTCGTCGTCGACATCGTCTCGGCTTTCGTCTCGCATAACAGGCTTCCCGCAGCGGAGCTGCCAGCGCTGATCCGATGCGTGTACGACCGTCTTGCAAGTCTCCAGTCGCCTCGCAAACCACAGCAGGACCAGCCCGTCCCGCCGGTACCCGTCAGAAAGACGGTCACCCCGAACTACATCATCTCCCTCGAGGACGGGAAGCCTTACAAGACACTCAAGCGACACCTCGGTAGCCGTGGACTCACGCCCGAGCAGTACCGGGCGAAGTGGGGCCTGCCGCCCGACTACCCGATGGTCGCGAACAGCTATGCAGCGCTTCGCTCCGACCTCGCCAAGGCGAACGGGCTGGGCCAAGCGCGGTCGCACAGCGACGAGAGCGGATCACATCGGCCCAAACGCGGGAAGTAACCCGAGCGATTGCGCTCCAACATCTGGGCCAATGGGTTCCATTCCCGGGATCCCGGAGGTCGGCCGACGAGGTCCTGCGTGTCCCAGCATCATCGGGGTGCGCGACAGGGCTTGGTCGTCATTCTTCCGTTCGCAGAATCTCGACCGCCGGCGGGCTTCGAAGAATGTCGCTGAACGAGCGCATCCACTCACCCGTCTCACTCTCTGAACCGACGCCGCGTCGGCGGAACTGATCGAGCTGATCGAGGTTGGTCAGCTCGACTTCGAACTGCAGGGCCGCGCAGTGCTGGCCCCGCGTGAGCGGGATGAGCAGCCGAGCCTTCAGGCCGCTGGCCTGGGCGGCCGCAATCTCGCGCCGAATGTGTTCGATGGCCTGCTGCCGATCCGTCGGCAGAACGTCGTATGAGAAGCGAGCCAGGAACATCGCAGCCTCCGCTTCGAGCAGATCCCGTCGTCACGTGTAGCACTGCGCCCATGCGTCTTGCACGGGTGAGTGCCGCCGCAGGACCCCGGAGGCGCCGGCCGGCGCCTGCCGATGGTTTGGACGGGCAGTGGTGCGGCGCCTGTCATGGCCGTCTCCCGTTTCGTGCCCGGGTTCAAGAGCGAGCGAGGGCGGAGGCGCAGGCGATCGCGCGCTCCAGCACGGGGGTCGTGGCGGTGTCGGCGTCGAGGCAATCGACGAGAGCGGCGGCCGGCATGCGCAGGTCCGCGCAGAAGATCCGCATGAAGGCGGAAGCCAGGGCGAGCTTCCGGCCCGGCGGGGCGGCGCGCCAGCCTGCTGCGTCGAGGTAGAGAATGGCGGCGTCGTCCGTCTCCTCGGCCGGGGCCGGCGCCGCCGCGAGCAGCCCGAGCAGCAGGGCCGCGAGGGTGAGGCCCCGGCTCATTGCGCCGCCCGCCGATCGGCCGGGGCCGGCGGCACGTCGAGGGCCGGGCTGCGGTCGAAGAAGTTGAACGGACGCAGGCGGAAGCCGTGCCACAGCCCCGGCATCGCCGGCCAGTCCTCGGCGCGCGGGATGTGGCGGAAGCCCACCGTGTACCAGAGCACGAGATCGCGGTCCCGGATCGGCCGCTTGGCGGCAGTCCAGCGCGGCAGCCCGTCGACCTCCGGGTTCTGGTTCGGGTAGTTGCCCGAGGCGTAGAGTTCGTCCGGCGCGTAGGCGCTGGCCCACAGCGCATAGTCGGTGAAGCCGGCGCGCCTCTGGATCGGGTCGTCCTTGGCGAGCAGCGATGTGGCGGTGTGGCCGGGCATGATCTGGTAGCTCGTCGGCGCGCCGAGCCGGTTGCGGCGGGCCGTGCTCTCGACCCGGAACTGCGCCGCTCCCAGCGGGATCGTCACCGGCCCCTCCGTCGCGACGGGCGTGCTCTCCACCTGCCACAGGCTGCGCCGGGGACCACCCTCGGGCAGGCGCTTCACCGCGAAGCGATCCTGTACGAAGCGGTTCTCGGGCCCGTCGACGTCCATGTCGAGGCGGAACGCCATGTAGTGGTCGTGGTTCACCGCGAGCAGCCGCGGCGCCACCAGGGTGCCGGTGGCGGTCTCCGCGGCGGCGGACGGGTCGCCCAGGGAGGCCGCCGCGACCCCCTTCACGGCGTCGATGCCGTAGGCGCCGAGCCGCACGTCGATGCTGCCGGCCCGGTCGAACACGTAATCGACGAGGTAGTCGTAGTTGCCGACAACCGGCGCCGTCCGCACCACCAGTTCGACGTTCGGCCGCGACTCGGCCGAGCCGTTCAGCAACTCGTCGTGGCGCCACACGGGATCGCCGGTCGGGCGCTCGAACACGCAGACCACTCCGCGCTGGCCGAGCGGCTCGCCCTTGCCGTCGGCGATGACGAGGTCGAGGTAGGTGGCCGTGTCCGGGCAATCCTGCCCGGGCCTCAGCTGCGTCGCCAGCGCGCCGAAGCCGTACTCGCCGATGTCCATGTAGGCCCGGAACGACCATGTCGGCGCCGGGTCCATGTAGGGCACGTACATCTCGCTGGCCGAGAGCTGGTAGGCGATGTCGCGTCGTGTGCCGTGGTCGTCGTAACGGATCAGCGACAGCACCGTGCCGCGGCGCGGGTCCACCCGAACGTGGAACGACCAGTTGTCCCAGTGCACCTGCCCGCCCTCGACCCGGACGTTGCCGCCCTCGGGCGCGCTGATCCCGACGGGCTTCGGCTGCCGCCGGTAGCCCCCGGCATCGGCGTGGGCGTGGCTCGGCGTCTCCGGCGGCGGCGGCACTGCGCCGAGATCGACCACCGCGAGCACGCGATTCGTTGCCATGTCGACGGTCGCCATCACGCCCTCGATCGGCTTGCCCCACAGGTTGTTCACCGCGCCGTCGACGTCGACGCAGGGGATGTTCAGGAGGCGCCGGCCAGCCTGGCCCGCATCGACTTCCGGTCCGACCGCCAGAGGAAGGCAGACCACCTTGGCATAGTCGGTGATGCCCCGCTTCGCCATCGCCGCCTGCCAGCGCGGGTCCTGCTTCGGGAGGTCGCTCGCGCGGATCATCTCCTCGACGAGGAGCGACGCCTGCCGGCCCGCGACCGCCGTCCAGGCGATCGTGCGGCCTTCTGCCAGGTCGATCCGGGCCTCGTGCAGGCCGGCCTTGGTCAGGATCACCCCGAAGGCACGCCGGGCGAAGGACTGGCCGGGCCGCCACGCCCGCACCTCGGCCTTCGAGGCCTCGTCGACCGCCAGCGAGACCACCCGGGCCGCGTCGTCGAACCGTCCCTCCCGGCGCAGTACCGCCACGGCCGCGCGGATCTCGTCGGCGGTGAGGGCGTCCAGCGGGTGGCTGGCCGCCGTCTGCGGGCCGACGCGCTCCTCCGCGGCGACGCTCCCTGGAAGCGAGGCTCCCAGACCGCACAGGCCGAGCGCCAGAAGGGACAGGACGTGGATGCGCATCGCTCGATCTCCCGGCTCGCGATCGGGCCGAGACGGTGTGGTCTCCGCGGCCCGCGGACAACGATGCGTGACGCGAGGACTTTGGCAATCCGCGCCATCTCGACGACGGCGATGCCGGTCCTGCGCTCGCGAGCCGGACCGCTCCGCGGCGGGTCCCCCTCCCGCATCGGACCGACGTCAGCCTTCCGCAGCGACCCAGTGTCCCGGCGCGACTTCCACCAGATCGCCGGGCTGCCGCTCGCTGACCGTCTCCGCCTCGGTGGCGGCAAGACGGGCTCGCTCGGCAACCGGATCGGGAAGCGGGACGGCCGAGAGAAGGCGCTGCGTGTAGGGGTGGCGCGGGTCGTCGTACAGGCGGTCGCTCTCGGCGAGTTCCACGATGCGTCCGCGCCAGAGCACCGCGACCCGATGGCAGAGGTAACGCACCATGCGCAGGTCGTGCGAGATGAACAGGTAGGAGAGGCCGAGATCCGCCTGCAGATCCTGCAGCAGGTTCACCACCTGCGCTTGGATCGACACGTCGAGGGCGGCGATGGGCTCGTCGGCGACGATGAAGCTGGGCTTGAGGGCGATCGCCCGGGCGATGCAGATCCGCTGGCGCTGGCCGCCCGAGAACTGGTGCGGGAAGCGGCCCATGAAGGCCGGGTCAAGGCCGACACGCTCGAACAGGTGGGACACCGCGGCGCGGCGCTCCGGCGCGCCCATCTCCGGCCGGTGCAGCCGGAAGGCTTCGGCCACATAGGCGCCGACGCTCATGCGCGGGTTGAGTGCCGCGTAAGGGTCTTGGAACACGGTCTGGATGCGGCTGCGCATGCGCCGCATGGCCCGCGGCTTGAGCTTGGCGAGGTCGGCGCCCTCGAAGGCAACGGTTCCGGAGGTCGGCGGGTTCAGCATGGTCACGGCCCGGCCGATCGTGGATTTACCGGAGCCCGACTCGCCGACGAGTCCGAGCGTCTCGCCCGGTGCGATGTCGAAGCTGACGTCGCGTACCGCCTGGAACACATCTCCCCTGCCACCCCACCAGGCACGCAGCGGATACGCCTTCGAAAGGTTGCGCACCGAGATGACCGGGCAGGATGCCGCCGCGTGCGGAAGGCTCGCCGTCATCGTGCGTGCTCCTCGGCGAGCCGCGCCGGCAGATCGTACCAAGCGGCCACGAGATGACCGGGCGCCGCGCCTGCGGCCTGGACGAGCGGGGGCATCTCGGTGCGGCAGCGGGGGGTGGCGTAGACGTTGCGAGGGGCGAAGGGGTCGCCCGGCGGCAGGCGACGCATGTCGGGCGGACTGCCGTCGATCTGCTGCAGCCGGCGGCGCCCGGCCCGCCCCCGGCTGAGATCGGGCAGCGAGCGGAGCAGCCCCAGCGTGTAGGCGTTGCGTGGATCGCGGAAGATGTCGTCCACGGGCCCCCGCTCCAGGATGCGCCCGGCATACATCACCTGCACCGTGTCGCTGATCCCGGCCACCACGCCGAGGTCGTGGGTGATCCAGATGATCGCCATGCCGAGTTCGCGCTTCAGCTCCTGCACCAGAGCGATGATCTCGGCCTGAACGGTGACATCCAGCGCCGTGGTCGCCTCGTCCGCGATGAGGAGCTTCGGGCGGCAGGCGAGCCCGATCGCGATCATCACGCGCTGGCGTTGGCCGCCGGAGAACTCGTGCGGATATTGGTCGAGGCGCGCGGTCGCGTCCGGGATGCGCACGAGGTCGAGGAGTTCGCGCGCCCGCGCCCTCGCCTTTCTGCGATCGAGGCCGAGATGGATGCGCAGCGGCTCGATGATCTGCGCGGCCACCGTCATGCCGGGATTGAGCGAGCTCATCGGGTCTTGGAACACGAAGCCGATCTCGGCCCCCCGAACCTTGCGCAAATGCCGTTCGGGCAGAGCCAGGAGGTCGCGCCCGCGAAACAGCACCTGCCCGCCGACGATCCGTCCGGGCGGGCGCGGGATCAGGCCCAGCATGGCGAGCACGTGCACGCTCTTGCCCGAGCCCGACTCGCCGACGACGCCCAGCGTCTCGCCCTCGTTCAGGGTGTAGGAGACGCCGTTGACGGCATGGACCGCACCGCCCTCGGTGTCGAACGCGACGCGCAGGTCGCGCACGTCGAGGAGAGGCGGGCCGAGGGACCCCGTCATGTGCGCTGCCTCGGATCGAGGGCGTCGCGCAGGCCGTCGCCGAGCAGGTTGAAGGCCAGCACCGCGAGGAAGATCGAGACGCCCGGCCAGATCGCCATCCAGGGCGCTTGCTCCATGAAGTTCTTGGCGACGTTCAGCATGGCGCCCCAGGAGGGCTCCGGCGGCTGCTGGCCCAGGCCGAGGAAGGAGAGACTCGCCTCGGCGATGATCGCCGCCGCGATGGTCAGCGTCGCCTGCACGAGGATCGCCGGCACGATGTTGGGCAGGATGTGCACCAGCGCGATCCGCCAGGGCGGGTTGCCCACCGAGCGGGCCGCCTCCACGAACTCCTCGGCCGCCACCGCCCGCACCTGCGCGCGCGTCAGCCGCACGAAGGTGGAGGTGGCCGACAATCCGATCGCCAGCATGGCGTTCGTGAGGCTCGGCCCCAGGAAGGCGGCGAGCGCGATCGCCAGGATCAGGAAGGGAATGGCGAGGAGCGCATCGGTCAGCCGCATGATCGCGGCATCAACCCAGCCGCCGGCGTAGCCGGAGACGAGGCCGATCGGCAGACCGAGCGCCACGGCCAGCCCCACCGAGACGAGGCCGGCCCCGAGAGAGGCGCGGGCGCCGTAGATGATGCGCGAGAGCACGTCGCGCCCAACCTCGTCGCCACCGAACGGGTGGGCGAGGCTCGGCGCGGCGCGCACCGCGCCCCAGTCGGTGGCGGTCGGGTCGTAGGGCGCGACGACGTCGGCGAGCGCCGCCATGGCGATGAACGCCACCACGATGGCGAGCCCGATCACGGCGCTCGGCCGTGCGCGCAGGCGGCGCCAGAAGGCGGCGAGCGAGCCGGGCTCCCGGACGCTGCCGCTCTCGCCGACGGGCGCGGCGATTCCGGCGCTCTCGGTGACGGGTGTGCCGGTGCTCATGCCCGGCGCAGCTTCGGGTTGACCACGGCCGAGAGCACATCGGCGGCGAGGTTGAGGGCGATGTAGGTGGCGGCGGTGCAGATCACGACGCCCTGCACGGTGGCGAAGTCCCGGTTGAACACGGCATCCACCATCAGCTTGCCGAAGCCCGGCACGGAGAAGACCTGCTCGGTGAGAACCGCCCCCGAGAGCAGCTGCCCGAACTCCAGCGCGCCCAGCGTGATGACCGGGATCGCCGCGTTTGGCAGGGCGTGGCGCAGCACGAGCCGCAGGGGCGACACGCCCTTGGCGCGGGCCGTGCGGACGTAGTCGGAGCCCAGCACGCCGAGCATCGCCGCGCGGGTGTGGCGCATCATCACCGCCGCGATGGCGTTGCCGAGCACGAAGGCCGGCATCGCCATGGCCCTGAGATTGTCGATCAGGCTCTCGCCCGGCGGAACGTAACCGGAGGCCGGCAACCACCCGAGATGCACCGAGAACAGCAGGATCAGCAGGATGCCGAGCCAAAAATTCGGGACCGACAGGCCCCAGAGGGCGATGCCGTTGGCCGCCGCGTCCATCCAGGTGCCGCGCTTGACCGCCGAGAGGATGCCCATGGGCACGCCGATCGCCAGCGCGACCAGCATGGCGAGACAGGCGAGTTCCAGAGTCACCGGCAGTTTTTCGAGCACGAGCTCGGCCACCGGCTTCTGCAGGCGCACCGAGACGCCGAGATCGCCCTGCAGCACGCCCGCCGCCCAGTAGGCGTAGCGCACGGGCAGCGGCTGATCGAGGTGGTATTTCTGCCGGATGAAGGCGATCACCTCGGGGTCGCGCTCCTCGCCGGTGAGCGCCGTCGCGACGTCGCCCGGCAGCAATTGCTGCAGGGCGAAGATGATCATCGAGGCGAGGACGAGGGTCGGGACGGCGAGCGCGAGACGATGGGCCAGGAAGCGCAGCATCAGTTGAGCTTCAGCCCGGTGAAGCGCACGAGCCCGTCCGGATAAGGCACGAAGCCGCTGATCTTCGGACTGTAGGCCCAGAGCAGCTTGCGGTGCATCAGGTAGACGCCCGGACGGTCGGTGAGCACCTTGTCGGCGAGCGCCCTCCAGGCCGCCGTGCGCTTCTGCGGATCGACGGAGCCGCGCTCAGCCTGCAGCGCCGCATCGGCCTCTGGCGAACAGTAGCGCGGATAATTGAGCGGCGCCTTGCAGCTGAGGAAGCTGAAGGTGTTGCCGTCCGGATCCGGCCGGCCGCTCCAATTGTAGAGGTAGGCCTCGTAATTGCCCTTGTCGGCAAGATCGAGGGCGGTGGTGAAATCGGTCGCCTGCAGCTTCACGTCGAAGCCCGCCTCCTTGGTCATCGCCTGAATGACCTGGCCGACCTGCGGCGCCTCGCTGTTGGCGTAGACCATCATGGTGATCTGGGGCTTGGGCTGCCCCGCTTCCGCCAGCAGCGCCTTGGCCTTGGCCACGTCGCGCTTCGGGATGGGATAATCCTTCACGTAGTCCGGGTGCTTGGGCGAGACCCACTGGTTGCCGGGCAGGAACTCGCCGTTGAACACCACTTGGCTGATGGCGGCACGGTCGAGCGACAGCTCGAAGGCGGCGCGCACCCGCGGGTCGGCGACGGCTGAGCCGGCCTTGCCCAGGTTGAACAGGACCGACTGGAAGCCGAGTTCGTAGGTCGAGGCGAGCTTGAGCCTGGCATCGCGCGCGACCTGCGGCGCGTCGGTGGGGGCGAGACGCTCAAGCAGATCGAGCTGGCCGGCGCGCAGGTTCGTCAGCCGCACCGTGGTGTCCGGGATCGGCCGGAACTCGATGCGCTGGATCTGGATCTGATCCTTGTTCCAATAGTCGGGGAAGCGCTCGACCACGATGCGGTCCTGCGGCACCCGCTCCACGAACTTGAACGGTCCGGCGCAGACCGGGCCGGTGGCGAACTTGTCGCCGAGCCGCTCGGCGGCCTTGGGCGAGACCAGCATGCCGGCCCGGTCGGTGAACTGGGCCATCAAGGGCGCGAAGGGCTGCTTCAAGGTGATCCTGAAGGTGAGCTCGTCCACGACCTCGACGGAGTCGATCGGCGCGATCTCGCCGCGGCGCTGCGAGCCCGGCAACTTCAGGTGGCGCTCGATCGAGAACTTGGCGGCCGCCGCGTTCACGGGCTCGCCGTCGTGGAATCTGACTCCCGGCCGGAGCGTCATGGTGAGCGACTTCTCGTCGGCGGAGAGCTCCCACTTGGTGGCGAGCTGGGGCACCGGCTTCAGGTCCGGGCCGATATCGACGAGCTTGTCGCAGAGCGCGGCGAAGACCATGCGGCTCGCGAAGGTGCGCGCGAGGGTCGGGTCGAGGGCGTCGGGATCCTCCATCATGCCGTAGCGCAGGGTCTGGGCCGAGAGCGGCGCGGTGAGCGCGAACCCGGCGACGAGGCAGGCGGCAAGACGCAGCATCCACTTATCCTGTTCGTACGGTCGATCGGAGCGGATCGTGCCGGGAGGGTCCGGTGCGCGGACCGGCACGTCAAGGCCGCGCGCTGGCGGCCCTGTGGCACACCGTGTTCCAAGCAGCATCCGTGCCACGGAGCGGTCTCTGCGGCGCAACTTGTGCGGCTCGTCAGAACGGCGCACCAGGGTGTTCGAACCGCGGGGCGAGCCCCGCGGCGCCGCGCGGCAACCCACGGACGCGACACGATGAAGCCTTTCGTCTGGAACCACGGTTATCCCTCGCTGCGCATGCCGATCTTCGGGCGCAACGTCGTGGCGACCTCGCACGCGCTCGCCGCGCAGGCCGGGCTCAAGATGATCTGGCGGGGCGGCAACGCGGTCGACGCCGCCATCGCGGCCGCGGCCGCCAAGACCATCACCGAGCCGTGCAGCAACGGCCTCGGCTCGGACGCCTTCTGCATCCTGTGGGACGGGCGCCAGCTCCACGGGCTGAATGCCTCGGGTGGCGCGCCGGCTGCCTGGACCCCCGATTACTTCCGCCGAAAGTACGGCGAGAGGACCCGGCCGCCCATGCGCGGCTGGGATTCGGTGACGGTGCCAGGAGCGGTCGCGGCCTGGGTCGCCTTGAGCGAACGCTTCGGGCGTCTGCCCTTCGCCGAATTGCTGGAGCCGGCGATCGAGATCGCCGAGCGCGGCTACCTCGCGCCGATCGTGGTGCAGCAGAAATGGGCGGCCGCCGCCCGCGTGGCCGATCTCGCCGGCCAGCCGGGCTTCGCCGAGGTCTTCCTGCCCCGCGGCCGCGCCCCCGACGTCGGCGAACGCGTGCGGCTGCCGGGCATCGCCCGGACGCTGCGGGCCGTCGCCGCCACGAAGGGCCGGGCCTTCTACGAGGGCGAGATCGCCGAGGCGACGGCCCGCCATGCGGCCGAGCACGGCGGAGCCATGACGGTGGCGGATCTGGCCGCCTTCCGCCCCGAATGGGTCGAGCCGACGGCGAAGGATTATCGCGGCTACACGCTTCACGAGATCCCGCCGAACGGACAGGGCATCGCCGCGCAGATCGCCCTGGGCATCCTCGAAGACTTCGACCTCGCCTCCCTGCCGCCGGACGGACCCGAGAGCCAGCATCTGCAGATCGAGGCGATGAAACTCGCTTTCGCCGACACCTACCGCTTCGTGGCCGACCCCGCCGGGATGACGGTGACGCCCGAGCAGATGCTCGACCCGGCCTACCTGAAGGCGCGCGGCCGGCTCATCGACCGGACGAAGGCGCAGGATTTCGGCCCCGGCAACCCGGCGAGCGGCGGCACGATCTACCTCACCACGGCCGATTCCTCGGGCATGATGGTGAGCTTCATCCAGTCGAACTTCATGGGCTTCGGTTCCGGAGTCGTGGTGCCCGAATGGGGCCTCAGCCTGCAGAACCGCGGCTACGGCTTCCATCTCGATCCAGCCAGCCCCAACGTGGTGGCGCCCGGCAAGCGGCCCTTCCACACCATCATCCCGGGATTCCTGACCAGAGACGGCGCGCCCGTGATGAGCTTCGGCGTGATGGGCGGCAACATGCAGCCGCAGGGCCACGTGCAGACGCTGGTGCGCATGCTCGATCACCACCAGAACCCGCAGGCCGCCTGCGACGCGCCGCGCTGGCGCGTCAACGAGGGGCTCAGCCTCAACGCCGAATCGACCATGCCGCCCGAGACGGTGCGGGCACTGACCGATCGCGGCCACCGCATCGAAGTGATCAACGACAGCTACCAGGATTTCGGCGCCGGCCAGTTCATCTGGCGCATGGGCGATCCCGATGAGGACGGCTACGTCGCGGCGAGCGATCCCCGACGCGACGGTCAGGCGGTCGTCTGCTGACGCCTGGTTCTCGAGGTCCTGCCGAGCGCCCCTTCGGATGCCACGAGAGGCACTCCCTCATGGCAAAGAGGAGTGCGAGCAGCATGGCACCCGAAACTCCGATCCGCGAAGCGTATCGCGCAACGATGACGGCGTGGTTCGTGCACGCGTTCGGCCCACCGACGGTAATGACATTCGAGAGTGTGCCCCTGCCCGATCCGGGAGTGGGCGAGGGGCTCGTCAGAGTACATGCCGCAGGCGTCGGACGGTGGGATGTCCGGGCCCGCTCCACCGATTCCTTGGAGCCGAACACCGTTTCAGCCGCCGGACGGCCGAGGTGTTCCCCATGTTCCCCATGGCGTTCCCCGCCGTTCCCCCTCCCATCCGGGATCCGTTCGCTTCCGCGGAGGAGAAGTCGGGCGCTCGGAAACCTGGGCGCTTCCAGTGAGCCCGTCACGTCCGCCCGAGCCGGCGGGCGAGCGGTCTCCCACCCTGCTGCGTCGGGACGAATCGCGCGAGGGTCCGAGCCAGTCCTGCCGCCCGGCTGAGGCAAAGCTGCGCGAGCGTCTGCCGCAGTTGGCCGGCGAGTGGCGCCGGTTCGGCTACCGGCGCTCGGGTCGCCCTGCCCTACCCTGCTTCCGATGGGGAGGCCGGCCCAGGGGTAGCGCCCCATCGTCGAATGTGGTTTGCTTGCCGTGGTCCTTTGAACTGAATAGACCTCGCCCGCCCGGCTCCGCCGCGGCGGGCTCTTTCATGGCAGACTGCTCAATCAGTCACGAACATCTCGTTCGGCCATAGGCGGACACACCCATCATCGCGCAGCCCAAGCAAAGACTGCAGCCCGAGCACGGTATTCCTTGCCAAACTTCCTCGAAATGAAAACGCCCCAGGATTTCTCCTGGGGCGCCGTTCGGCCGTGCGACCAGACGTGATCGGGGTCTGAGGACGCGAGCCGGACCCTCGTACCTTGACGCTTAGTAGGTGCCGAACTTGTAGTTCAGGCCGGCGCGGACGACGGCGAACTCGGTGTCGCGGCGCAGGT